>NZ_JBALBZ010000182.1:0-11133 GCF_036919495.1 Nostoc sp.
TGCACTTTGCATTATATAGCTTTCCTATTTTAGATATTTTACCAAAGGGAGTACCAGTTACTTTTAACTTTCATGGCCCTTGGGCTTCTGAGAGTCAGCAAGAAGTGGTTAATAAAAACCTTAGTCTTTTAATCAAGCACTGGCTAATAGAACAAAACACTTATAATCGCTGCGATCGCTTCATTGTTTTGAGCAAAGCCTTTGGTAAAATTCTACATGATAAATATCAAGTACCGTGGAGCAAAATTAATATTATTCCTGGTGGAGTTGATATTAACTGGTTTCAGCCAAATTTATCACCCCAAGAGGCTTGTACAAAGTTAGGCTGGCCAACTAATCGCCGTATCCTATTTACATCACGCCGCTTAGTACATCGAACCGGAGTTGACAAATTATTACAGGCACTGGCTATAATTAAGCCCAGAATACCAGATGTTTGGCTTGCGATCGCAGGTCGTGGTCACATCCAAGCTGCACTACAACAACAGGCTACAGAATTAGGGCTAGCCGACAACATTAAGTTTTTAGGTTTTTTACCTGATGAGCAATTGCCTATAGCTTATCAAGCTGCTGAATTGACTGTCATGCCTAGCCAATCTTTTGAAGGTTTCGGATTAGTAATAATTGAGTCTTTAGCATGTGGTACTCCTGTTTTATGTACCCCAGTTGGAGGAATGCCAGAAATTTTATCAGGATTTTCACCCGATTTAATTACTACTTCAACAGAAGCCTCAGTCATTGCTGAAAAATTAGAGCAAGTGCTTTTGGGAAATATCCCCATACCTTCACGAGAAGCCTGTCGTCAGTACGCTACCACAAACTACGACTGGAATCAAATCGCCCAACAAGTACGGAAGATTTTATTAGCTTAAAGAATTGACTGTAATAGATATTAGGGTTGCTACGTAGGTCAAATTAAATAAAATAGAGGTTTAATGAGAATTTTTTTTCTAGACCAAAGTGGTAAACCAGGCGGCGCAGAATTGTGTTTAATAGATATTGCTAAACCTTATGGAAATCGCGCTTTGGTAGGTTTATTTGCAGATGGCTCATTTAAAGATTTATTGCAGCAAAATCATATTCCAGTAGAAGTTCTTGCAACTCAAGCAATCCAAGTTCGCAAAGAAAGCAGTTTAGTGCAAGGATTAAAGAGTTTGGCACAACTTGCGCCTTTGATTACTAAAGTAGTTAAAATAGCGCGTGAATACGATTTAATTTATGCCAACACCCAAAAAGCATTAGTTGTCGGAGCATTAGCAAGTTTTTTCAGTCATCTTCCTTTAGTTTATCATTTACATGATATCCTTTCTAAAGAACATTTTAGCCTAACTAATCTTCGCATTGCTGTTAATTTAGCTAATAGTTTTGCATCATTAGTAATTGCCAACTCCCAAGCTAGTAAAACAGCCTTTTTAGAAGCGGGGGGACGCCCAGATATCATCGAAGTTGTCTATAACGGCTTTGATTCAAAAAAATATCAAACTCATGAGCCTGACATTAATCAATTACAGCAACAGCTAGGATTGCAAGGAAAATTTGTAGTCGGACACTTTAGCCGTATTGCACCTTGGAAAGGGCAGCATATTTTAATTGATGCCCTTGCCAAATGTCCGCCAGAAGTGACAGCAATTTTAGTGGGTGATGCACTATTTGGTGAACAAGATTACGTCCAACAGTTACACCAACAAGTTGCTAAACTAGGATTAGAAAACCGCGTCAAATTTTTAGGATTTCGTTCTGATATTCCTCCCTTGATGGCAGCTTGTGACTTGGTAGCACATACCTCTACTTCCCCAGAACCCTTTGGTAGAGTGATTGTAGAGGCAATGCTATGTGGAAAACCTGTAGTTGCAGCAAAAGCTGGGGGTGTAATGGAATTAGTAGAACATGGACTTAATGGCTTTCTAGTGACACCAGGAGAACCCCAAGAACTTGCACAAGTAATTATTACCTGTCTTCAGGAGACAGAAATAACTGCAACTATAGCTAATAATGCCTGGACTACTGCTAGTCAGCGTTTTGATGTTGCAATTATTAATCAGCAAATTTCCCAACTGCTGTCTCATATCACGTCCGCTTAAATAGACATATAGCGGTTTTAAATTGCGTGGAATACAGACAATTGGTAGGGGCGCACAACTAGCTGTAATTGTGTGTCCCTACGTACTAGGTTTCAAAGCCTCTCCACGCATGGGGGATAAGTTTCCAGCGAATGGAATTTAAAAACTTTGCGTTTCCCTGAAAATGAGTATACTAAGTTGGTTAAGTTAGCAATAATGTCATTAACAAGATTGACTTAAAAAAACATATATCATATCATTTTTGTGACTGATGCAGCAAAAATACATTTAACTAACAAGACTTGGTAGATAAAAAGATTTTGCAGAACATAGCGATGTGTGATGAAAACACATAGCAGTACACAAGTGGAATCAAACAGATAAAGAACACTAATTTTATGACCTCAACCACAACTTACACTTATGATGTCGATGGCAAAGTGATATCTGAGAGGACAGACAACAACAGTGATGGAATAACAGACTCAGTTATTACCTACCGCTATGATTTGACATTCAATAGCGTTGACAACAATGGCGACGGCAAATTTGATTATGTCAACACCTCTATTTATGATGCCAAGGGCAACCGGACATCCAATACTACTGACGACAACGGCGACGGCAAAGTTGATTCTGTCGAAACCTCTATTTATGATGCCAAGGGCAACCTGACATCCAATAGCCGTGACAACAATGGCGACGGCAAAGTTGATTCTGTCGAAACCTTTACTTATGATGCCAAGGGCAACCAGACATCCCATAGCTATGACTTCAACGACGACGGCAAAGTTGATGTTGTCTACACCTATACTTATGATGCCAAGGGCAACCAGACATCCAATAGCTCTGACAACAACGGCGACGGCAAAGTTGATTCTGTCGAAACCTATACTTATGATGCCAAGGGCAAGGTGACATCCTTTACTTATGACAACAACGACGACGGCAAAGTTGATGATGTCGAAACCTATACTTATGATGCCAAGGGCAAGGTGACATCTGATAGCGTTGACTTGAAGGCCGACGGCAAAGTTGATTATGTCCAAACCAATACTTATGATGCCAAGGGCAACCGGACATTGAGTAGCTTTGGCAACGGCGACGGCATACTTTTTTATGACACCACCTCTATTTATGATGCCAAGGGCAACCTGACATCCGATAGCAGTGACAACGACGGCGACGGCAAAGTTGATTCTGTCGCAACCTTTACTTATGATGCCAAGGGCAACCGGACATCCGATAGCGTTGACTTCAACGGCGACGGCAAAGTTGATTATGTCAACACCTATACTTATGATGCCAAGGGCAACCGGACATCCACCAGCTATGACAACAACGGCGACGGCAAAGTTGATTCTGTCGAAACCTCTATTTATGATGCCAAGGGCAACCTGACATCCTTTAGCCGTGACAACAACAGCGACGGCAAAGGTGATTATGTCGAAACCTCTATTTATGATGCCAAGGGCAACCTGACATCCTTTAGCCGTGACAACAACGGCGACGGCAAAGTTGATTATGTCCAAAGCTATACTTATGGACGCGCATCCGCCAGCTACGACTTCAACAATGATGGTGTAATTGATGCAGTTGGCATCTACAGCTACGATTTTAGCGGCAACCTGAAATCACAAAAAATTGACAATAATCGTGATGGCATTGTTGATGAAGTCACCGCTTACAGTTACGACGCTAACGGCAAACTCGCTGCACAGGTAGCTAACAAAAATAATGATGGCATTGCTAATGAGATTACCACTTTCAACTACGATCGCAACGGCAAACTAATTTCCGCAGATATTGACAACAACAGTGATGGCATTACTGATGCAGTTGCCACTTATCTGTATGATACCAATGGTCAATTAATCAGCAAAACCACTACAGAGGGAAATGTGCCAAACCAAACCTTAAACGGTGGCAATGGTGCAGATAAACTCAGTGGTGGGGCTGGTAATGATCAAATTTCCGGCAAAAACGGCAACGATCAACTTTTTGGATTAGCCGGAAATGACAAACTAATTGGTGGTAATGGTCGTGATATCCTCAATGGTGGTGCTGGACGTGATACCCTCACAGGCGGTTGTAGCACTGATAAATTTGTGTTCAACAGTCTGAGTGATTCCCTACTGTCTAGCTTTGATAAAATAACTGACTTGAACATTTGTCAAGATAAGATTGATGGGCTGTATGCAGTTAGCGCGGCTAATTTAGTTCAACTTGGCAAAGTTGCAAGTCTAAATGTCTCAGATGTACAACAGATATTGACTGCAACTGCTTTTGTTGCTAAAGGTGCGGCAACTTTTACCCTTGGTACAGGCAATTATCAGCAAACTTTTCTGGCACTCAACGATAACACTAATGGATTCTCTGCCCTCACGGATGCCGTGATTGAGATTAGTGGCTACAAGGGTAACTTAGCCTCCTTAGCAGTTGTATAATCAGACTACGGTTCAGGTGTGATTACAAACCAACTAATTCACGAGATTCAAAATCAGAGAGTTGTTGAGCGATGCCTATGGCGGCAAGCTACGTTAATCTTGCTTCTAACTTAGCTACACTAAACTGGTTACGCAGATATTCCAAATGAGCGATGGCATTTGCTTTATCGAGAGTTAATCGAATTTGGGTGTCTATTGCCTTTTGATATTTCTGATTTACAAGCAGCACTTCAAAGCGACGAGCATTGCGTTGAGCATCATTTTTCAAATCCATTTCAAAGGCGGCGACACGATCCGCATTGCCTGCAAATCGGTTAATTTGGTGTTGCACTGCCATGAACTGAGAGTCTATTTCATTAGCCCGTTGAGCAGCTTGTGCGATGCCTTCTCCTGTCGGAGACGCTGCGCGAACGGCAAGGGCTTCGCCCAACGCAGCTGGATAATGACTCAGTTGCATCATTTAATAATTTCCTCTCAGGTCAAATCTACTGATGATTCGGTTAACCGTCAGACTTCAATCTGCGGCTACACGAAGTAAGCCTGCTTATACAGGCTTTATTTTCTGTGCTAAACTCTGCACTTTAGCTCAAGCCGCTTCCCGCAGTTGTGGTTGTGACGGCACACTCACTTCTGGAAATGAAAGCGAGAGTTGTTCGGCTTGAGGGACTGCGGCTTGCTCCAAAACTTGAACTTCGATATTCACGCTCACTAAATAACTGCCTGTATCAGCACCAACTGCTTCAGCAATTAATTTGGCAATGTCTGGGCGTTTGGCAGTCAACGGGTCACGTAAAATACACCGATCCCATTCATGCTTGGCAGTCGGATTGAGGTTGAGAATGTAATGCTTCATCATCGAACTAACCCTTGAATCCATCTTCCAGAAGGTTTTCACAGAGCCGTTATACGTTTTACTAGGCTTTGTGGACGCTATCTACATTATAGTATATTTGTACTAAATTATGCGATATCTGAATGAGAAAGTAGGGAATATAGACCAATACAGTTCAGTTAAGAAGAATCGTAGGTTGGGTTGAACTTTAGTGTTACCCAACAAAGCCTTGAGAATGTTGGGTTTCCTTCCTCAACCCAACCTACACCAGTTTTATTTTTTAGCCTTAACCCGGGCGTATTGGTTCAGTTAAGGCTTGATCCTCCCTAACCCTCCTTAAAAAGGCTAAGGTGTACACACAAGCCTTGCCCTGGTCATATCTTTATTAATAAATCTTGCACTGCGTTTCTATCCCGCCTCGGAATGAATTCCGAGTCTCATAGCTGAAGTCCACTCAAGTGGACTAAATAATCAATCAATTCAGTCCACTTGAGTGGACTTCAGCTATCAGCCCTGAACTTTAGTTCTGGGCGGGATGTAGGTGAATGTGACAGTTTTACTCTGAGAAAAATATGGGTAGAGGATTTTTTTACTTATGCGTAACTGTAGCCTAAAAGGAGAGAGAAATAGAAGTGAGGTTTTCCAGTGGTATTAACCATATTCCCGTGCTAAATCCTATTATTTTAGGGGCTGTGTTGTAATCCAGACGCGAATAATCAAAGCACGATCTTATCTATTCCCTTCTTCTCAAATTTGCTGGCTGGTATGAATCCCCAATTTCTAATTCCCGAAAATCTGCCCATAGGTAATTTCTAACACCAAGCTATTACAACTATCCTTACAAAGGAACCCCTAATTTTTATATAAATCGCTATATGGTAGATATCTATATTATTGACCTATTTGTGATTGGTTTACTTCTTTTGATGGTCACATTAGGGTCAGGTTGGATTGCTCGTTTACCTCTTTCTTTTGCTCTTATCTATCTAGTAGTTGGTATTTTGCTAGGCCCTTATGCCTTTGGGCTGATTCAATTTCGTCGAGATGACGTTTTTAATGCCGAAGTGCTGGAAAAAATAACAGAACTTGTAGTAATTATTTCTGTGTTTAGCTGCGGCTTAAGAATTGTTCGTCCTCTAAGGTTGGAGACTTGGGACATTACGGCGCGATTGATTGGATTTCTGATGCCAATTTCAATTTTTGCTCTGGCTGTTGTGGGTAAATTATTTTTAGGGATGAATTGGGGAGAAGCCATTTTATTAGGAGCAATTCTTGCACCTACCGATCCAGTATTAGCATCAGAAGTACAACTGACCGATATAAACGACCAAGATGAGTTGAGATTTGGTTTAACTTCTGAAGGTGGATTAAATGATGCTCTAGCTTTTCCCTTCGTTTATTTTGGCCTTCATGCATTAAAAGATGATAACTGGGGTAACTGGTTTAAACAGTGGATTGCGGTTGATTTAATTTGGGCGATCGCAGCTGGCATTGTTATGGGAATTGTTGTTGCCAAATCTATAGTTTGGATTGAAAAAAGAATTCAAAAACGCCGTCGTGCTGATAAGTTAATGGAAGATTTTATTGCTATCAGCACAATTTTAATAACTTATTCCTTAACAGAAATGGTAAATGGCTATGGATTTTTGGCAGTATTTGTTGCTGGCTTAGTTGTCCAACGCAGTTACAGAAATCCTGAAAAACCGCTAGCACAGTTGGAATTTGTTGAGCAACTTGAAAAACTGCTGGAAGTTGGAACAATTTTACTATTGGGATCAATATTATTATTCAAGCCAATGCTCAACTATGCTATGCAATCTTTATTAGTGATAATTCTATTATTATTCATAATCCGACCTGTAGGAGTTTGGATTAGCACAATAGGCAAACGCCCTGTAGAATCACACCGCCGAACCTTTCATCCAGGAACTAGGTGGTTGATTGGATGGTTTGGTATTCGCGGTGTCGGCTCTTTATATTATCTTGCCTATGCCTTTGGTAATGGCTTAAAAGGTGAAGCTGCCGAACAAATTGCTTGGATAACTTACACTACTATTGTAGCTTCTGTGATTATACATGGCGTCAGTGCAACTCCATTAATGAAGTGGTATGAGCGCAATATTGCTAATAAGATAAAGTCTAATACTCCTACCACAATAGATGAATTTGAGTAAAAGCAATTTAATTTTTTTCTAAACCTGTGACTTAAAATCGGAGAGAGGCTTTGAATATTACTCCCCTTCCCTTGCAGGGAAGGGGTTATGGGTTAGGTGTATATTCCCTATTTACCTGTCACCTTTTCAATAACTTCTTTCGCTTTTTCACCAAAACTTTCTGGGGGATTTTGTTCTTGTTCAGCCTTCAAATTTCTTTCGTAAGTCTTCTCTATAGTATTAAGGTTTTTTGAATCTTTTATTGCTTGCTCATAAGCTTCTTGTCGTTCTTCTTCTTGAACGCCAACACCTGGATCAAATTCGTTAGCGCGATTAACTTTTTCTTCAGAATTTGGTTTATACTCTGGCGGGATTAACTTTAATTCTTCAAGAGTAGTTGCATTACTAGCTTGCTGAACGAAAATGAAAGAACCTGATAAGCTAATGAAAATAATTAAACCAACGACCAAAAAGCTTGAACGTAACGCTTGCTTTAAAGTTAATAAAATTTTTTGCACAAAAAAACGCTCCTGTTTTTATTTTATGAGCCGTGGTGATGTATAAATATATTCAAGATTTCAGGCTCACAGGCATCCTATATGTTTAGGTACAGTTTTTCCTTCTATCGTAAGGTATATTAATTTTTGCCTATAGTAAGGGCGTACAAATGTACGCCCTTACCTCCAATATCTGAATATTTCGTGAAATCGGATGAAATTTTCATCCAGTCTGCTAAACCTAAGCGTATTAACCTATAACCAACTGTGATTAATTTTAATTCCTCGGCTTTGCATTACTTCTTCAAATAAATCTGTTGGTAGCGCTTCTTCTACAGCAAAAACACCTGGTTTCTTGAGTTTACCTTCTAGCAATAACTGGGCAATACTACCTGTACCGCAACCAGAAGCCACGGCTGTATTTTCATGCACTACAGTTGAAGAATAAACGGCGGTTTCACCATCTTTTTGCCCTGTAACTTCCGAACGAACTGCTACCCCAATTCCACTAAAATTATTAGTGACATCTGTCATTGAATGGCTGACATGAGACAGAAATTCAATCATGTAACGGCGTTGCATTAACCACTTAGGAAAAACGTGTGCCGCAATCCAAGTTAGGTGATTGTAAAAATCGGGAACAGAGCCAAACTTAGTAATTACAGTTTTTACTGATGGGAAGGCTTTGGGCAGTGTAAAGGTTTCTGGCATATCAAACCAGTAAACTCCAGTGCGTCCATAGGGAGGTGGAAACTCGACTAATTCTCTTTCACTATAAGGCTTAATTATCTTCCATTTTCCATCTATCCAAGTCTCAAAAGGATACTGTAACCCAAGAAAAGTTGTTCGCATCACTGTAATGCCAGCACCGCCAGAACCCGAAACCAAATAACTTAAATGGATCTTTTCTGGTTTATCAAATTGTTCAACACCTTGACGCACCATACTGTTAGAAATACCAGGAAAAATACCAGTATTAATAATTGCCGTCACACCAGCAGCAGCAGCCTGTTCACTAAAATTAAGAGCCTTGCTGGTATAAGAACGATGGTCACTGACATCTACATAATTAACGCCTTGAGCAATACAGGTTTCAAGAACATTAGTATCTCGATAGTGAAATGGGCCAGCACAATGGATGACTAAGTTAGAGTTTGCGATCGCATCTTGCAACTTGTCAACTTCTGCCAAGTCCAACACCAAAAACTGCACTTGTCCTCCCGAAGACAAGCTAACAGCCTTCCCAAACTCCGCAGAACGTCCAGTTATCGTAATTTGAGCCTGCGTATGCGTAGCGAGATCCTGAGCAACAGTGCTACCAATCCGCCCCCGTCCACCAAGAATTAAAACGCTGTCTGTCATTACTCCAGCATTCGCAACAATAACTTAATTTGACCAGTTTTCCGTCCCCTTTGCCATCGGTTACAAGTATGACTTGCTTGCTAAGGAAGGAGGACTTTTTAATTACTGGTGTTTGATAAGTTATTGTGCCTCAATTTGCCTAACTACCGTCAGCGCCGAATAACTCACCCCAGCAGTACCTTCGCCGGGATGGGTAGAGTCACCAACTAACCACAAATTCTGGATGGGTGTACGATTAGCAAACCCAAAGGGGCCAAAGGTAGGAATCCTTTGACCAATACCACCAACTATACCGCGATCGCGGGCTGTGAAATGGGCAAAGGTGCGGGGTGTTGCCGCTTCTTGATGAATAATAGTTTCTGGTTTGAGATAGAAGTATTGGGCAAGATGTGCGATCGCTTCTTGGGTAAACTTTTCTTTTAGTCCTTCATAATCTTCAGTCTGCCACCACTGTGCAGGATCGACAAATGAAGAAGCGATAATTGTCGCTTTTCCTGACGGTGCGCGGCCATCTCCAGGATGACTGACGGAAACAAACAGGGAATTATTCTCGCCAATGGGGCCATTGACATCGTACATAAATTGTAAGTGAGGAGGGCATTCAGGCGGAATCGCGCTGGCATCTACACCCAAATACACCACAAACGCGCCCGATGCTTGGGGTAGTTTTTCCACCCGGTTTTTATATCCAGATGGCGCTTGTTCTCCCAATAACTGCACCAAATTTTGCACGGTGACATTGGTAACTATATGGTCGGCGGTTTCTGTCCAAACTTCGCCAGTTTTCTGATTTCTAATGACTACAGCAGTAGCTTTGCCGTTTTCTACTTTGATTTCTTCTACAGTATGGCGCATCAACAATTTGCCGCCATCTCTTTCTAAGGATTGTACCAAGCGATCGCTTAATACTTGCATACTTCCCTGGAGGTGAAACAATCCTTGGGGCAGCTGGGATACACTCAACGCTGTTGCAGCATAAAGTAATGCTGTCTCATCTGCATTAACTTGGGAATACAACTTCAGTTGCAAATCTAAAAAAGTTCTCAGTCGTTGGTCATTTCCCAGTCCACATAACCGTAATGCATCTCCTACCGTAAACAAAGTGAAGGGTACGGTAATTAATGTACTGGGACGTACCGCTTGCATTAGCTGCCACAAATCCCATAAATTACGTGGTGGTAGCACCGGGTCGCGTCCTTGAAATTCCCAACTGGCATTAAATAAAGTTGCCATCAATTGCCAGAACGGTTCGCTACCAGGGAACTGTTTTTGTCCTTCCTCTTGCCATTTCTCTTGGTCGCGCCAGACATTAATCGGTGTACTTTCCCCAGGTAAATACACCGCACAAGCAGGGTCACAAGGCGTTGCTGGCGGTAAATCTATTGACAATTCTGAGAAAATGCGGTGGTGAATTCCCCCTGGTTCCAACCCCGCCACCTGAGTTGCTCCCACATCAAAGGTAAATCCCTGTCGTTTAAACGTCGAAGCACAGCCTCCGGGTACGAGGGCCTGATCTAAAATTAAGACGCTGTAACCTCTATGAGCTAATAATGCTCCAGCAGTCAGTCCACCTATTCCCGCACCGATAACGACAACACTAGAGTTACTTTTGTCAATAGAAATGCTGGACATTGATTAGTTTCTTTAAAATTCTTAATACTTTTACTTATAATTTTACCTTAATCTCTAACTGTACGTTCGCTCATTTTTGAAGGCAAGAGGAATTAATGCCTTACTGTGTAAGGTTTCAAGGTGATTGTGGAGATCCTAAAACCATCACCG
>NZ_JBALBZ010000183.1:0-14003 GCF_036919495.1 Nostoc sp.
GCAAGCGCTTCGCTATCTACGGCGAACCAGATTTAGTATACAGCGTAGTTGGCTTTATGCTAGAAATGGGTGCTGAACCTGTGCATATCTTGGTTAACAACAGCAACGAAATATTTGAAGCAGAAATGAAAGAACTGCTTGCTTCTAGCCCCTTTGGTAAGAATGCAACTGTTTGGGGTGGTAAAGACCTGTGGCACATGCGTTCATTGTTGTTCACCGAACCAGTAGACTTCCTGGTTGGTAACACCTACGGTAAGTACCTGTGGCGCGACACCAAGATTCCCCTCGTGAGAATCGGCTACCCCATCATGGATCGCCACCACTTACACCGCTACGCCACCATTGGTTATCAAGGTATAATCAACCTCCTCAACTGGACTGTAAATACCCTGTTTGAAGAAATCGATCGCAACACCAACATTCCTTCTAAGACAGATATTTCCTACGACTTGATTCGTTAGAAATTGCGTAGAAACACAACGTGTTAATTAAAGGGTAAAGAAGGGGAGTAGGGAATAGGGAGTCGGGAGCAGGGAAATATCCAAACCCAATGCCCGATGCCCAATCCCCGATCCCCAACTCCCCTTTTTCTTGATAGCATTTACCCAAGGTATCTCTAAATGGAAACCATCAATCACACTCACGAACATACTCACACTCATCCTCATCCTAATTACCATCCACCTAACCAGAAAAAACCAGGATGGTTCAACAATCTTCTTAATCCATTGCGGCGTGTAGTGGATGGAATTCAGGTTAAAAATAATCGCTTCGCTCATCTAATTTGCCAAACAATTCCTTGTTGTTGTCCCTTTGAGCGACAAATTAAATTATTTGGGAAGTGTATTGATATCCCACCACTATGTAAACTCAATCCTTTATATGACGAATTTGTAGGATTGCGTTTTCGTGCTCTATCTTACCTCGCCGATGTATGTGGAGAGGATGTCACAAGATACATTTGTTAATTATTGGGCATGGGGCATGGGGCATTGGTCATTAGTCATTGGTAGAGACGCGATTATACTCTACGAGAAGCCGATCTTCGAGCGTCTACGCGTCTGTACAATAGTCAATTCAAATGACAAATGACAAAGGACAATTAACAATTAAGAGAAGAGAGATGAAAAGCACCCAAGGCAAAATCAACGAGCTGCTGACTGAGACAGGATGCGAGCATAATCAGCACAAACAATCTGAAAAGAAAAACAAGTCTTGCGCCCAACAGGCACAACCTGGCGCGGCTCAAGGGGGCTGCGCCTTTGATGGTGCAATGATTTCTTTAGTGCCGATCGCAGATGCAGCGCATCTAGTCCACGGGCCGATCGCTTGTGCTGGTAATTCCTGGGGCAGTCGTGGTAGTCTGTCGTCTGGCCCTCTACTCTACAAAATGGGCTTTACCACTGACTTGGGTGAAAATGATGTCATCTTCGGTGGCGAAAAGAAACTCTATAAAGCGATTCTGGAACTTCACGAGCGTTACCAACCAGCAGCAGTATTCGTCTACGCCACTTGTGTTACAGCCCTAATTGGCGATGATATGGATGCTGTCTGTAAAGCTGCGGCTGAGAAAATTGGTATTCCTGTTGTTCCCGTCATTGCCCCAGGATTCATTGGCAGTAAAAATCTGGGCAACCGTTTTGGCGGTGAAGCTTTATTAGAATATGTTGTCGG
Organism: Nostoc sp.; assembly: GCF_036919495.1. Classification (GTDB taxonomy): domain Bacteria; phylum Cyanobacteriota; class Cyanobacteriia; order Cyanobacteriales; family Nostocaceae; genus Nostoc. Next base: position 1,675 of record NZ_JBALBZ010000183.1, read on the forward strand.
AACAGCAGAACCGGAACATACAACGCCCTATGATATTAACTTAATCGGTGAATACAACATCGCCGGTGAAATGTGGGGAGTAACACCACTGCTAGAAAAATTAGGCATTCGTATTTTGTCTAAAATTACGGGCGATGCTCGCTACGATGAAATTCGCTACGCCCACCGCGCCAAGCTCAACGTCATGATCTGCTCACGAGCGTTGCTGAATATGGCGAGAAAGATGGAGGAGCGTTACAACATCCCCTACATTGAAGAGTCTTTCTACGGCATCGATGATATGAATCGCTGTCTGCGAAACATCGCTGCTAAATTAGGCGACGCTGATTTACAAGAGCGGACAGAAAAGCTAATTGCAGAAGAAACGGCTGCTCTTGATTTGGCACTGGCTCCCTATCGCGCTCGACTAAAAGGTAAGCGGGTTGTCTTGTATACTGGTGGTGTCAAGAGTTGGTCGATTATCTCGGCTGCTAGGGACTTAGGCATTGAAGTTGTTGCTACTAGTACTCGAAAAAGTACTGAAGAAGATAAAGCCAAAATCAAGAAGTTGCTCGGCAACGATGGCATCATGTTGGAGAAGGGCAACGCCAAGGAATTGCTACAGGTGGTTAAAGACACTCGCGCAGATATGCTGATTGCTGGTGGTCGTAACCAATACACCGCTTTGAAAGCTCGAATTCCTTTCCTTGATATCAACCAAGAACGCCACCATCCTTATGCAGGTTATGTGGGAATGATTGAGATGGCGCGGGAACTTTACGAAGCTCTGTATAGCCCGATTTGGGAACAAATACGCAAACCCGCTCCTTGGGACGAGGAGGAAATTTAATGGCGATCACAACGTTCCTAGATTCGTTGGTGACAACACCAAATTCTCATCTTTTTCTCTCTGTGTACTCTGCGTCCTCTGTGGTTCAAAAAAATCATTTTTCAACCGCAGAGGCAAGAGAGACGCAGAGTAAAGAGCTTGCAAATGAGGAGGTAGTTTAATGGCGATCGTTACCGCTTCTAACAAAGCGCTGACAGTTAATCCCCTCAAGCAAAGTCAAGCTTTGGGTGCAACCTTAGCCTTTTTGGGATTGAAAGGGACAATGCCCTTATTCCACGGTTCTCAAGGTTGTACTGCTTTTGCCAAAGTTGTCCTAGTGCGGCATTTCCGGGAAGCAATTCCCCTAGCTACCACGGCGATGACAGAAGTCACTACTATCTTGGGTGGTGAAGAGAATGTGGAGCAAGCAATTCTGACTCTGGTAGAAAAGGCTAACCCGGAAATTATTGGTTTATGTAGTACTGGGTTAACGGAAACTAGAGGCGATGACATCGAAGGTTTTCTGAAAGAAATCCGCGATCGCCATCCTGAATTGAATGATTTAGCGATCGTTTTTGCCCCCACCCCAGATTTTAAAGGTGCGTTGCAAGATGGCTTTGCTGTTGCTGTGGAAAGCATAGTTAAGGAAATTCCTCGCGCAGGTGGACTCAGAACTGAACAAGTCACGATTTTGGCGGGTTCTGCTTTCACACCTGGGGATGTACAAGAAATCAAAGAGATAGTCACATCCTTTGGATTAGTGCCGATCTTTGTACCTGACCTTGGCGCTTCTCTAGATGGACATTTAGAGGATAGTTATAGTGCGGTTACTGTTAGTGGAACTACCTTAAAACAGCTACGAGAAATAGGTAGTTCTGCTTTTACCCTGGCATTGGGTGAAAGTATGCGTGGTGCTGCCAAGATTCTGGAAGAACGCTTTGGTACACCTTATGAGGTGTTTGGCGAACTGACGGGATTAGAACCAGTAGATGAGTTTATCCAAGCATTGGCGATTCTGAGCGGTAACAGCGTACCGGAAAAATATCGCCGCCAACGCCGTCAGTTGCAAGATGCAATGTTGGACACTCACTTTTACTTCGGTGCAAAGCGAGTTTCTTTAGCACTGGAACCAGATTTGTTGTGGTCAACCGTGCATTTCTTGCAATCGATGGGAGCGCAAATTCATGCGGCGGTGACAACCACGCGATCGCACCTTTTAGAAAAACTTCCGGTTAAAAGCATCACCATCGGCGATTTAGAAGACTTTGAGAGCTTATGCGCTGGGTCTGATTTGCTGATTGGTAACTCCAATGTTGGTGCGATCGCTAAACGGCTTTCGATTCCTCTTTATCGTCTAGGATTGCCCATTTATGACCGCTTAGGTAATGGTCAATTTACTAAAGTTGGCTATCGAGGCACGATGGAAATTGTGTTTGGCATCGGCAACCTGTTTTTAGAGGCAGAAGAAGCGAGAGTTAAGCAGTTCCAAGAGTTCGGAACTGTGAGCGCAGAGTTTTGAATTCACACTTGAAAATTCAAAACAGTTCAGTTAAAAGTCGATCCTCCCTAACCCTCCTTAAAAAGGAGGGAATTCAGAAAGCCTTAAATTAGCCCCCCTTTTTAAGGGGGGTTGGGGGGATCTTCCGAGTATCACTAACTGAACCGGATTGCTTCAAAATTCAAAACTTTAGAGAGGAGAATTACAATGAAAATAGCCTTCACGACGAGTGACCGAGTTCATATTAATGCCCACTTCGGATGGGCAAAAATGATTGATGTTTACGAAATTACTGATGAGGGATATCACTTCGTAGAAACCCTCAATTTTGAAGGCGAACTCAAAGAAGATGGGAATGAAGATAAAATTAACCCAAAACTTGAGGCAATAGGCGACTGTACGATTGTTTACGTAACAGCAATTGGTGGTAGCGCCGCCGCTCGTTTAATCAAGAAAGGTGTCACCCCAGTGAAGGCGCGATCGGAAGAAGAAGAAATTAGTGAAGTGCTAAACAAGCTAGTGAAAACCCTCAAAGGTAATCCTCCACCTTGGTTGCGTAAAGCTTTACAGCCAAAAACCACAAACTTTGCTGATGAAATCGAAGACGAAGCAACAGTATGACCGCAAATAACAGTGTTAACGGAACCGCTACAACTGAAGTCTTGAACTCACCTTTCCTGAAGGTATTAATTAAACAAATTCGTGGTCAAGACAGTTATGGAGTTTATCGTACTTGGTCGGATGAATTGATTCTCAAACCCTTTATTGTCACCAAACAAAAGAAACGGGAAATTTCTGTTGAGGGTGAAGTTGATCCGGTAACTCAAGCCCGGATTATGGCATTTTTTCGAGCTGTAGCGGCTGGGATTGAACAAGAAACAGGTTTGATATCCCAGGTTGTAGTTGATTTGAGCCATGAAGGATTTGGCTGGGCGCTAGTTTTTTCTGGTCGTCTCTTGCTAGCTGTAAAAACCTTGCGAGATGCTCAACGCTTTGGCTTTGACTCGCTAGAGAAATTAGCAGAAGAGGGAGAAAACTACGTCAAAAAAGGTCTTGATTTGGCGAAGCGCTTTCCGGAAGTTGGCAAAATTTAAGGAGTTAGGAGTGAGGAGTTAGGAGGGAGTAGTTAAGTTAACTCTTAACTTATAATTCATAACTTACAGTTTCTAATTTAGAACTCATAACTCCTAACTTGTAGAAAAGGAGTGGCTGATTGTGCAAGTAGAAGACACGAGCATTGAGGAACTACAAGGCCAAATCAGACGGCTGAACAGCAAAGCAGGTCAAATGAAAATGGATCTGCATGATTTAGCTGAAGGTCTGCCAACAGATTACAACCAACTTATGGATGTTGCAGCTGCAACTTATGAAATCTATCGCAAGTTAGATGAACTTAAGCAACATCTAAAACAATTGGAAAATGCTAAATGACCTAAGAGGAAAAAGATACAAGCCCCTAAAATTATGGGGATTGTTAATTTTGAATTTTGACTTTTGAATTCGGAGCGAAGCGACGTGACTAGAACGATTGATGAATTCAAGAAGCTCGTAGATGCAGAAGAATTTTTCCAATTCTTTAATATGTCCTACGACTTAGAAGTTGTGAATGTACATCGTCTACATATTCTGAAAAAGTTTTCTCAATACATGCAGGAAATTGATGATAATTCTCCTGACTTGAGTCAAGAAGAGAGACTAAATCAATATTCTTTGGCTTTACAAAAAGCTTATCAGCTATTTATCGAATCGACAGCTTATGAACAAAAGCTGTTCAAAGTGTTTAACGACAAGCCGAAAAATGTAGTCACACTGACAGAAATCACTTCTGATTAGGAGGTATAAATTGGTTAACCTAACGCCTACCGAATTAGAACGCTATCGTCGCCAAATGATGCTTCCGAATTTTGGCGAAACAGCACAGAAACGCTTGAAGTCAGCGACAGTTCTGGTGACAGGTGTGGGGGGATTAGGCGGTACGGCGGCGCTTTACTTAGCAGTAGCGGGCGTTGGGCGGCTAATTCTAGTCCGGGGTGGTGACTTGCGGCAAGATGATATGAATCGTCAGGTTCTTATGACTGATGATTGGGTAGGTAAGCCAAGGGTATTCAAAGCTAAAGAAACTCTGGATGCGATTAATCCTGATGTCCAAGTGGAAGCTGTTCATGATTACATCACCCCGGAAAATGTAGACTCGTTAGTGCAATCCGCCGATATGGCTCTTGATTGTGCCCACAATTTTACAGAGCGCAATTTACTAAATGAAGCCTGTGTACGCTGGCGTAAGCCAATGGTGGAAGCTGCAATGAATGGGATGGAGGCTTACCTGACAACGATTATTCCTGGTGTGACTCCTTGTTTATCTTGTCTGTTTCCAGAAAAGCCTGATTGGGATCAGCGCGGCTTTTCAGTTCTAGGCGCTGTTTCTGGAACCTTAGCTTGTTTAACGGCGTTGGAAGCTATCAAGCTGATCACCGGGTTTAGTCAGCCTCTATTGTCGCAATTGCTGACAATCGACCTAAATCGGATGGAATTTGCTAAACGCCGTTCTCACCGCGATCGCTCTTGTCCAGTATGCGGTAATAGTGCGCCTTGGAGACACGCGCAATCCAATTCGATGGAACCCACAGCCACGGGTATTGCACAAAATAGTTAATTTTTGTCATTAGTCATTGGTCATTAGTCATTAGTGAATAACAAAGGACAACTGACATAGACGCTTCTGCGGCTTCCCGCAGGGTAGGACAAAGGACAACCCCACCTGAAATCAGAACAACTAATTGCTACAAATCAGGAGACTTAATGGCCGTTATTTTATCAGAAAAAGCAGAATTCCATCTGCGGGCATTCCTCAAAGGTTCCGCACCCGACGCTAATGGCGCAACTAAAGGTGTCCGCATCTCGGTAAAAGATGGTGGTTGCAGCGGCTATGAATATGCAATCGATATCACCAGCAAGCCCCAACCAGATGATTTGGTAAGTCAGCAAGGCAAAGTGCTGGTTTACGTTGATGCCAAAAGTGCGCCGTTATTAGACGGAGTTATCGTTGACTTCGTTGAGGGAGTGATGGAAAGCGGTTTTAAATTCATCAACCCCAATGCAACTGATACCTGCGGTTGTGGAAAGTCCTTCAAAACAGACGATGGTACGCCTACTGGTGTACCTTGCAGCTAACATCATTCCGTTAGCGCCAAGTCTGATTGTAGAGGCTTTCTATAGATGCATTCCGCAGAGTTTCAATGCCCTTGAGGTAGCTTCTAGTTCGCCTTGCATCCCTTACTCCTATAGAGAAACCGACTAAGCGTAGCATCTCTATCTCTATAAGAAGAAAGGAAGCAAAAAGTAGGATAGGTTGCTCAAAAAATTCGTAAATTAGACCAACTGTATAACGTTTGAGGAGAATCTGGAAATGGCTACCTACCAAGTTAGATTAATCAACAAAAAAGAAGACCTCGACACCACAATTGAAGTTGACGAAGAGACCACCATCTTAGACGCAGCAGAAGAAAGTGGTATTGAATTGCCAGCTTCTTGTCAAGCAGGTTCTTGCTCTAGTTGTGTTGGCAAGGTTGTTGAAGGTGAAATTGATCAAGAAGATCAAAACTTCCTGGATGACGAACAGATTTCTAAGGGATTCGCTCTACTTTGTGTCACTTATCCCCGTTCTAACTGCACAATTAAGACACATCAAGAACCCTATCTCGTCTAAACTATTATTTTGGTTGCTGCCTTAGGCAATCAAATAAAAGATGAAGGATGAAGGATGAAAATATACTTCCTTCTTCCCTTCACAATCCCTAATTTATAATTTAAATGTTTTCCACTTTTAGTATTACTGGCTGTTCATTATAATTATTAAGAACGGGAGAGCGAGGAATCGTCACCTTCTGTAAAAGTAAAGATGGAACCATCTTGAAAAAATTAATATCAATAGGAGTAACACCTAGAAGCAGTATCACTTTAGAACAAAAATTTTCCTCATTAATTATTAAAATAGGAAACAGATACTTATCACTAGATACAGACAGTAGCCATGTTAATTATGTCCATATTATTGATAATTAATTAAATTAATTTAAGATATATATAATATTATCTTGACAAAATAATTATTAATTCATAATTAAAAGGGTTCGGAGCAAGCACTGATTGCAACTACGAATTACGAATTACATTGACCTCACTCCTTTCCTAATTAATTCCAGGAGTGAGGTGACTAAATTTATAGATATGAATGCAATTTGGTATTACAGACAAAGCCGCTTGCAAGAAAAAGTAACTTACCTATTTTTTAATCAACAGCAACTATTACATCTGATGATTTAATCACGGCATAAGCCTGCTTACCTTCTACAAGTCCTAGCTTTTCCGCCGATGATTTTGTAATTATTGACACTAACTCTACTCCTGGTGCCACTTCTAAAGTTATCTCAGTATTAACTGTTCCAGGCACGACTTTTTTTACAGTACCTTTGAGAGAATTACGAGCGCTAATTTCCATATTTTACTTGCCAATTTTAGCTATTTATACTTTAGTAAATTAGCAAATTTTAATATTAAAAATGTTGTTTTTTTAAATATCTTAATAATCCTGAAATAATTCTCATTTTCCTAACGGCTATACTTCTAGCTGATGATCTTTACAAGAAAGCATGGTAATGTACTACCAGACTCAGGCTCAAACAATTTTAAAAAATAATATTAATAGGCATTATCAAAAATATACTGATCAATTATAGGACTTACGCCAAATATCTCTCAAACTCTGATTTCTCCGTGCCCTCTGTGCCTCTGCGGTTCGTTATTCCGTAACTCATGCGTAAGTCCTAAATTAAATATCTTATTTTTTTTTATATATATCGAATGCTAAATAATCATTTTTACATTTATACTTGCTAATAAAAATCGCATCAACCCTTAGAGTAAACTTTAAGTAAATTTATTGGAAAACTTCAGCACCGTTTAAAGAAAAACAAAAAATCTTACAACTTGTAAAAACGAGTTGTTAGAGGTGTAGAATTGCGGAACAAACTAAAAATATTTGTGGAAGAGAGTCAGAACTATGATTCGGTTCCCACAAAACAGATTTTAAAAGCGATAGATACAAGCGATCGCTCTCCTATAATTGATACTATAGCCAGTCTCCAAGAATCAACCAAAGCAATTATTTCTCGATTATGCAAATCTGTTGATATAAAAACTAGCAAGTAAGCATTACTGGTAATAATTAGCACAAAGGATCGGTCAATGTCGCTATCTGAATTTGCAATTGTAGAAAGCACTCTCCGTGAAGGTGAACAATTCGTCAAAGCCAATTTTTCTTCAGATGATAAAGTCGAAATCGCTGAAGCGCTTGCTGTGTTTGGAGTGGAATATATAGAGTTAACGTCACCAATTGCTTCACCTCAATCTAGACGAGACTGTGAACGATTGGCTAGGTTAGGCTTGCCATCCAAAATATTAACTCACATTCGCTGTCACTTAGAAGATGCCAAAGTAGCTTTAGGTACAGGCGTAGCTGGGATTAATTTAACTATAGGCAGTTCTTCTTTGATGCGTCAGTTCAGTCATGGTAAAAATATTAATCAAATTATTGATTTAGCATCTGAAGTTTTAACTTTTATTCATCAGCAAGCTCCCGATATTGAGTTACGGTTTTCTGCTGAGGATTCGTCACGTACTCCTAGAGAAGATTTAATCATAATTTACTCGGCAATTGAAAAATTAGGATTCGTCAAACGTATAGGAATTGCCGATACAGTAGGAATTAGTACCCCAATGCAAGTATTTGAATTAGTGAAAACTTTGCGCCAGTTCACCAATTTAGATATTGAATTTCACGGTCATAATGATACAGAATGTGCAAATGCTAACAGTTATACAGCACTAGAAGCGGGGGCAACTCATATCGACACTTGTGTGCTTGGTATTGGTGAACGCAATGGTATTACCTCACTAGCTGGATTTATTGCTAGGTTATATGCTACAAATCCAGAGCAGATTAAATCTAAATATCGCTTGGATGAGCTTGGTTACTTGCATGAATTAGTTGCTAGAAAAGTTGGAATTTCTATTCCTTTTAATCACTGTATTTTTGGTGAGAGCGCTTTTAGTCATAAAGCTGGCATTCATACTAAGGCTATGCTCAATAACTCTGAGACTTATGAAGCTATTAATCCCCGAAGTTTTGGTGTAACGCGCTCAATTTTAATCAATCATAAATTGGCTGGAAAACAGGCGGTTAGTCACCGAGCTAATGAATTAGGGCTTTCCTTTAATTTATACCAGCTTAAAGATATTACCAATAGGTTAAAAACTTTAGCTGATAAACAAAGTCTTACCATTGAAGATGTAGACAATATTTTATATTCTTATCATTAGATATCTCCGAAAACTCTTGTAAAGACGTTGCATTGCAACGTCTCTACAAGAGTTTCAGGTAACGTATAACTAATTTCTGGAGATGTATATTGCAAGTAAATTTAAAAATATACACTCTTGCGGCTCAGATGCCCGACTTATTGAAGAAGTTGAGAATTTAAGCTTACTTACTTTGTAGTTATTTCATTTATAGGAATCCGATTTGATTTCTGAAAAAATCTAAGTATCTGTAGGGTGTGTTATGCCAAAGGCTAACGCACCTAAATCGTTAAATGGTGCGTTAGCCTTTGGCATAAAGCACCCTACATGTATTTCAGAAATCAAATATGAGTCCTATATAACATATCTACTATTAATCTATATTATGAGAGGAAACTGTAATAATTACTGCTTTTCCTTTATTTCTCAAGCTTTTTTTTTAAGAAGACTATCTGACAATCTTTATAAATGATTCATAAATTAAACTTATATAATTGATAGCATATATGTAAATTCAAAGAATTTAGATAACATTTTTTCAAGAATAGTGGGCATTGCTCACCATTCTGTTTACCAAGCAAATTCATACTAGTAAACTAGCACCAATAAAGCTAACTAAGGGATACTTATGAATCGAACCAATAGTCAGAATCTGAGTGAAGCTACAATCCAATGGCTAATAGCAAAAGGCTATAATCCTGGCGATTTAAATCAGACAGGTGAAAATGGTGATACAGCTTTGATGAAAGCTACAAGAGAGGGAATACATCCAGTTGTTAAAGAACTTATTGATGCAGGTGCGGATATCAATGCTCGAAATAGCGATCGCAACAATGCTTTGTGGTTTGCTTGTTTTGGTAATCACTACGATTTAATTAATTTACTACTTGCGAACAACATTAACATAGATAACCAAAATGATAATGGTGCAACTGTTTTAATGTATGCAGCATCAGCCGGAAAGACAGAAGTAGTCAAGTTACTTTTACAACATCAGCCTAATTTATATTTAAAAAACTTAGATGATTATAAAGCAATAGATTTTGCTAGCAATGTAGAAGTCTTAAGGATACTTAAAAATGCCACAAAGCCAGATATCGGGCAAAACTTATCATGACGCTACTAAGCATTCTTACTTATCGGTACAACTCGATCCAAATTATGTAGATGCTTCAACACAGCCATCTTCATTTAAAGTTTATCCCAGGTTTTATCGGAGAGTGAAATTAAATCTCAATAATCCTGTTCATTCTTTTATCTCATTAACCAGTGCGATAACACTAGAAAAAGTATATAAAGATGGCCCTTATAAACTGCGGGTGAATCCATCAGCAGGCGCTCTGTATCCTACGGAAGTTTACGTACAGGTTCGCCAGATTGAGGGAATGGTAGATGGTATATACCATCTAGAAGTTGAGAATAATTGTCTAACTCTCATCTATGAATTAATTGATGATGGGTTAGAGAGTTATATTATACCGGGTAAATGTATCAACGGATTCATCTTTTTAATTAGTTGTGTTTATTATAGGTCTAGCTGGAAATATCAAAATAGAAGCATAAGATATTGCTTCTTAGATAGCGGACACCATTTAGGTGCGATCGCAGCTTCAGCTTTTCTCCATGAAAAAGATATACAACTAGTTTTTGACTTTGATAAACTTGCGCTCAATTCAGATTTGGGTTTTGAGAATAAGGAGTTTATTACTGGTTGTGCGGTGTCAGGAGAAATACAAGACAAGAAAATCAGACACTTAAGGCTGAAAGTTCCTTTTGTGTCTGGTACTGATTATTTTGAATCTAATCAATTTATTGAAGATGCTTATCAAGCAACTACTCTGAAAAAGAGTCGTCAGCAGAAATTAGAGTATCCTCAATTTGATTTTGAGCGGGATAAATTTTATCAAACAGTTTGGACTAGACGTTCTATTAGACGTTTCCGGAAAGAGTCTATTTCTCAAGAAGATTATTTATATGTAGTGCAACAACTTCAGCAGTCAATACCGACAGAAAACTATGAGGAGATAGAAATTTACTCAGTGGTGCATCGTGTAGAAGGAATGACACCTGGGTTATATAAAGGTACGTATCTGGTTAAAGCGGGTAACTTTAGTGAAAAGACAGGTTACTTATGTATTAATCAAGCTATTGCTAAAGATGGCGCTGTAACTTTATTTTTTGTGTCAGATTATTTAAACTATCAAACTGCTATGCAAATAGCTGGTTTTCTTGGACAGAGGCTTTATTTAACTAGTAATTATTTGGGAATTCAATGTAGTGGTATTGGTGCTTATTATGATGACGAAACCCAAGAATTATTAGAAACAAATAAAGATGTACTTTATGGAATGGTGATTGGAATATAAGCAGGAAGCTAAAGAAAGATGGCTAGCAAGATGTATTACTTTAATGGTGATGACTCACATCCGATTCAACCGACATCTGCGGATATTATACTGCGTCAGCAACTAGAGTATTCTATTAGCAGATACTTTTATGACGCTTGCGATCGCACAATTCAAAATCTTCTATCTACTTGTCGGTGGTATGTTACAACCCATGCCAATGCTTTAACATTGGTTATTGAGTGTCCCGATCAAGTTACTAATTGGCGTATTTTGCAAAAAATCGTGCCAATGGGGACATTACTATATGGAATTGTCAGCAGTGCTAAAATCCGTGTTTGTCCGCCAGAGAGTCAAGGCGTACCTTTTGAAATGAGGGTAGATGAACTGTCTGTTTATCGAGATTGGGCTTAATAAGAGAGACGCGATTAATCGCGTCTGTACAGGAGTTGGGAGTTTAAAATTTCTACTCATTATTTTGGCTGATAAGTGCAGCTACCTCTTCAAAAACCACATCAGCAGAATGTTTGATAGCAGGACTTAATTCTAGTCCAAAACCAAGATTTGCCGCTTCAATTAAATAAACTGTCACCTCATCAGGAAAGTCATTTTGAAAGATTTTCCGCCCGGCGGCTAAAGCATTATCCCAACGAAAATCGTGCAAGTTATAACTAGGTTCTGGCAAAGCTTCCAGTTCTTTTCCTGGAACTTTAAACACAGCACCCGGTTCAGAACCTGTTGAACTTGCATCAATAATTATTAATTCTTTACTACCTCTAGCTTGAAACATTACTTCCATCCCTGCGGTGCCACAGTCATATACTCGCACTTTAGGATCAGGGTTTTCAGCTAGATATTTTTGTAAGCGTTGGGCAATGATTACCCCTACTGCATCATCACTGCGATTTAGATTGCCACAACCGATAATAGTTAGCATGGGATAAGATTTAATTGTTTAAGCAGTTGCAGGTCATATTCTATGAGAATATTTTTAATAATATTTCTGTAGTGATTTAGTTTATCCATTCAACTATAACCTCACTCTCGAAATTTACAACCATTAAAATAATACAGTTGCTCAAATAGATACTAGGCGAATGTCTTCAGCTGCCACTAGAGCGATCGCATAAAGTACAATAAGTTAAGGTAATTCTTCCTTTTGTCAATTATATGGATACTTTGACTACAGATAGGCAGAGATTAATTGAGGTAATTAATGCTCTCCCAAGACATCTCCGAAAACTATCAAAGCTTTGCTGTGGCTAGCTTATAAGATGCACTCTGCTTGCATCAAAAACTAGCTAGTCAATACGATAAAATA
>NZ_JBALBZ010000184.1:0-16486 GCF_036919495.1 Nostoc sp.
CTGCTTAGTAGTGTAGATTTTCATCTCTGAAGTCTGTTTCTTTTCAACTCAGCATTGCTGAGTCTTTTCTTGTTGCCTAGTCTAAACTCCAGGAATAAAGCTGGGAAATGAATTGCTTAACCAACTTCCTCTGTCTCCCCAGTTTTTCTAGAATAGTATTAGCTCACCAGAGACAATATGGGAACTTTTAGATGCCTGCAATCTAGTTTGAACACTATCAATGATTGCTAGCCAATCGGCATCTCGGTTCCATTCAGAACGAATTCTGATTTTAGTCGCCGCGTCGTAGAGGTTACAAAAAACTACATTCTCTTTTCCAGCAATTGCAGCGATAATCAGGGGCTTGGAAAAGTCTTGGACAGATGATACAGCTAAAAGAAAAGTTTTAGCAAAGTTCGTTTCTATCCCAGTCCTAACAACATAAATTTCATCCGCTCTAACAACGATATCTAATTTAATGTTGTCCTTTTCTCTAAATTCTTTCGTCGTTAATTTAAGTTCGGATATATAGCCAGTTAGCCCTTTTTGTTGTACGGGAATAGTTTTATCATTATCGTAGTTATACCACAAATAAGATTCCCCGTTTAATTCTCCGCTTTTCACATACAAATAAATAGGTTCTGGCGGGTTGCAAAGACCTAATTTCATTTCAGTAACCATGTTTTACATTCCTTTATGAAAGGTTAAATTATTTCAAATATTTCGTCAAATCAACAGGTTTTAAAATTGTGTTGAGCTGAATAAAAACAATAAATATATATACAAAAGGGCATCTACAAGAGATGCCCGTCATGCAGGAAAAACCCAAAGGGTTGTCCCTACACCTTCCCAACAATCAGCAACAGTAACTAATTAGGTATTAGTTACACTCACAGACGTGAATATAGTAATCTTATTAACTTGAAACTCTAAATGTCCCCAGTGCATACACTGAAAATAAAATGATGGATATTTAAAGTTGCTGTTTATCATTTTCTGACTCATTTGGATGAAATGTAAGCCTATTATGTAGGTTGTAACGATATACGACTCCACAAATAGCAGCGAAAATTAACCATGAAAACGCATTCAAACGAAAATCGAATATGGTTATATCCACTGTATTCAATAGAACCCACCCAACAAAAGCCAGAAGATAACTGAATAAGATCAATCTGTCTTCTTTATTTATATATTTTGACTTTCGGAGTAATTGGATACCTCTAATTAAAATCCAAGCGAGTAAGCCAAAAAATAAAATAGCACAGGGAAAACCAGTTTCAGCAGATAACATCAAAAACAAGTTATGGGGATGACCCAAGCTAGTATGCATCTGCGCTTTGTAGAATGTACTAAAACTATGTAATCCCCAGCCAGTCCAAGGATGTTCCTGAGCTAAAGACCAGGCAAACTGCCACTGAGTTTTTCGCATTAAAGCGACTGGTCTATCTGGATACATGTCATCATTTAACCTTGCCCAAAAGAAGGTAGGAACGTACTGACGAAAAAATTGAGCGACTGGCGAAGGGGCAAAAGCTGCCAAAAGCACACTAGAGACAATCGCAGCAACGCCACCCACAAGAATACGCCAACCTTGGTAGAGTGCATAAGCTAAACAGGCAAAAATAGCGATCGCCCACCCATTACGCGAGTTAGTAAAAATTAAGGTGATGAAATTTGTAATCATCGCCACGGTTAGGAAGAGAAAGGGGAGATGGGGGGGAAATGACTGTTTATTTTTGATTCTTAGTTGCTGATAGTTTTCTATCCACAACCCTAAATTAAGAGTGAAAATTATCGCTAGATAAGCTCCGAAGGTGTTAGCGTGCAAGAAGAGTGAAGCGATGCGACCTGGCGGATTTCCTCCTGGTACGATTATCCAATTCAACACAACCCATAAAATCTCTAAATTCAAACTCCAGCCCAAAAATAACTGCCCCAAGCCGATAATTAGCAAGGGCATAGAACCGATTACCAAAACCCAAGCCATTTGCCGCAATTGGGTAAATGTTTGAATCAGGGCGCTATGGGCAACAAAAAGTAAAAAGAAGGGTAATAAATTAAATAAGCCGAGGAAAGCTAATGTCTTACCATTGGCAAACCCAGCACTGATGAGCAGCAAGATACTCAAAAGAGCAAATCCCCAGTTGAGGGGGCGGCGACTAATTTTGTGGGATTGTTTCAACCAAGTTATTAATGATACAAAACCGATAGTCACAGCCCCTACTAAAGGACTCAATGGGAAGATTAACAGTGCCCACAGAGAGTAGTTCCAAGCAGATTGCCAACGAGACTTAAAATAGTCAAAAACCTTGTTCAAGCTGGCTCCCAACATTCCTCACGAGTGAGGCGAATTTGAGCTAAGGTGAAAATAGTCGGGATGATCCGACCGTAGTTAGTGGCGATCGCTCTCCACCCTAAATCTGCAAAAAACCAAGTCCACATTATCGGCCCAATCACAGCAAACATAGTGCGGGCTGCCCCATAACGAGCCGCACTCATAGTCATACCCCGTCGAGCCATTTGCATACTTACATAGCTTTGAAATTGCGTTGCAGCTGCTTCTGAGCCTGTAATCGCCGCTTGTTTGGCTACTTCATAAGTAGCAAAGTGGATGGCAAATTGACGGGCAATTTGCTTAAGTACAAATGGCTGGAGCATGGAAGTAACAGCGATCGCACTACCGCCTTTGAAAAGTAACCCCAAGGGGTCACGTTGCAATAAAAGTGGTAGCGGTTCTTTTAGTTCTGATTTGACAAGCTGACGCTGCACCTGTACAGTCAATTTTTGCTTTTCCTGTTCAGGCAATTTTTTCCACACCTGTCCTAGCAGATGCAAAAATACTTCTGCTTCTAAATCAATGGTTGCCAGCTGATTAGAATAGGGAATTTTTAGATACTTACATACGTGAACTAACGCTTCTCGGTAAGTTACCTGGCCTGTGCGTCCCCGCAATACTGTCATCCCGTCTGCCGCCAAAAAGCGAAAGCGACCCTCTAGTGCATCTAGCCAAGCTTTACGGTCTTGGCTTTGTACTTCGATGGGTTCGGGTGTGTGTACATAGTCTAGGGGATTGAACTTACGACTAAATAGAATTGCCGTTAAATCTTGCAATTCTTCTTCGGTCGCTAACTCTAGCGCCGCCCTCATTTCATCCAATTTCCCTTCCTCCCTTCTATGCAGCTTTGTGTACCTTATTCTACTATTAGCTTTCAGCAGTCATTAGTAGTAATTTTGTCCTTTGATAATAACGAATAACTAATGACCAATAACTAATAACCACTGACTAGGGACTATTGACTTATGACTGATATTGCAGTGATTGGTGCCGGAATAGCCGGTTTAGTCTGCGCCCAGCAGTTAAGTCAAGCTGGATATTCTGTGCTAGTGGTGGAAAAGTCCCGTGGTTTGGGAGGAAGGTTGGCTACACGCCGCTTGCATGGAACTTGCGCGGATCATGGGGCTTGTTACCTGGAGCCAAAGGGTGAATTATTTAAACGTTTTGTGGAGATATTACAACTGCGCCATATCCTCGAGGTTTGGACAGAGGAGGTTTACGAACTCACAGTAGGCGTTCCTTTATCTGAACCCAAAAACCGCAGTCCGCGATATGTTGCACCTGGGGGAATGAGTGCGATCGCTAAATCCCTCGCCCCAGGTTTAGAAATATTACTGAATCAGCGTGTCATCGCTATTAACCCAACTCTTGAAAATAGTTGGCGTTTGACTCTCGAATCTAGCAACGAAGAATTAGTTGCAAAAGCTTTAGTCGTCGCCATTCCTGCACCCCAAGCTGTGGTGCTGTTGGAACCTTTGGGTGAAAGTGTATTAGATGCAATCTTTCTTGATAATTTGCGTTCTGTGGAATTTTACCCTTCAATTAGCGCGATCGCTGGATATTCTCCCACATCCCAACCCTTCCCTCAGTGGAAAGCTCTAACTTTTGTAGATGATGCTGATTTAGCATGGATTGGTTTTGACAGTAGCAAGCGTCCTAACCCTCAACAACCACATTTTGTGGTGCAAAGTAGTGCTGATTTCGCTCAACGCCATCTAGAATCCCAGGATTTACAACCTGTCGGACAGCTTATGTTGCAACGAGCAGCTAAATCTCTTTCCCTTCCTTGGCTGAATACACCCGAATGGATGCAAGTACATCGTTGGCGTTATGCCTTTCCTAGCCGTCCTTGGCATGAAGCTTTTTTGTCTACCGGAACTCCCTTACCTTTAGTTTGCTGTGGTGATTGGTGTGGCGGCAATTTTGCAGAAGGTGCGATGCTTTCTGGATTAGCTGCTGCTAATGAAATTAATAATCAGTTAGGTCATCTACCCTTAGATAATGTGAATTTTATAAACATTTTTGTCTGATACCTCCATCTGTCGCTAGACTGATTTTGCCGTCTAGCGAGTCGCTATTTTTCTGAGTTACTAAACCAACATGCAACAAATAAGTTTTTTGGATGAAACAGCAAATTTTGCCGTAATTATAAAAAGAGATGTAAATCAACAACAGAGCTTAACTTCATTAAAAACTTGTTCCTAATTCAAGTTATTTTTTTGGCGTTAATCTTGATCCCCTAGCCTTAATGCTGCATTTTATGTAGAGTTCTGCTAAAAGAGCAGAAATTTGAAATAATTAGGATTATAAATATAAAATGTCGCAAAGTTCCCAGCATATTGGACGCTGCTTTAATAAGTCATGCTGTAAAACAGCATAAATTTTAACTAAAGCCAGCGAAGCCAAAATATCCAATATTTGACCAAGATAAAAGGCTAGTTTCAGTGTCTATTGCATCTATCAGCAGCAACTACATTTACAGAATTTGATTCACCAAGGCATTTGTTTAATCGTTCAAGAAAAGTCAGATTGGATTAGCCATCGTGTTTGTGAAACAGTTCAACCAGCTTGTGAACCCTCTCACTGGTTTGGTTAACAAAAATCTTTAGTCATTAGTCATTTGTCCTTAGTCATTGGTATGAATGACTAATGACTTCGATTTCCCCACGGTTATGAAAACCAGCGAGCAGGAGCATGTTGGAAATACTTGCGATGTTTTCGTAGGCGTAGAATTAGTTAATA
Source organism: Nostoc sp. (assembly GCF_036919495.1). GTDB lineage: Bacteria > Cyanobacteriota > Cyanobacteriia > Cyanobacteriales > Nostocaceae > Nostoc. The sequence goes on from NZ_JBALBZ010000184.1 coordinate 5,060, forward strand.
TTTTTTAAGTATATTCCTCTTGAGGTGTAAACTTTGACAATGACTAGGTTCAAAGGATATTCCCAGGACATGAGAAAAATAACTACTCTAATGGTGGTAAGTATTACTGTGGCTGTCGGGGTGGGAGCATTAACGCCCAAAGTCACTAATGCCCAATTATTTTACCCACCAGCAAGCGATCGCCATTCATTAATGGTAATCGGTCAAGGGTTGGTGAGAGTGCCAGCAGATACAGCCGATATTGAATTGGTATTCAGTAGTGGAGGTAGCAATGATGAGTTAGAAACGAAACCATCATCTCTACCCCAAACCCGGCGTATATCCTCACCGACTCTACTTTTAAATTACAAAACAGCACCAGAATCTTTACCAAGCAAAAAATTAGTAACTAAAGCAATTCTTCAGCCTGTAGTTAATAGCCTAGTTGCCAAAGGGATTAGTGCTGATAAAATTCAAGTACAAATTAGCACAAATTCCAGTGAAAATAACGCCAAGATATTGGTGAGACTGGAAAAACCAACACGCGTTAGCGCAGCTCCTCCTTTGGAGGCTCGTGTCCAGGAAATTGTAGGTACAGCGAAGAAAGCAACAAGCGAAATTGAAAACCTTTCCGTCAAGAGTGTGGGCGTTGAGTACGCAGTCAATGACTGTCAGGCTTTGCAGAGTTCAGTTTACCAATCTGCAATGAAAGACGCTCAAAGCCGCGCTCAGGCTTTAGCAACTGCTATGGGTGCTAAACTTGGTACTCCTTCTGTAGCCGAACCATTTTATACATTATTATATCCCTCATGTAGTTCTAAAACTGGAATTCCTTTACCGTCATTTGCTAGTTTTTTATTATCACCGGCTTATAATCCAGATGCTCCAGCAGAAGTAGAGATGAAAAAGGATATTTTTGTGACATATACAACGAAATAATCGTTTATATTGGATGCGATCGCACTCTTAATATTGACTCAATCAAAGTGCGATCGCTTGATTATTTTGCCTTGCCCGTAAATACTCACTGGTATTAGTCAGTTGATAGAATATGAATAAGTTAGCTGGTTAAATCTAAAAAAATTAGGAATTCAGATGCAAATGTATGTCTGAAAATAGAGTGACTATGCAATAGAAGTAAAAGTAAAATCTCCAGTGGAGATTAGATTGGGAATAATTTTAAATTCTAATAATTAAAAAACTCCAGAAATATTTGTGGCAAATCTGGAGCCAGGAAAGATACGCATTTACCTATACCAAATTTTCACCGTAAGAGAATCCTACGTCATCAGGGTATACACTCAAATGTAGATAAAAGTCTATAAGGACAAACCACTGTGTTTCTCGTTTACCAACTTCTCTATCGGAAGTAACGCAAAACAGCCCCAGTTAATCTGAGGCTGTTTTGCGATAGTTGTTTGGCAGGAGGGGTACATCAATAACTGATGCCCCATATTTAGATATAGATAATTCAGCATACATTCCTATTCAGCCGTGTTTTGGTATATCCGGATGATTTGGAAAATTGCGTAGGCGCAGTCCGTCGTAGACATTGCTTATTTTCAAAAAGAAACTCCAGATGCCTTAAGCGCATCTGGAGTAGTAACAGGTTTCTAACATCAATCAATTTTGACCGATGCGATCGCCCGATGTCCTTAGGGTATATACTCAAATGTATTTATGTCTGTTCATCCGCAAATCGACGAGCAAATTACCTTCTTTTATACCTAAAATCTCAATACATATAAATAATTATACGTATAAAAGCTCGGTTTGGAGTTATGGCTCGATCCCGGAACCTATCGAATTTCTACTGTCAGTGCTTCTGGATACTTAGGTTTGTGTCAAACAAGCGAAATATCAAGGTAAGATACAGTTATTACCGCCAGGATATCCTGTGATGGCAACAGTATTTATTACAGTATCTTCTTTGCCAATTGTGCTATTACTATAGTTATTATTTTTAAAGTATCGATATTTTATCTATCGGTTTACTAAATATTTTCTTAGGGTGACTGCATGACAGCCGAAAAACTAACATGGCTACGCACAAAATTACAACTTAAAGGTTCGGTTATAAAAGCAATTTATAAACATATTTTATGGTGCGGAGCTTTCGGATTTTTTATTTCTATACTTCACCATTTTGATTTGCCTGTATCTCAACCTATTTTAGGAAGTGTTATCCCTAGTATCGTTTTAGGTTTGTTACTTGTATTCCGTACCAATACTGCTTATGAGCGATTTTGGGAAGGGAGAAAATGTTGGGGTTCTCTAGTAAATAACATCCGAAATCTGGCCCGGCAAATTTGGGTATCAATTGACGAAATTTCTCCAGAAGATAAAAAAAATAAAATTACAGCACTAAATTTATTGGTAGCTTTTGCTGTGACAACTAAATTACATTTGCGGGGAGAAGCAGTCAATAGCGAGTTAGAGGATTTAATGCCATCTAGTAAGTATATAAAACTGAAGATTATGAATAATCCCCCCATAGAAGTTGCCTTTTGGATAGGAGATTATTTACAGGAGCAGTATCATCGCAATTGCCTTAATAGCTACCAGTTAACATCTATGCAAGAATTATTGAATAATCTTGTGGATAATTTAGGTGCTTGCGAACGTATTTTAAAAACACCTATGCCATTAGCTTATTCCATTCATCTAAAGCAATTATTGTTACTATATTGTTTCCTGTTTCCATTTCAAATAGTGGAGAGTCTGGGTTGGTGGACAGGTTTGATTGCTGCTTTCGTTGGTTTTACAGTATTTGGTATTGAAGCCATTGGCTTGGAGATAGAAAACCCCTTTGGTTACGACCCTAATGACTTACCTCTAGATGCGATTTGCGAGACAATGAAACGCAATATTGATGATTTAATTACTCTAACTCCAAATGCGCGATCGCATCCAGGTAATTTGACTTATGAGAAAAGTTGAGATTGGGGAATAACTTACAAGGCTTTGTTATCGCTGTCAAGTCGCATCTTTTTGCGTCCATCTTCTTTCGCAGTAATATATAAACGCGAAACTATCTCTTCATTGGTGGATGTGCAATGATTCCTGTACGTCAAACTTTATCAAAGCCTGATATCCAACTTTCTTACTTAGAGTGGAACCAAGGGCAAGAACCCTTACTGCTGTTACACGGCTTAGGCGACCATGCTATAGTGTGGTCTAGTTTAGGAGATTACCTAGCGGCAGACTACCACATAGTTGCACCAGATATGCGTGGACACGGACAAAGTAGTAAGCCTGAGAGAGATTATAGCTTTGAAAGTGCGATCGCAGACCTCGAAGCACTAATGGATCATCTCGGATGGACATCTGCCCATATTGTCAGCCACTCGTGGACAGGCAAATTAGCCGCCATCTGGGCAAGGCAAAACCCAGAGCGTTTGCAGAGTATAATTCTAGTCGATCCAATTTTCATCTGGAAAATGCCCAGCCTTTTCAGGGTAACTTTTCCCATGCTGTATCGCTTCTTGCCTTTTCTCAAAAGCATGGGCCCCTTTGCCAGTTATGAAGAAGCCCAACAACAAACACAGCAGTTAAAGCAATATCAAGGATGGAGTTCGCTACAGCAGCAAGTCTTCCAAGCAGGAATAGAACAAAAACTCGATGGTAGTTGGGGCAGCAAATTTACCATAGCTGCCCGCGACGGCATTTTTGAAGCAGTAATGCAAGTGCCTGGTTTTACAATTCCCCTTGACACCCATGCCATGTTCGTCCAGCCAGAACAAGGATTGAACCGCCAAAATTGGCAAATCGAACCATACAAAACCTATCTTAAAAACTTACGCATCTGTCAAGTTCCTGGCAACCATTGGCCGTTTTTGACACAACCAGAGGCATTTAACCAAACTGTAGCAGCTTTCTTGGCAGAACACAGATAGAAAATCAATTATTGGACGGGATTTTAATACAGCAACAGAAGAATTAATAGGAGGGATGTCTAGCGAGATTGGGCATTGGGCATTGGTTATTCCCTCATCTCCCTCATCTCCCTCATCTCCCTCATCTCCCTCATCTCCCTTATCTCTCCATTCCCCACTCCCCACTCCCCACTCATGAGCCTTTGTATCAATCCCGTTTGCCCTAAACCAAACCACCCGGATAATCATCAAAATCGCTTTTGTCAAAGTTGTGGTTCCCATTTGGAATTGCTAGGGCGTTATCGGGTGACAAGCCTGTTGAGTAACAAAACAGGGGTTAGTAAAGTTTATGAAGCTTATGAAAAAGATACCCCTAAAATTCTCAAGATACTCAAAGAGGATTTATCTGACGACGCCAAAACAGTAGAACTATTTCAGCAAGAAGTAACCGTATTAGGACAACTCAAACATCCCGGCATTCCCAAAGAGGATAGTTACTTCCAATATCAAACCCGAAATGGTTTAGTGTTGCATTGCATTGCAATGGAAAAAATAGATGGGTACAACTTAGAACAATGGTTAAAGCAGCAGCAGAATTATCCTATTTCGCAGGAACAAGCTATAGCCTGGTTAAAACAATTGGTAAAAATTTTAGATTTAGTGCATGGTAAACAGTACCTACATCGAGATATTAAGCCATCTAATATCATGATTCGATCCCCCCTTGGGAAGGGCTGGGGGGATTTGGTACTAATTGATTTTGGCACTGCCACTGAAATTAATAGAAACTATCCAGACAAACTCAACAACCGCAACGGGATGACAGCACTTATGTCATCTGGCTACAGCGCTCCAGAACAAATGAATGCTCAAGCAGTACCGCAATCGGATTTCTTTGCCTTAGGGCGCACATTTGTATTTTTACTCACAGGATACCATCCTTTAGATATGTATGATATGCAGCAAAATTTATTGCACTGGCAAAATCATACTATCCATATCTCACCCTTACTATTGAATTTAATTGATTGGCTCACAGCACTGGATATAGAAAAGCGCCCTGCTAATGGCCAAGAGATTTTACAACGCCTAGAAGAAATTGAAACTCAACTAATAGAAACAACTGCTGAAAATATTAATTTAGCAGGAGATTATAAAATTAAGCAATTGCCAGCACCAATTACGAAAACTTCCTTTTCTCCCCAAAAACAGCCAGAAGAAGTACCACTACTTAAATTTTTTGCAGCGCTGCTAGTGATATTAGGATTAATTAGTATAGTGGCTTTAGCAACGCGGACATCAAAGTTTTCTGTAAGGCAAAATTATGGGCAATCCCCCGAAAAAAAAGGTAATATTGATTATTTTCCTTATAAAGAAGGTAGGGATAGTCATGGGAAGGTAGCTGAATTTAATATAGCTGTTTTATCAGTAGAATATAAATGGCTTTTAGGTAGTAATTTTCAAATTAAATATAATGACGAAATTATTAGTCTTAACCTTTTAGATTTAAACTTAGAACAAGAACGTATACAGAATATAATGCAAGACCCTAGTGAGATTATCTCTGTAGGTACAGTTTCTTGTAAAGGTAATATAGAAGTTCAACAGCGAATGGCTTTAGAACGTTCCAAACAAATACAAATTCTCGTAAAAAAATTATTTATTAATACACCAAGCATCAAAGGTTATCGTTTATTAAATTTGGGGCAATTTCAACGGAGTGATTGTCAGGCAAATCAGGATTTAACTAAATATCAGAGAAGTATTATAATCATTGGTGTTAAAAAATTATCACCAGGTGTAATTCTTGATGAAGCATTACGGAATAGGTTAGAAAAGAAGCCTTTCGCTGATTTTAAGTTAGAAGATTATTCTTTGGGGACGGCAGAAAAGTTTAAGACAATACCGAGTAATTTATAAAATCTCTAGCAAAATACATCAGTGTATAGGCGTAACCCATAGTAGATATCGCCATTTTAGCCATATAACTACAACTATGCTCATCTACATCCCTTATGGCTAAAGCAACAGATATTAGCACCAAGCGATTAATAACCCTCGCACCCGAAAATTGGGTAAAATGGGTAACGAAAATTCCTGATATTGTATGCGGAGAAATTATCAACTCAGAATTCCAGTGGATTAGCCGTGAGAGTTGATGTCTTAGTCCGCGCTACCAGTCCCCAATATGGCGAATTTATCGTACTCAACGAGTTACAATTACGCTACAAACCTGAAATGCCCAAACGGATGCGGGCTTATGCAGCACTAGCTGAAGAAAAGTACAATTTTTTCAGATTTAGAGCAACTAGAGGTAATTAAACGAAGATTTAAAACGCTAAATACTTTAGACGAATTGCGTGGACTTATCAGTAGTATTCAAACTTCCTTAACTTAGTACATGATTTTATAAATTTGTAGCGAAAAAATTACCACATATGAAACCTTTGCGTACCCTCTGCATTTCATTACCCTCAATTCTGCACGGTTTGACGCAAAGCTGTACTTAGCCAAATCATTGGATGGGATTTTTTTAATTAAATGTTAAATTATTTAAGCTCCCATCCCAGAGTACCGTTTTAAACCTGCACGCCAAAGAAAGCGATTCGCACCCAAAAACACTAATATCCATCCCAGCATTGACCCAAATCCTCGCCCTATATCCACGGGTAGCCCTACTAAAAGACTCGCAGGAAAATTAATCAAATAGGGAAAAGGCGTAAACATCACTATTTTCTGCACAGGTTCTGGAAAGACCTCTAAAGGTGCTATCAAACCAGATAAAAATAGATAAAACAACAACCAAAAATTTTCTAAAGCGCTAGCCCGTTCTGTCCAAAAGGCGAACATGGCAAAGGTGTACTGAATCGTAAACCGCAAAGTAAAAGCTAGCACCACCGCCAATGTAAATAGCAAAAATCTACTCAAACTTGGTAACCAAAAAGCTTGGGGATAAAGAATAAAAAATAATCCCACTAATAGAAAAGCAAACGTTAGCCGAGCAAATCTTTCAGAAACATGACGTGCAACATGATGCCATACTGGGTCGAGTGGTTGCAGCAACTTGGGCGAAAGCTTGCCTTCCACTACCTCTGTTTCAAAGTCCCAAATTACCCAGACAACTGTTAATTGCCTAACGACGAAAACTGTGATGAAGTAACGAGCAAAATCTACAGGTGATAGCCCAAACTGCCCGCCTTGTGCTGCCTGTATCCAGATACCCATAAGGATAATCGGCAAAGACCCAGCCAAAACCCATAAGATTAGTTCTGCTCGATACTCAACCATATAGGCGTAATATACTGACAGCAAAGTTAAGGCTTTTCTGATTATCCGCTTCATTTATTCACTTACCGCTACAAAAATTACCCAGAATTCTTCACTCTTGTAAAGACGCGATTAATCGCGTCTCTATTACACTACACCTGCCTGAAAAACTCGTCCAATTACTTCCTCTACAGGCGGCTCGGTAACTGTTAAATCAATTACCTCCAAATCCGTCAAAATCTTAGAAACGGTGCGGGTAAGCGCCTCTCTAGATACCATAAAATGCACCGATCGCCCTTCTAAGAGTTGCACATCACCATAGGTCATAAGTTTTTCTATGGGTAGAGGTTGGGCTAACTCTATATGAACTTCCCGGTATGGGGCAAAACGTTCTAGTAGTCCATCTAAACTACCGTCATACATCAGCCTTCCCTGGTGAATCAACAGCACTCGTTGACACAAAGCTGTGATATCAGCCATATAATGACTTGTCAACAGCACTGTAGCTTGATAACGCTGATTGTAATCGCGCAAAAAATCGCGCACTGCCACCTGAGCATTTATATCTAGTCCCAGCGTTGGTTCATCTAGGAATAATACGTGGGGACGGTGCAAAAGTGCTGCTAGCAATTCTGCCTTCATTCGTTCACCCAAAGATAGCTTCCGTACTGCTTGGGTAAGTTTGCCTTCTAGCGAAAGCATCTCTGTTAGTTCTCCCACCCGCCGTTGAAACTCTTTATCAGAGATGTTGTATACAGCAGCATTAATTTTCAAAGAATCCAGCGCTGGTAAGTCCCAAAGTAACTGCTGCTTTTGCCCCATTACCAAAGTAATTTTTTGCAAAAATGCTTCTTTGCGATGAAACGGAATTTGTCCAGCAACTTTGACTGTACCGCTAGAGGGATGAATCAGCCCCGTGAGCATTTTAAGTGTGGTAGTTTTACCAGCACCATTTGGGCCCAAAAAACCCACTACTTCACCAGGGGCAATTTCAAAGGAAACATCCTGAACTGCTTTAATTGAGCGGTAGGTGCGGCGAAAAAAGTGGTTGATTGTACCTTTAATACCCGGACTTTTAACTGCCACGGGATAAGATTTACTCAGATTTTCAGCAACGATAATTGACATATTTTTTATATTAGAAATTAAATTTTAGACTTCGGCATGAGCGCTCAGTGGAAGGCTTTTTCCTTCAATCCAAAATCCAAAATTCAAAATCTAAAATGGTTTTACCGTAAACGTCCCGATCGCAATGTACTAATAATTAACCACAAACCTAATAAACTAGCGACTGCAAACAGGGTGGTGCTTAAAAAAGATAACTGTGTTGTCTGCGCTCTGGTGGAAATAATTGCTGCACCCATAATCAGCGAACCCACTAATATACTAAAAGATAGTCGGTTAGCTGCATCGTCCATAGTGCGCCGCACACCATCTAACCCCCGCAGCGATAAATTCCACTGTAAGGTTTCCGAAGTAACTCGGTCTAATAACAGTTCTATTTGGCGGGGAGATTGGAGAGACAGACTTTTAATATCTAAGGCTGTCCGTAATAGCGATCGCACTGGATTATCGCCCAGTAATTGCCGACGAAACAAGTCTGTAATTAATGGTTTAACTTCATCAAAAAAGTTAAGCTCCGGGTTAAATGTCCGCGCTACACCCTCTAAATTCGCTAGGGTTTTCGCATACAAGCCCATATTACTAGGTAATCTAATTTTATTGTTGCGGGCAACTTGTAAAACTTCATAAATTATCTGACTAAAGTTGATTTGCGTTAGGCTGACATTGTGATATTTTCGCAACATGCGATCGTAATCATTTTCTAACCGCGACAAAATTACTGGTTGAGCAGAATCTGAAAGTTGTAAAGTTAATTGAGCGCATCTTTGAGCATCTAAATCAACGATCGCTAACAACATCTCTGTTAATATCTGCTGTGTACGAGGATCAAGTCTTCCCACCATGCCACAGTCTAAGAGGGCAACACGACTATCTTTGAGATAAAACAAGTTTCCTGGGTGGGGATCAGCGTGAAAAAAGCCATCAATATATAGTTGCTGGAAAAATACCCGAAATAACAAAGTAGTTATTTCTTTACGCTTGAGAGCAGGGTCTTTAACGTTGGGGTCATTATCCAAATCCGCCGCCAGAAATGGCACTCCATCCAACCATTGCATCACCAGTAATTTTTCTGTGGTCAATTCCCAGTTAATTTCCGCAACCACTATTTGCGTGGGGTCATACCAGCGACTTTTAGATAAGTTGCGCCGTAGTTGGTCTGTAAAACCCGCTTCCCGTGTAAAATCTAACTCGGCTTCTAGAGCTTTAGTAAATTCTTCGGCGATGGATTTGATTTCATAGGTTTGCCCAAACTCAGTCCGCGCCACTAAATCGGCAATACCTTGAATTAAAGCAATATCTTGGGCAATGGTCAGATCAATTCCCGGACGTTGCACTTTCAGAGCAACTTCTCGACCATCTATTAATGTAGCTCGATGTGTCTGAGCAATTGATCCGGCTGCTACTGGAATCGGGTTAACTGTGCTGAAGGTTTCTGCTAGTGGAAGTTTTAATTCTTTACGGAGGATTATTTCTATTTCTGACCAAGGAACTGGCGGTACTTCGTCTTGTAAAGTTGATAGTTCCTCAATGTAGGAGGCGCTGAGTAAATCTGGACGGGTAGAAAGTAGCTGACCAAGTTTAACGTAAACTGGCCCCAAGTCTACCAAAATATTTTTTAAAACCGCAGGTGTAGGTAGCTGGGGTTCATCAGCTTTGCCACCAGTAAGTAACCTTCGCATATAGTCCCAGCCATTGCGAAGGAATACTTCAAGAATTTCTCGTTGACGGGGAACAGTTTGGGTGAGGAACATTTTTGAGAGTGGGGAGTGGGGAGTGGGGAATGGGCAGGGGGAGCAAGGGGGCAGGGGAAGCAATGGGGAGAATAAAAAATTACCTCTTTCCCCTCTGCTCCCTGCTCCCTGCCCCTCTGCCTCTTTTCAATGCTCTGCTTTTCGACAGTCAAGTTATAATGGGAAAATAGGCTTTTTCGCCTCTACCAAGGGTTTTAACTTTTATAGCAGATCGGTAAATCGGGAATCGCTTTGGAGAATTTTGAGGATCTGCTTGATTTCCTGGGTACGTTCTTTTTTAACAACGAGGGTGACATTGCGATCGCGCACAATCACCACGTCCTCTAAACCAATTGTAACAACTACATCCTCTGGATTTGAGGCGTAAATAATCGCCCCCTGCGTATCTAGCCCTACGTGCGTAGCCAATTCTACATTGGGAGTCTCCTCCGTTTTGAGTAAGCGTTCGATCGCATTCCAATCTCCTAAATCATCCCAACCAAAATCAACTGGCAAAACGTATGCTAGAGTTGTCTTTTCCATTAGCGCATAGTCTATACTCTTCTTAGGCAACTGGGGATAGATATCAGGGCCATGTTGTTCTAAAGGTTCGATAATTTCTGGTGCATGGGTATGTAGTTCCTTGAGAACAACCCCTGCCCGAAAAACGAACATTCCACTATTCCAGCTAAAGCGTCCCGTAGATAAAAAAGTTTCTGCCGTTTCCCGGTTGGGCTTTTCAGTAAAGCGGTTGACGTGATAAGCTGGCAACTCATTAAAGCTACCTATTTTTTCACCTTGTTCAATGTAACCGTAACCGGTTGATGGAAAAGTAGGCTTGATCCCCAGTGTAACGATCGCTGCTGTGCTTGCTGCTAGTTGCGTAGCCGCGCTTAATGTGTGTGCAAACGCCTCTTGATCGGCAATCCAGTGGTCAGCAGGGAAAAAGCCAATAACAGCGTCTTCTCCATAGCGCTGTTTGATTTCTAAACTTGTCCAAGCAACGGCTGCGGCGGTGTCTCTTCCTTCCGACTCAATCAATAAATTCTGAGATGGTAGATCAGGTAATTGTTGTCTTACCCCTTCAGCTATCTGATTAGAAGTAATTACCCACAAGGAATCCCACCCCCTTGGGGTTCGCCAGTCGCCTGTGGAGGGAAACCCTCCCGCAGCGCTGGACTCACCGCCACCGAGTTTAATCAATCGATCGGCGGTTGCTTGTAATAAACTTCTAGAGCTACCATCAAGACTTAAAAATTGCTTGGGTCGATCTTTGCGACTCAGAGGCCAAAAACGTTCACCTTTACCACCAGCAAGGATTACGGGGAACAATAAAGTATTCATGTTGTCATACAGGCTTACCGAAGAACATTACAAGTTTACAGTGAGCTTTTCCACTGGCAATATTTGTAGCTTGGATTAACATACTTTTAGGGAGTGGTTGAGTGGGG
>NZ_JBALBZ010000185.1:0-21583 GCF_036919495.1 Nostoc sp.
CCCGATAATCTTAAGATTAAAGGGCAGTTGCAAAAATCCAGTAATGGAAAGAAACAGAAACCTAATTCGTGAGTATTAGGAATCCCTGCCGTTTATGGCAGGGAGGATGTCAAAATTAAGAATATAAGCCAATACGCTTGAGTTCAGGCTTGATCCTCTTTAAAAAGGCTTGCCATTACCCACATTTTTGTAACAGTTAAGATGTCGCATTGGCCGACACCCCGCCCAGAACTTAAGTTCTGGGTTGATAGCTGAAGTCCACTTAAGTGGACTGAAATTTTTCCTAACACAAAGAGTTTAACCATCGACATCGCTTAAAATCTTATATTCAGTCCTCTTGAGAGGACTTTAGCTATTAGCCTTAGAATTTATTCCCAGGCGGGTTAACAACGAAGCGGAAGATTTATTTGATCTTGGTAATGATAAGCCTTAAAAAGGAGAGGATTAAGCCACCCAGTAAAACCCTATCAAAGCCAATAAAGCTGTAGGAAAATCTACACCGATGTCTTGAAAAGTTGAGCTACATCTAGGGAGATTAATTCTTACTGCACACTGTTATCTCATGCAGGTAAACCCAAACACGCGAGATTTTTGGCTTTTTGCCTCACTATTTTAGGCGGGTTGGGGTATCTTGTCTGTGTAAATCCTATTAGTATTACCCGCATACTGTCGTTGGTGAGCAACACTAATAGCGATTGTTCCAATATTACCATTTGGTAAAGTCCGTTCAGAACAGTATTTTCGTTTTAAATTAGAAAATGGGTAATGGATTAAACTATCACCAATTACCAATCCAAAATTGCCACTGGAGATACACGCGGACATCCGCTAAGAATGTTTGGATAATTAGGGACTAGGCAAGAGTATTCTAATACCCAGTCCCAATCCTCACTACCCAATCCCTAAACTAAAAATCAAAATTCCAAAATTATAAAGATGCAACCTACAGATCCAAATAAATTTACTGATAAAGCCTGGGAAGCGATTGTTAAATCTCAGGATATAGTCCGTGCTTATCAACAACAGCAGCTAGATGTTGAACATTTAATTATCGCCTTGTTAGAAGAACCTACTAGTCTAGCAATACGTATCCTGGCTCGATCTGAGGTCGATCCAATCCGATTGCAGCAGCAACTTGAAGCCTTTACCCAACGTCAGCCCAAAGTTGGAAAAAGCGATCAGCTTTACCTTAGCCGCAATTTAGATATTTTGCTAGACCGAGCCGAGGAAGCTAGAGCTAGGATGAAAGACTCTTACATTTCCGTGGAACACATACTTTTGGCCTTTGCTGAAGACGATCGCATTGGACGAAAGATCCTCAAAAGCTTTAGTGCGGATGCAGCTAAACTAGAAGCTACTATCAAAACCGTTCGCGGTAGCCAAAAGGTCACAGATCAAACCCCAGAATCCCGCTATGAAGCCTTACAAAAATTTGGTCGAGATTTGACAGAACAGGCAAAAGCTGGAAAACTCGACCCGGTAATTGGGCGGGATGACGAAATTCGGCGGGTAATTCAAGTATTGTCTCGTCGTAGCAAAAATAACCCCGTGTTAATTGGTGAACCTGGCGTAGGTAAAACTGCGATCGCCGAAGCTTTGGCACAACGGATGGTAAATGGTGACGTTCCCGAATCCCTGAAAAACCGCAAGTTAATCTCCTTAGATATCGGCAGTTTAATTGCTGGAGCAAAATTACGAGGTGAATTTGAAGAACGCCTAAAAGCAGTTCTCAAGGAAGTTACTGAATCTAACGGTGACATTGTTTTGTTTATTGACGAACTGCACACCGTAGTCGGCGCAGGCTCTACTCAACAAGGGGCGATGGATGCCGGAAATCTGCTTAAACCCATGCTGGCGCGGGGAGAACTGCGTTGTATTGGCGCTACTACCCTCGACGAGTTCCGCAAACACATTGAGAAAGACGCTGCCCTAGAACGCCGCTTTCAGCAAGTATTTGTCGATCAGCCAAGTGTGGAAAATACTATTTCCATTCTGCGGGGGTTGAAAGAACGTTATGAAGTGCATCACAACGTCAAAATTTCTGATTCGGCGTTGGTAGCAGCAGCAACACTGTCAGCGCGTTATATTAGCGATCGCTTCTTACCAGATAAAGCCATTGATTTAGTGGATGAAGCAGCAGCACAGTTAAAAATGGAGATTACCTCCAAACCAGCCGAATTGGAAACCATCGATCGCCGCCTCATGCAGTTAGAAATGGAAAAGCTGTCATTAGCTGGCGAAGAAAAGGGTACTCCCCAAACTAAAGAACGTTTGGAGCGAATTGAGCAAGAAATCGCCAATTTAACGGAAAAGCAGCAAATATTTAATGAGCAATGGCAAGGTGAAAAGCAGATATTGGAAGCTATAAGCGCCTTAAAGAAACAAGAAGATGCGCTGCGAGTGCAAATTGAACAGGCGGAACGTGCTTATGACCTAAATAAAGCTGCCCAACTGAAGTATGGCAAATTGGAGGGAGTGCAGCACGAGCGTGAAGCCAAAGAAGCGAGTCTTTTAGAAATTCAAAACCAAGGTTCCACGTTGCTGCGAGAACAAGTCACCGAAGCCGATATTGCCGAAATAGTCGCTAAATGGACAGGAATTCCCGTCAATCGTCTATTGGAATCAGAACGGCAGAAATTGCTGCAATTAGAAAGTCATTTGCATCAACGAGTCATTGGGCAAGAAGAGGCTGTAGAAGCGGTAGCAGCCGCAATTCGCCGTGCCCGTGCGGGGATGAAAGATCCCTCTCGTCCCATTGGTTCATTTTTGTTCATGGGCCCCACAGGCGTAGGTAAAACCGAACTCGCCCGTGCTTTAGCTCAGTTTCTCTTTGATTCTGATAATGCTTTGGTGCGTTTGGATATGTCTGAGTATATGGAAAAACACTCAGTTTCTCGGTTACTGGGAGCGCCTCCAGGATACGTAGGCTATGAAGAAGGCGGTCAGCTTTCCGAGGCGGTTCGCCGCCGTCCTTACTCAGTGGTGCTATTGGATGAAGTCGAAAAAGCGCACCCCGATGTGTTCAATATTTTATTGCAGGTGTTAGATGATGGGAGAGTTACTGACTCTCAGGGGAGGACGGTAGATTTTCGCAACAGCGTTATTGTCATGACCAGTAACATCGGTAGCGAATATATCTTGGATGTATCTGGTGATGATTCCAAATATGAAACAATGCGAAAGCGGGTAATGGATGCTTTGCGATCGCATTTCCGCCCAGAATTTCTCAACCGTGTCGATGACATTATTCTCTTCCATACTTTAAATCGCACGGAAATGCGGCAAATCATCCGTATTCAACTCAAGCGGGTAGAAAATCTCCTGCGTGAGCAAAAAATCTTCTTTGAGATATCCCAAGCAGCCTGCGATTACCTTGTCGAATCAGGCTACGATCCAGTTTATGGGGCCCGTCCACTCAAACGGGCAATTCAGCGAGAAGTAGAAAACCCCCTCGCCACCAAGTTATTGGAAAATACTTTTATCTCTGGAGACACGATTATCATTGATAAAAATGAAACCGGTCTGTCTTTTAACAAAAAAGTGCTGGTGAAGGTGTCAATCCCGCGAACCACTGTCAATTTAGTTGAGTCAGCACCAGAATCGTAAAATTAATACGCCAAAAGTCCCTTTTCCTGCGGAGACGCTACGCGAACGGGGAAGTCAAAAGTCAAAAATTTTGAACCCCATAAATAAATTTAGTTGCTCTGTAACTTTTTATTTCTGGTCAATAAGATGCAAATAAAACTAGATCGCCCTATTTTTCTGATTCGTTAGGTGAGAATGGGCGATTTAGTAGTATGTCAATAAAGAATTGATAGATTCCCTGTAGAGACGGCGATTTATCACCGAAGAAGCGGAGGGGCAGGGCGCTCAAAGCTTGGGGAGCAAGCCCTGACCTGGAGCCGTGGAGCGGAGCGGAACATGGGTATGAAGCCCCGCCATAAAGGGCGCTCTTACTGGGGCGGAGTACAAGCTCCGTCTCAGTTATTCCCCCTTGCTCCCTGCCCCCTGCTCCCCTGCCTCTTTTGACGTCTCCCTAACCGTCAAAATGAATTTGACAGACCACTAGTTTTTAGTGAAGCACAGATATTACTGGGTAATTCACAATACAGCGAATAAAATAGCAAGAGCAGATTTCCTATCCTGGAGATTCCTCCCGATGAAAGTAATTCAAGCTCTTGCTCGTTATTTTCCAGATAAATGTGGTGCTATTCAAGTAAACCTCAACGATTTACTGCCAGAATTGCGTAGGCATAGCCCGTCGGAGACATCGCTCTTAGCGTTGGCAGAACCCTACCCATACAATTGACATCCAGATATCCCTCTCCTAAGAGAGCGCCTGTCACAACTATCCATAGCAGACTTGTCCTAAAGTAGGCAGCCGCTATATATTCCCTCTCCCTAATAAGGCTACCGCGTATGTATGTATACATAAGTATAAGTCCCAAAGGTTTCAACTCTTTCAGCCCCATAAATACCTACTTTTTAGGCGACTTGAAACTCCCTTTCTTTCCCTAATTTTAGGACTAGGGCAACGAAAGCAAGTTTGAGGTAGGATTTCTAGACTTGTGTGTTTAGTAAGGGAAGAAAGATGAAAGATTAAAGTCAGGATAGGGTGAGGTTCCGACAGTATTGCACCAAAATGAGAACCACTATATCGGATTATTTTGCACTCAACTGATATCTTTCCTTTAATAGATGGGTATTATAAGCTAACTCTCTTAATAACATATTCATAAATTTGCTTTTAGATAAGATACATTTCCGCAAATTTACTGTGAAGTTTTGCTTTAACCTTTATCGGGCTTTAATTAAATAATTATCAAAAAATCAGTATTTACCGGATTAAATTAATAATTAATGAATGGTATAACTTTAATAAATTATCTTTTGTTGTAGCTACTTTATTTGAAAGTTAGTCAAACAAGATGCAGTAGTTAAAAAATAAATCTAGCCTCACTTTATGCCTATAAAAAGACTTTACAGGCATAGTTGAAGATGTATGCATAAAAGAAAATCCGCTATAAACCACCTGACAGGGAAGCATCTATGTCTCAAAAACGTCAGCTAGTCAAGGTAATTCAAAAAACCTTCAGACAAATTAGCAAGAAGTTTTTATTTACAATTAATAAACAAATCATTTGGCTCTTGCGGACTATTTTTGGCATTCAAAGAAAACGCGGCTCAGAGAATGCTGGCTTTTTGTTGCCGACAGTATCAATGGTATTAATAGTAGTCGTATTATTGACAGCCGCTATTTTATTTCGGTCTTTTGAACGCTCTAAAAATGCCAGTAATGTTCGAGTTAATCAAGCTGTACTTAACGCCGCAGCACCAGCCCTTGACAGAGCCAGAGCAAAATTAGACAAGCTATTTACTGACAGCAAACTGCCACGAGCCGTACCTTCAGATAAAGTTTTAGAAGATACCTTAAGTAATGCTGCTAATTTGCCTGGATATACTTTTGGAGACGAAACTCCACTGAAGCTACATTATGCTTATACAACTGCACCAACAGGAGAAAGTCAGCCAGCAGATCTAACAACTGCATGGATGTTCCCTACTGATACAAATAACAATGGGAAATTTGACAGCTATACTCTTTATGGAATTTACTTCCGAACTCCGCCTATAACTAGTGGCACATACAGCCGCCCTAGAAATCCTCTAGAGGCAAGAACTCCGCCCATGACTACTGGTGGTGTAACCAACAGTTGTAAAAATAGTGTAGCAACAAGTGCTGCTTTGGTGGGGAGTACGGGCTGGGTTAGTGTTGCTAGTCAGCTCCAAAAAAGCTTTTTTGTCTACACTGCTAATGTTCCCATCACTAACCCACTAGCGACTGGTAATTACGAACCTTTTAAAGGGAATAAAAGTTTTTCAAGTTTAGAGTATCAACAAGACCGTGTACAACTACCGCTAGTTAACAATGCGGTAGTTTATAACGATGATATAGAACTTACCCCTGGTCCCACATTTAACCTAAATGGACGGATCTTGACTAATAGTAACTTCCTGACTGGTAGCAACAATGTAAGACTTTATCAGGTTAGTAGTGTAAATTCCTGTTTCTATAATGAGGACAATGCCAAAATTTCTGTCGGTGGCAATTTAGGAGCTGGTGGTTTCACTGGTAATGCAAGTAACGGTACTTTAGTGGATTTATTCCAAGGACAAGGAGTTAGTCCTAGTCAAAATGGTAATACTAGCGCTAACATATCAGTCACTGACGGAACGAGTGATATTGCCTACAATAGCCTAGCTTATGCACAGCGTATCAATCTTTTGGTGCTAGCACAGACGAGTAAGGCTGCATCTACTGACCCACAGGAAGTTCAAGATGGCATTACACAGCAACTACAACAATTAAATCTAACTACAGCTACTGCCAGTGCAGCGCAACTATCCACTGTCCGTAATAACCAGTTACTACTTTACTTTCAAAAACGTACCCGCCGTGTACCCTATGGTGAAGTTGGTTTTGGTGGAAATGCAATAATAAATCCTGCGACTAGTACAGATTATACCACTACTACTGTCTTACAAGGAAGTGGTAAGTCACTGCGTCCACAAGACACTTGGGTTTATCCCTTTAACCCTAGTGATGGTAAAACTAAAACTAATTATTCTGATTTAGCACTTAACATTAATAGTTCTAAGCTGCTACCTGGTGCTACACAACCATCTACACAACAAACGCTAGGTAAAGAACAATACATTGGCGATCGCATTTTGCTTGGCAATAACCTACCTGCGTTGTGGTGGAACGGAACGACATTTGTTGGTTCAGATGCTACCATAGATACCCAAAATATTGCAGGTATTAACTGGGATAGTGGAAGTGGAACTCGCACTCGCAGCAGTCGTGTACA
Organism: Nostoc sp.; assembly: GCF_036919495.1. Classification (GTDB taxonomy): domain Bacteria; phylum Cyanobacteriota; class Cyanobacteriia; order Cyanobacteriales; family Nostocaceae; genus Nostoc. Next base: position 6,873 of record NZ_JBALBZ010000185.1, read on the forward strand.
GCAACTAGCTGATTTAGGAACTGTTGACCGAGATGGAGATTGGGAATCAGCAGCTGCTACGGTACCAACTAGTGTCGCCGCTCCTGTGGGTGGCTTACGAGTAGTCACTGGTGCAGGGATTTATTTACCTCAAGGTTATACTGTTGTTAGTAGTACCCAAATTACTTTGAACACAGCTTTAAACCCAGCTGTTGGTGGTACAAATAGAATTTGGTCAGATATGATGCCCGTGCCTAACACTATTGGGATCAATGCTGATAAATCAATCCAAGATACCCGCAAGAGCAATATAGTATTACCAATAATTACTCCTCCTCTTCCTGCGCTTCCGCCTCTTACGCCTCTTACGCCGTATTTACGGATGAGGGCTACATCAGTTTATCACTACCAAGCGAGTGGCTACAGTGCGACAAGCCCTAAACCTATTGCTTGTATAAGTAGCTTTTACGACCCGACAAATAGCACTACAGATGACAACCTTGCAGCTCTTCCATATAACGGCACTACGGGTGGTAACTCCCATAATGGTATTGTCTACGCACCTCCAACAAAGGGTGTTTCTGACTATTTAGCTTTACTAAACTACCAAGCTAATTTAATGTATCCCAATGGGCGGATAGTAAATCCAACACTGAACACGGCTATGGGGCTAGTAGCTGCCTCTGGGACACTCACAATCTCACAGCAGTCTGCTATTGATGCTTCTATTTGTGCCATCCAAATATTAGATGGTAGTATCGGCGCTCCAAATAATAGCGTCATCCCTCACGGCGCAATTTCCGAAACTGCTTTTTTGGATGCCAGACAGATTAAGGCAATTCATAAAGATAAAGATGTATTAACAGCTGGTGTAGAAACATTCACCAACGCTGATGGTGTAAATGGAAATGGAACTGGGACATCAACGCTTTGTTACTTTCAATATACCTGTACTATTAATGCAACTGGGACAGTAGCAAGCCCGTCTACAGACTATGAACTTGCCAAAGAAACCCGCCAACCTCTGGAAATTCGCGCTACTGTATTAGACATTAATAAGTTGCGGACAACTCCTTATGGCACAGCAACACCACAAGAATACTTAATTCCCAATAGCGGTATTATTTACGCTACTCGTGATGATGCACTGCCGGATTTGAGTTATCCTGCTGGCATTACAGCAACAGATACAGCGACACAAATACAAACAAAAAAAGATACTCAAAAATCACAAAGCCCTGTAGATTATAAACTTGATCCAACTCGCCGTCCCAACGCCATTATGTTAATCAATGGCAACCCAATTTGGCGTGTTCAGGCTTACAGAGATGCAGAAAAAGGCTTGGTTTTAGCTTCTAACTTGCCTGTATATATTAAAGGCGACTTTAATAAACATAGCCAAGAAGAGTTTATAACAGCTCTAGCTAGTAATTTGGGCAATTTTTACTCTCGCTCAGACCTTAATCCAAACTTTGCTTGTCGTACTGGTGATCCTAGACTACCAAATTGTACCACTGGAGACGCATGGCGACCTGCGAGCGTATTGTCAGATGCGATCACACTTCTTTCTACTACCTATAAGACGGGCTACCGCAGCGATGGAGACTATGACCTGAATAATAATTTGGGGGATAACACTTCTAGTACCGCATTTATGAACAATGGGTTTAATACAAACAACGCTAATGTCGTCAATGCTGCCTGGTATGGTAGTGACGGCTTGCCCCTTAGCAGTAAAAGTAGTTCTTACCTGAATAACTTTGTTACACCCATCCAGCGAAGGAAAACTAGCCCAGAGTATTTAATGGAAGTATGTCCGAAACTACCTGTTTCAGCTTGCAATCAGGGTACTAGTACTACGGCTAGTGATTGGTACGTAACACTACCCGGTGATGTTGCTCTATATCCAGCAGGTCTAAGAGCCTCGGATGTTACTGGCACTCCGGGAAATGGACAGACTTTTTCTCTGACTACCCATTTAGCAGGTACAACAGCACAATCACCGACTAATTCTAAATATCTAGGCTATCCTCGTCGTGTTGCCTTTCTCCGTAATGCATCTGGACAACTCACGCTTACTAGTAATCAACCAACCATTATAGGTATCAAGGGCGGGAAAATAACTTCATTTCCATTCAGTACTTTTAGTTCTAGCCACCCAGATAACACAGCTAATTCTCTATGGTTCTATTCAAACAACAGTGATAATAATCCCCCAACAGTACTTTCACCAGCAACATTTACTGCTACTACAACAACCCAACCAGCTTTATCGCCAGTGTTACAAATTAGAGTTGCTTTCAGCACTAGTAATGAAAATGCATTTGACGTACTGGGTTCTGGCGCTGTACAGAATTCTTATTGGCTTCAATGGGCAACATCTACCACCTTTAACTTAGCCGCAGCAGGGGGAGACACCCCAGCTCGTCCTACAGAAGACAATGGTGGTTTACACAACTTTGTCCGCCTCTTGGAAAATTGGAACCCAAGTGACTCAATCCCAACTAGTATAGCTACAATCAACGGCTCTTTTATCCAAAGAACTCGTAGTGCTTATGCTACCGCACCATTTGTAACATACTTAAATGGCTCATCTCTCGGAGCATATCCGACCAATAATAGCGGTGGTCAAGTACCTTTTTACCAGCCTCCCATCCGGCAGTGGGGTTATGATGTCGCCTTGCTGTCGCAATCACCAGACGCATTTTCGCAAAAGTTAGCGACAACGCCAAATAACAAACCCAATGAGTACTTCCGAGAAGTTGGTCGAGATGATACATGGGTACAAACGTTGTTGTGTGCCAAAAAAGCCTCAGATAGTACTTATGTCGTCGATGCCGATCAACGTCCTACCTCTGGCTGTAGTTAATCTTTAATTCTTAGAAACTGGTGAGTAACTATGATTAAGCACAAACAACAGCAAATAAGTCAACCATCTGATGAGCCTGGTTTCACGATCATTGAGTCACTGGTAGCAATAATCGTGGTTACTATTTTACTGGCAGCGATCGCGCCTACAATCGTCATTGCAACAGCAACTCGCGTCCAATCAAAACGCGTAGAACTAGCCACACAAGCTGTCAGAACTTTCATTGATGGTGTAAAAACCGGAGTAGTGCTAATTCCTGAACCCACTAATTTCACTACTACGACTAATGCCACTATTGTATTGCCTCAATCAACCAATGCAACCAGGAGTTTAGCTGACAATTTACTTACCACCACAAATATGCCACCTCCTACAGCATCAACATCGTTATATTGCGTGACAAAAGACGCAAACAACAACCTAACTATTAGTGCCCCAAACTGTACAAGCAACCTATTTTACATTCAGGCTGTAAAAATTATAGGAGCAGGAAGTACCCCCATTAATACCACAACAGGTCTACCAATCGATGGTTACGGTTTGGGAATTCGAGTTTATCGGTCAGATATTGACTTTACCAAAGCCAACGCTAGCAACAGTAGTCAGAATAATAGACAAAACACTTTCACTGGAACTTTGGGCAATGCCCAATTTCCACTAGTGGAAATGACCACTGTAATTGCTTCTAAAAACACTTCCTTCAATGCTCTGTGTCAGCGTCTTGCTATTCCTGCCACCACTCCTGTGACTAGTAACACCACCTGTAATTAATCCTGTGCAGTCAGGTTGAAAGGTGACTTTTCAGGTTATGTGGAAAAACCAACGCCAAACTTAACCCCCTAGCCCCCTTCCCTACAAGGTAAGGGGGAAAATTCAAAGCCTCTCTCCTAAGAGGCTACGGTGTACACACAAGTCGAATTACCCCCCTTAATCCCCCCGATATATTGGGGGGAAACCGGAAATCTAGTTCCCTCCCCTTTATAAGGGGAGGGTTAGGGTGGGGTAAAACCTTGGGTTAATCAGCTATTTCAGACTTGTGTGTACACCGTAGCTCCTAAGAGGAGAGAGGTTTTCCAGATATTGTAGTAGCGAATTATATTCGCCTGGGCGACTAAAAATCGCGGCTACACGAGACAAAACCTCCCTCCGCAGGTTAACAAACCCTTGAATTTGTATCAGTCCACGGAGGTGGACTTTAGTTATGTAGTGGTGAATTATATTCGCCTAATACTTTTAAAACATCCTCCAAGGGGCAAACCGTAGTTATGAAGAATGCACTCAAATTTCTTCTCAGCATTCAGCTGAAACACTCTAAGTTTGTTCAGCAAGTTAATGGTTTTACCCTGATAGAACTTTTGGTAGCCTTATTGCTGGCATTCTTGGTGCTTACACCGCTGCTAGGATTCATGGTTAATATTCTCAGTACAGATCAGAAGGAGCAAGCAAAAGCAAATTCTGAACAAGAAATCCAGACAGCAGTTGATTACATTGCCAATGATTTACAACAAGCTGTCTACATATATGATAAAACTGCACTGACTACCAATTCAAATAGTGTCGCGACAAGCTCAGGAATTCAAGACCAAATACCCCCTGTTGCAGCTGGTGTTTGTACCAGTTCTTCTACTTGTCAACCAATTCTGGTGTTTTGGAAACGCAGGTTTTTCTCAGGTGCAATTACACTTTCCAGCAGCACTACAGCAAACAAAATAGATGACACTTTTGTTTACTCACTAGTTGCCTACTATTTAATCAAAGATAGTAGTACTACTTGGTCAAACGCGGCTCGTATTGCCAGATTTGAAATTAGTGATGGAGTTCTGGCTGCTAGTGGTACTACTGGGAATTGTACTGGTTATCCAAATGACACATATATTGACACCAGCCACTGCCCCGATACAGGTTTTCAGCGTTTTAACCTGAATTTACCAGGAGCAGCAGGTCTAACTCCCAAAATGAATTCATGGACAAAAGCTTCGGCAGCTTACACTCAACAAGCTTCTGTACTAATTGATTATATCGATCAAACCTCTATTCCACCTCCAACGGATCCAAAATATCCTACTTGCCCCACTGGAACACTTAGCATTGGTAATTATATGGGCTTCTATACTTGCGTTGATGTTGCCAACACCACAGCACAGGTGTTTTTACGAGGTAATGCACTAGCTCGGTTGCAAACTAACAATTTCGATTACTCTTCAAATAACCAAAGTTACTTTCCGACAGCAAGCGTCCGCGTACAGGGACGTGGATATTTATTTAGTAAATAAACTTGATAATATACAGCACAAGTAATGATGGGGTATTATGGGCAATCTAACTTTAAAGTTATTCCACACTACGATGTCTAGTAAAGACACCAAGGAGCGATTTTATCCTCAACAGGATGCCGGCTTTACTTTAATAGAAATGGTTGTAGTAATCTTAATAATCGGAATTCTATCAGCGATCGCAGCTCCTAGTTGGGTTGCCTTTGTAAATCGACAGCAGGTAAATAAGGTTAGCGACGCTGTTTTAGCCGCGCTGGAAGAAGCACAGAGCGAAGCTAAAAACACAAAACTTAGCTACAGTGTCAGTTTTCGGAAAAATGGCACAACCCAAAATGTAGAGGTTGCTGTTTATAATACTAATGCTGGAAGCCCTACATGGAAACCTTTGGGGGCGGATGTAGGCGTTAGCTCTAATAAATTACTGCTAGGTGCAAATCTCAGTGGCGAAAACACTGCTAATTCTAGTGTATCTTACCCTCCTTCAAGTACGCCAACAAAAATTACCTTTGACTATATGGGGGCTTTACCAACTTTACCAACTCCAAACTTTGGAACACCTATAGCCCCTTCAACAGAGCCACCTGGGTTAAAAATAGTGGTAGCTGTGCCAAGCTCTGCAAATTCTACATCGGCAAGTAGCATAAAGCGATGCGTCATTGTGAAAACTCTCTTAGGCTCAATGCTCACAGCAAAAGACGATAAATGCAGCTAAGTAATTTATGTAGTAATCTTTATTTAAAGATAAGTAATAGCACTGTATATAAAACTGCACATTGATCGCAAAATTAAAATATCAGGTACAGTTTTAATGTTTGAGAAATTTATTTAAGAATCGCTGATAACTTAGCCATTGATTGAGCAGATAAAAGCGTCCTAATCAAAATATTCCTTTTTTCAAATGAGTGAGAACCTTGACTTTACTGTAGCTATCCCAACTTATAACGGTGAAAGTCGTTTGCCTGAACTACTAGAACGGCTACAAAACCAACTTCACACCGAAAATTTATCTTGGGAAATTATAGTTGTGGACAATAATAGCACTGATAACACAGCTAAAGTTGTTCAAACCTATCAACAAAATTGGCGGTATCCTTATCCTTTAAAATATTGCTTTGAAGCACGACAGGGAGCAGCTTATGCTCGAAAAAAGGCAGTTGCAGAAGCTAAAGGTAGATTCATAGGTTTTCTAGATGATGATAACTACCCATTATCAAATTGGGTATCCGCAGCTTATACTTTTGGTGAAAAATATCCAAAGGCGGGAGCTTATGGTAGCCAAATTCATCCTGACTGGGAAGTAGAACCACCAGAAAACTTTCAGCGAATTGCTCCATTCTTGGCAATTACAGAACGAGGTAATTTACCGCTATTATATGAAGCAGCTAAAAAATTACTACCCCCATCTGCCGGACTTGTTGTTCGTAAAGAAGCCTGGTTAGAAAGTGTACCAGATAAGTCTATTTTAACTGGCAGAGTTAAAGGCAATATGCTTACCAGTGAAGACTTAGAAATGTTGTGTTATATCCAAAAATCAGGATGGGAGATTTGGTATAACCCGGAAATGGAAGTTTTTCATAAAATACCAAATTTTCGGTTACAAAAAGACTATTTAATTCCATTTTTTCGAGGCATTGGACTTAGCCGTTCTGTAACTAGAATGGTAAATATGAAACATGTGTATAGACCAATTGCTCTTTTAAGTTATATGATAAATGACCTACGTAAAATTGTTTTACACTTACTCAAATATCGAACTAAGCTAAAGCAAGATTTGGTAGCTGCTTGCGAAATGGAACTTTTCTTAAGTAGTTTAATTAGTCCTTTTTATCTTTGGAAAAATGGATATTTAAAAAAATAAATTATCAAAATGTTAGGGATTCTGTATGACTGAATTATCACTTAAAAGTTTAGATATTAGCGTAGCCATTCCTGCATATAATGGAGCAACTCGCTTACCTAAAATTTTAGATAAACTCTTAAGCCAGACACAAGTAAAACAACTTAGCTGGGAAATTATTATTGTAGATAACAATAGTTCTGATAACACATTTGAAATCATCCAGAATTACCAAAAAATATATAATGGAAACTGTCATTTAAGATATTTTTTAGAAACCGAACAGGGAGCAGCTTTTGCCCGACTGCGGGCAGTACGTGAAGCCAGAGGGAAGCTAATCGCATTTTTAGATGATGATAACTTACCTGCACCTAATTGGTTATCAGAAGCATATAGCTTTGCATTGGAGCATCCTCAAGCAGGTGCTTGGAGTGGACAAATTCATGGAGATTTTGAAGTAAAGCCGCCAGAACATTTTGAAAGAATTCAAGCTTTTTTAGCTATTAGAGAACATGGCTCAAATCCACATTTATTTGATGCAGACAATTTAAGGCTTCCTCCTGGTGCAGCGCTTGTTGTCAGGAAAAAAGCATGGCTTGAAAATGTACCACAACGACCTAATTTAAGTGGTAAGTTACCTGGTATTTTGGTACAGGGTGATGACTATGAACCATTGCTATATATACATTACGCAGGCTGGCAAATTTGGTATAACCCTACCATGCATACTTATCATCAAATACCACATTGGCGACTTGAGAGAGATTACCTCCTAACTTTGGCACGCGGCTGTGGGTTGTGTATTTTCCAGTTACGCTTGATAAATACCAAAAATTGGCAAAAACCGATAGTTTTTGTGAAAACTGTCTTAGGGAATTTACGCCGAGTATTACAACATCTCATTCAGTATAGAGGACAATTTAAAAATAATCTAATTCCAATTTTTGAGATGGAGTTTTATTTGGCTAGTATGATGAGTCCTTTTTACTACTTTAAATGTAATTTAGGCAGAGTACTAAAAAATAAAATGGCTTTATAGTTATGATTAAATCCAGCCAAAGATTACCAAAAATTTCTGTAATTATACCTGCCTATAATAGTGAAAAGACTATTATTTATACAGTTAAATCTGTTTTAAATCAAACTTTCACTGATCTAGAATTAATTGTAATTAATGATGGTTCACGGGACTCAACTTTAGAAATTGTTACACAAATAAAAGACTCACGAATAAAAGTATTTTCTTACCCTAATGCTGGCGGGAACGTCAGCCGTAACCGAGGGCTACACCTTGCAGTTGGGGAATTTGTTAGTTTCTTAGATGCAGATGATCTTTGGACACCTGATAAACTTCATTCTCAGTTAAAGGCTCTTCAAGAAAATATTACTGCAAAAGTTGCTTACAGTTGGACTGATTATATTGATGAAAATGGTAAATTTACACTTTCAGGTAAGCGGATTAATCTAAATGGAAATGTTCATGAAAATTTATTGCTAAATAACTTTCTAGAAAATGGGTCTAATCCTTTAATTTGTAGAAAATCTTTAATTCAATTAGGTAGCTTTGATGAATCTCTAAGTGCGGCTCAAGATTGGGATATGTGGTTGCGATTAGCTTCTAAGTTTGATTTTGTATGTGTGCCATCTGTACAAATCTTATATCGCATAAGTGCTAATTCAGTTTCTTCCAATCTTGTCAGACAGGAAAAATCTTGCTTGCAAGTGCTTAAGAGAGCGTACAAGGAAAGCTCCTATCTACGAAAAGCTCCTGCGCGTTCGACACTAAAGCATAATTGGAATATAAGTCTAGCAAATTTATACAAATACTTGACCTGTAAAGCGCTACAAAAGCCCTTTAACCACAAAAAAGGTTTAGCATCTGCTATATTTTTGTGGAAGTATTTTTTTTATGACCCTTCAAGACTTCAGAATATAAATTTCACCTTAAAACTATCACTGAAAATAGTCATAATCCTTATAATGCCTAGCTTGCTAGACAATATTACTAACCAGCATGAAATAAGAAGGCAAGAAGCTGAAACATTGCTCAATGGCTGGGTAATTGAAAAGCGATCAGAAGACAAAAATGGATATCCGGGTGCAGTTACTGTTTCTAGTTAATTCTAAAAATCTCTTAAATAAAGACTCTAGTCATGGTTTTACCCTACTAGAAACTTTAGTAGTTGTTTTATTAATTGGTATATTAGCCACGCTGACAATATCCAACTGGCTAAGTTTTGTGCAGACTCGCCACCTCAACACTGCCCAAAACGAGGTTTATTATGCTATGCGCCAAGCCCAAAGCCAAGCTAGTAAGGAAAAATTGACTTGGCAAGCCAGCTTTCGCCAACAAAACAGTATTCTTCAATGGGCGGTTCATCCTGCTACAGTAAACCCATCTGGCGCTAACTGGAATAATCTAAATTCCAATGTGCGCTTAGATGAGGAAACAACCCTATCAGAGTCAAATGGCATCAAGCATATCCAATTTGATTACAGAGGTAATGTCAGACAACCGCCACTAGGACGAATAACACTATCAAGCAAGTATGGTGGTAAAGCCAAACGTTGTGTTGTTGTTTCTACGATTTTAGGAGCAATGCGAATGGAAAAAGACCATACCACAGCCGAAAACGGTAAGTATTGCTATTAAGATATTTCTTGTTGATCCAAATAAGGTATTCTGTGCTGAACTTACCAGCAATTTCAAAACAGCACTTGATTATTTTCACTCGCTATCCAGAACCAGGGAAGACTAAAACCAGACTGATACCTGCTTTGGGAACTGTTGGTGCTGCCAATCTTCAACGGGAAATGACTGAACATACAATATTTCAAGTTCAAGAATTGCAAAAAGTCATTGCCATATCTGTGGAAGTGAGATTTGCAGGTGGGGATTCGCAACTTATGCAAGACTGGCTGGGGTTAGATTTGGTTTACCAGTCTCAAGGCGAAGGGGATTTAGGTTCGCGGATGACGCGATCGCTTTTCGAGGCTTTTCAATCTCATGCCACAAAAGTAATTATCATCGGTACAGATTGTCCTGGAGTCAATGCCCAGATTCTAGAGACAGCCTTTGAGAAGTTATACACCTTTGATCTAGTACTTGGCCCTGCGATCGACGGTGGATACTACTTAATTGGGTTGCGCCAAAACATCCCGGAGTTATTCGTTAACATCGAGTGGGGAACTGCTCAAGTATTCCAGAAAACCGTGGAAATTGCTCAGAAACTTAATTTATCATACGTGAATTTGTCGCCGTTAGCTGATGTTGACCGACCGGAGGATCTGCCAATTTGGGAACAAGCTCTTGCAAGGGAGATGGAAAAATAAGGGAAGTATAGCGATTTTTATATGGATACGAAAGCCACTAGGGGCGAACATTTGTGCGCTCCTACAAAATGCCTATATTAAGACCGATTAAGAACTGTAATAAGGTAAATCGGGTAATTAATGAGTCTTTTCTTACAGCCCGACATCATGTTCGTATCTTAAAACACCATAAATTTTCTGAAGACACTGTACATAACAAATGTTACTCTGGCCTAGTTGAAAACCAAGAGGCAGATAGCCTTTAGCAATATTGAATCTGCTTTGTGTTTCTATACAAGAGTCACGGTCATAGGCACAATATTCAAGTAGCTTGAAATATGAAAATCACTCGTATTTACCGCCAGTTCAAAAAACTATGGTTAACCGTTTTACTTCCGTGAGTACTGCCCTCACACTTAAGGTAGTTGGAATAATTTGCATTTTGTCGTTTTTTGTTGACTTTTTGATTCTTTTGTTACCCTTTCAACCAACTGATCGGGTATGGCAAATCAACTTGGCAACAGCGCTAGTTGATCGGGGAATTGTGCCTCTAGTCGGTTTGGGGCTGCTATTTGCTGCCTATTGGATTGATAGTGCTGATGCAGCAAGCGATCGCCCTCAAGGTATCGATTTAAGATTTCCCGCCGTGATCTTTTCAAGTATTTTAGGGTTAATGTTCTTGCTGATATTTCCCCTGCACCTGAATAACGTCAATCAAGCTAAGGCTCAAACACTTAACCGTATCGCCCAAGAAGGAGATCAGGCAGAAACTCAACTGAACAATCGGTTCTCGCAATTGCAAGCACAACTGAATACAGAGCAAGGAAAAGCTCAACTAGATCAACTGCGAACCCAAACCAAAGCTCAGTTTAGTGAAATCCTCAAAGATGACCAAAAATATAAGCAAGCGCTTGAAAGCCCTCAAATTCCCGCAAATATTAAAGAGTTGCTAACGAAGGCTAAAACAAATCCCCAACTACTTGATAAAGCTATTGAACAACAAACAGATATTCAGACGCTGCGAACTCAACAACTGAGCCAAGTTCGCCAGCGCAGAGACGAAGCAGAGAAACAAGCTAAAGACACTGCTTGGAAGTCTGGACTACGGATTGGGATTAGCAGTTTGCTGTTGTCCATTGGTTACATTATCATCGGCTGGACAGGCTTAAAAGGTAGCGGTGCTATACAAGGTGGTAAACCTAGAGCTACAGCACGCTAATCCATCCATTATCGGTATGGCAGTAGGACGTTTGACGGCTGATACTGCCATACGCCTAATAGCTAATAACAATAAAAAGGCAATTAAGTAGGTCAGCGTAAATAATTATTGTTGCAATAAGGCAGGGGGCAGGGAGCAGGGGGAGAAAGAGTTTAAGCCTTATTTACTTTTGTTTAGATAGTTTGCTTTTATTGCACCGACTTACTTATCACTCAGTAAAATCGCTATAAAACTTGGGTAATGTTTTCAATTTACATACTGACATATAACGAAGAGTTAGATATTGCTGCTTGTATTGAATCGGCGATGCTATCGGATGACATCATTGTTGTGGATTCATGCAGTAGCGATCGCACTGTGGAAATCGCTGGTCGCTATCCCATCCGCGTCATTCAACACGCTTTTGAAAGCCACGGCCGCCAACGCACCTGGATGTTAGAGTCTATCCCTCCAAAGTACGAATGGGTTTACATTCTCGAAGCTGACGAGCGCATGACACCAGAACTGTTCGCAGAATGCGAAAAGGCAAGTCAGAGTCCTGAATACATTGGTTACTACGTGGCTGAACGTGTCATGTTCATGAATCATTGGATTCGCTACAGCACACAGTATCCCCGTTACCAAATGCGCCTCTTCCGCCACGGTAAGGTCTGGTTTACAGATTATGGTCATACTGAACGGGAAGTTTGTGAGGGTGCAACTAGCTTTTTAAAAGAGACATACCCACATTACACTTCCAGCAAAGGCTTGAGTCGCTGGATTGACAAGCATAACCGTTATTCTACAGACGAAGCTCAAGAAACGCTATATCAACTAGAACAGGGAAAGGTCAACTGGCAAGATTTATTCTTTGGCAAATCGGAAATAGAAAAACGCCGCGCCTTAAAAGATTTGTCTTTACGTTTACCCGCCAGACCGTTGCTACGCTTTGTATATATGTATTTTATCTTAGGCGGATGTTTAGATGGACGCGCCGGAATTGCTTGGTGTACATTGCAGGCATTCTACGAATATCTGATTTTGCTCAAAGTCTGGGAAATGAAGTATCTACCAAAACCTAATTTAGACGCAACAGCAATTCAGGCACAGGAGAGTACACAACAGTTACAGGGCGCGGATTCTGAAACGACACAGGCTGATGTGGCGTAAAATTTGAAGCAGCGATCGCCTACGACGGACGGGTAGGCGATCGCAAAATTTAGAAGTATGGTAAGCACATCTGTGCTACCATAGGGGGTCTTACGTCTAAATAAAAACTTTCATAATAAATTAATATTTTTACCAGAACATTTTCAAAAAAGCTTTTACTGCTCAACTGACCAGATAAAATAATTTCTCTGTTTACCCGCTCGTACTTTCACAATCATGAGCAGCTTTAGATTGAGCGCGGTAAATTAGTAATATCTAAGGACTTGCAACAATCGTTTACAAGTCTTACAAAGAAAAGTAACATCCTTTTAAAATAACCAGTCGGCATCAGATTGGTTAATGTCTATGTGTATGCTTGTAGGAAAATAGCTGATTTCCAGCAACAAGTAGGTGTTTTTGCGTCAGCAGCCAAGCTGCCAGCGTTTTGGACAGTTACTTGCGGTAGAAACTGCCTAAAGTTAAAGTCTTCGGAATTTGACGAATCTGCTGGTATGAATACCAATAACAAAAGTTCCTCTAGCTTAAAACAGGAGAATCGGGGCTTGGTAATCGATCGACTAAAACAGGACTTAAAAAACGACCTGATCGCTGGTTTGTTGGTAGTAATTCCCCTAGCAACTACTATCTGGCTAACTATTACCATTGCTACTTGGGTAATCAACTTCCTCACCCAAATTCCCAAACAACTGAATCCCTTTGATGGGTTAAACCCAATTTTAGTAAATTTACTGAATTTATTAGTAGGATTAGCTGTACCTTTACTAAGTATTTTATTGATGGGCTTAATGGCTCGCAATATTGCTGGGCGGTGGTTGTTAGATTTTGGTGAGCGATTATTACAGGCAATTCCTTTAGCAGGACAGGTATACAAAACCCTCAAGCAGCTTTTAGAAACAATACTAAAAGATTCTAATGGCAAGTTTCGCCGGGTAATTTTGGTAGAGTATCCCCGCCGAGGAATTTGGGCGATCGCCTTTGTTACTGGTGCAATCAGCAGTGATATCCAAGCCCAGATGCCTCGTCCCGTACTAAGTGTTTTTATACCCACTACGCCCAATCCGACTACCGGATGGTACGCGGTAGTTCCTGAAGATGAGGTGGTAAACCTCTCCATGTCGATTGAAGACGCCTTTAAAATAGTTGTATCAGGTGGCATTGTCGCCCCCAATACGCCCTTGGTTTTCCCCAAAGAGTCCACGCTAGAAGTGAAACACAACGAAATCAAGCAGCAGGTTATTCCTGTTGAAGAAAGTTAAATTGGGGATTGGGGGTTGGGAATTAGGAACTGGGTACTGGAAAAAATGAGTATGTGGATTCATATCCTAGCAAATCTTAAAATAGTTTCTTTCCTAGTAGCCAGTATCCAGTACCTTCTGAGCGTAATTTTGTTGTTTTATTGTACCAAATTTGATATAATAGTAAGTTTGCCCCGTCTAGTTAATCAGTTCTTACCTAATCACCCCTCAGTTTTATGCAACCTCGTAAACCCCAGCAAATTGCTCGTGAATTGGCGCTTTTAAGCCTTAGCCAATTGCCAGTCAACCCAAAGAAATTAGAGAAATTGGAAGACGATCAACTAGTATCCAAATTGGTGCTAGGAGCAGTACGCACTTTGACCTCAGAAGTGCAAGATACCCTCGATAATGCCGCAGGTGAACTGCAACGCAGTAACGATCGCCTTTTAAGTAGCCAAACTCGGGCCTCCGACCTCAATAGTGCCAGAACAATGCTTCAAGAAGCGATCACCTGTACCCAGACAGCAATCAATCAGTTGGGTACGGCAGTTGATTTTCCAGTATTGATTCAGTTAGCTAATCAGGATAAGGGAGTCCGTAATTACGCTAAAGAGCTTGTAATAACCGTCAACGACAATCGACAAATTATAGATGAACTCCTTTCTACAGCTTTAGTCGATTGGCAAGTAACTCGTCTCGCCCAAATTGACCGCGATATTTTGCAAATCGCTGTGGCTGAAATGAAGTTCTTAGGAGTTCCAGACAGTATCGCCATCAACGAAGCTGTGGAGCTAGCCAAACGCTACAGTGGAGACGATGGTCATCGGTTTATTAACGG
>NZ_JBALBZ010000186.1:0-21132 GCF_036919495.1 Nostoc sp.
CTACAATATCTAAATTTTAACCATTTTTTATATTAAATTTTAGTTGTTAAAATCTAATTAATTTTGATTCTCGCCATAAAAGTAGCGGAAGAACCGAAAAAATTTTAAGAATTGGGTAGCAGTTTTCCGAAATTGATAACCTAAGTTTGGTAGTTATTACCAGAACACTAATTTATCAATAACTTCTATAAGTAGCCTTGGGGGAATATGGCCCCAAAAAAACCTGGTTTTTACGACCGGGTTTTTTGGCATGTGTACACAGATTTTTATTTTTCTCTTTTCCTTCTTCCTTCTCTGCGAGACGCTGCGCGAATGCGCTCTTTGCGTCCTTCTCCCAAGGGGAGACGCTAACGCGAATGCGGTTCGTTTCTTTACCCCTCTTCGCAGTGTAAAGAGGGGTTAGGGGTGAGGTTACGCCGGATAAATCCGTAAGCGGCGATTTGGTTCTTCACCAAAACTATGCGACTTGAGGCGATAATGTTCTACCAACTCATGCTGCATTTTGCGGACTTGGGAAGAACGCGGCAATAATTCGACTGGCTGTCCTTTAGGAATCACAATTTGCTCAACAGCTAGTCTAGCTTCTTCCAAGGCATCCATCTCATCATCGCTACCATTGTGCAAAAACAGTTGCAATTCTAGGTCATCAGCCATCTCTGGGTCATCAATGTTCAGCAACCGTCGCAAGCCACGGGTAATTTGGGGAATCGTGCTGGACTTAATTACGTGGATGGGTACATGACGAGCTTTGGCCATTTGGCGTAATTTGGCGTGGTTTTTGACGTGCGATCGCAGTGCTAAAATTGCATCAGCACTATCTATATCTTTTGTCAATACCACGGGCAAAGTTAGCACGCTAATTACCTGTTCCAGTTGGTGACGGCTAACGCCATAAGGGTAAACGTGCAATGGCAAATCTTCACCATTCGGCCCTGGCACTCTAGTAGCAGCATCCAAATCAATGCTTTCAGAATAATTGAAGGATTCATCCAGCAAACGGTCAAACTCACTGCGTCCAGTTACCCGCTCTACAGGCAATTGCGGCAGTGCTACCATTTGTCCAGATGAACGCCAGCCATTAGACGGTCGCGCAGGTGGGAAAGAATCTTCTACTGTGGCTAACTGTCCACCACGACCATTGACAACAGCTAACTGCCTTGTAACAGCGATTTTACCTTGGTCATCAACGGTTCTTGTTTGTGGGGTAGGCTGACGCCCCCGCAGCAGATTATCTACTGTGTCAGCAACACTTTCATGTACTGTCCAGCGTTGGCGTTCCAACATTTCTACAGCAATTTCAAAGGTAGGAGGCGCTTTCCGCTCCAAAACAGTCTTTTGAGAACCTCGCCGTCTTGCTTCATCGTCTCCCAGCGTCACAGCTTGGATACCCCCAACTAAATCAGCCAGGGTGGGGTTTTTAATCAAATTTTCGATCTGATTCCCGTGGGCAGTACCTACCAACTGTACACCCCGTTCGGCAATGGTACGAGCCGCTAAAGCTTCCAGTTCTGTGCCAATTTCATCAATGACAATGACTTCTGGCATGTGGTTTTCCACTGCCTCAATCATTACCTGATGCTGTTGATCTGGATGAGCCACTTGCATCCGCCGAGCGCGACCAATGGCGGGGTGGGCAACATCACCATCCCCAGCTATTTCGTTGGAGGTGTCAATAATCACCACTCGCTTTTGCAGATCATCTGCCAAAACACGGGCAATTTCCCGTAAGGCAGTAGTTTTGCCCACGCCTGGACGCCCCAGCATGAGAATCGATTTACCAGTTTCTACCAAATCGCGGATCATGCCAATGGTTCCGAATACCGCTCGACCAACGCGACAGGTCAAGCCAATAATCTTACCCGTGCGGTTGCGGATGGCGCTAATCCGATGCAATGTTTGCTCAATTCCTGCTCGATTATCTCCGCCAAAGATTCCAACTCGTTGAATACAATCATCTATCTGTTCTTGAGTAACGGGTACTTCGCTCAGATACTCAGCTTGATTAGGAAACCGAGCCTCTGGGCGACGGCCCAAATCCAAGACCACTTCTACTAAACTATCTCGTTTGGGATGACTCTCTAGTACTTGTTGCAGGTCTTGGGGCAAAATGTCTAATAACTTTTGGAGATCGTCTGTAATCGTCATGCTTTCTATGGTGACGTTTTTAGAGATAGCGAGGACATTTGCGTGCAGGAGAACCCGCTCTGGGTAATTTCCCGAAACGAGCAATTAATGCTCCTGCTGTGACTTGATCTGGGAAACGAGAGAATGGGCAAGTTTTACAGCTTGCCAAAGTAATACGTCATTTTCTTCGAGGCGAAGATTCGCTTGTACATTAGTGTTACTTACCTCCTTATTCTCTAACTGTTCGAGAATTGGTGACAGCAGTACGCGGGCGTAGCTACCGTAGGCGACCCCAGAAATGGATGGGGAGCAGGGAGCAGGGAGCAGGGGGAAAAATTCTTCTCCTCTGCCCCCCGCCCCCTGCCCCTCTGCCTCTTTAAGCATTCCCATTGCTTTTAACTTAGCAACGGTATAGCTATTTGTGCCGCCTGCTAACTGCACATATCCCGGTAACTTAGCTGCCAAAACTTTTTGCCCTAATTTCACCGCAGCTATTGTGGTGCCATCGCCAATATCACCACTCATGGGACGACCGTCGGTTTGCCAAATTAAGGCACTCTTGAGTGGGGCAATCAGGTCATATACTGCTCTTAGGTAGTCAATCATCCCCTCGCCATCGGGACAGCTGATAGCTAGTAGCTTTAATTGATCGGCCCACGGTGAAATTGCCTGCCATAATTGCTCAAATTCTGTCAACCGCCCAACTTTTGTATGGATTTCTACGGCATCTACTCCCGTTGACATTACCAATGGCGCGATCGCTTGCGGCGTTGACATATATGAACTTGTATCAATTATACTATATGGACAAACTGGTATACAACGACCGCAGCCATAGCACTTTTCTGATATTACTCCCGAAAAGTTTTCTTTTACATTGTTAAACACGATTGCTTGTGCCGGACAAATCTGTTCACAGGGTCTAGTGCAGTCTGTAGGACACTCAGTAGGATTAAATTCTGCTTTCCGAAAATGAGGGTCTTCTCCATCGTTCAGGCTTACCATCAAAAAGGGTGAGTTACCTTTGTAGCTAAAGCCTCGCTTTTGGGCATCCGTAGCCAGAGATTTGGCTACAAGTAGCCCTGCTTGTGCTGCTGCAATCACTGCTGGATCAGCTGCAACATCTATGCAGTCAGCGCCCGCCAAAGTATAGGCTAACGTTAAACTTCTGACTGCCGGTAAATGCTGGAAGCTGGCTCCGCAGATCAGCTTGAACCAGTCACCTTGTTTGAGTGATTGTAAAGGGGCGAACAGATCAGTCACTATTCTATTATGCGTTTATACGACTAAAAATAGTAGTCTGCAATCAAGAAAAAGTCCTGATTTCTTGATTCAGGGCATTGGGCATTGGACACTTGTACGTAGTTTAAAAGCTAGCAATTACAGCTAATGCAACAGTTAAAACAGCTACAGGAACAACAAAAGTTAATTGGAGCGATCGCTCTTGATATTCGTAAGTCCTTAAAGTTTCAAGACATCCTCGCTAAGAGTGTCAAAGAAGTCCGCCAGTTACTCAAGACCGATCGCGTAACAGCTTATCAATTCACTCATCAAATGCATGGTAAAGTCATAGCTGAGTCGGTTTTACCCCAATGGATAGCAACATTAGGATTTGAGATTGAAAATACCGATTTTCAGCAAAGCCAAGGAGAAATCTGGGCAGCGACAAACATCTACGAAGCGGGTTTAAGCGATCGCCATATTCAAATTTTGGAACAGTTTCAGGTCAAGGCGAATTTAGTTGTCCCCATTTTGTTAGAAAACCAAGGGACTCCAGCAGTTGTATGGGGGTTATTCATCGTGCATCAATGTTCTGCCCCCCGCCAATGGCAGACATTTGAGGTAGAATTTCTCAACCACCTGACGGTGCAACTAGCGATTGCTATCCAACAAGCCCAACTTCACGACAACCTGCAAACTCTCAAGACTGAATTAGCAGCCAAAGTGGAGGAACGCACTACTGCACTACAGGAAAGCAATCGCCAAAAAGCTGAAGAAACATTGCGCCAAAGTGAAGAACGTTGGCAATTAGCGATTGCAGGTACTGATGAAGCAATTTGGGATTGGGATATATCTACTAATCAAACCTTTCGGTCTGAGCGTTGGTTCACAATTTTGGGATATGAACCCAACGAACTTAGCAATTGCGATGATGAGTGGAGTATTCGCATTCATCCTGATGATTATACCAGAGTTATGGCTGCACAAGAAGCTTATTTGCTTCAGCAAGTTGCCGATTATAACATTGAATATCGTCTGCGGTGCAAGGATGGCAGTTATCGCTGGGTGCGATCGCGAGCCAAAGCTATCTGGAATGAACAAGGAAATCCAGTTAGATTGGTCGGTTCACTTGGGGACATTAGCGAACACA
The DNA here is from genome assembly GCF_036919495.1 of Nostoc sp. Taxonomy (GTDB): domain Bacteria; phylum Cyanobacteriota; class Cyanobacteriia; order Cyanobacteriales; family Nostocaceae; genus Nostoc. Next base: position 4,496 of record NZ_JBALBZ010000186.1, read on the forward strand.
AACAAGCTGAGGAAAAACTTCGAGAAAGTGAAGCCCGGTTCCAGGCATTTATGAACAATAGCCCCGTGCTAGCTTGGATCACTGATGCGGACGGGCGTGTACTTTACTTAAACCAAGCATACCTGTATACATTTAAATTACTACCCGAACAGGTGATTGGACGATCCATTTTTGATCTCTATCCAGATGAAATTGCTCGGCAGCATTTTGATCGCATTCAGACCGTTATACAGACAAATCAGGTAATTGAGGCGATCGAAGTTGCTTCTCGATCAGATGCTAGCCTTGGAGAGTTCTTGGTATATAAGTTCCCGATTCTGGGATTGTCTGCACAAAAGCTAGTGGGTAGGGTGGCGATCGACATTACAGAACGCAAGATTTTGGAGCGAGAACTGGCTCACAAGCAAAAGTTATTGAATAACTTCATCAATAACGCACCTGTTGGTATAACCATTCTGGATCAGGAACTGCGTTACTCATTGATTAATGAAGCATTAGCAGAAATTAATGGTATTCCCGCAGCCGCGCATATTGGCAAGAGACCGTGGGAAATTGTCCCTGATGTGGCATCAAAGCAGGAGCAAGTCTTTCAACATGTTTTGAGAACGGGTGAATTGATTCTGGATTTGGAAATCAGTGGAGAAACCCCAAAATTACCCGGTGTAATCAGGACTTGGTTAGCTTCCTACTTTCCGATTCAGTCTGAAGCCGATGAACTCACTAGCATGGGCGTTGTTGTAGTTGAAATCAGCGAGCGCAAACGCGCTGAACAAATGTTAGAATTGCAAGCAGTGATTACCCGCAACATGGCGGAGGGAATTTGCCTAGTTCGTGCTACAGATAGCGTGTTTGTCTACGCCAATCCTAAATTGGAGCAGATGTTTGGCTATGAACCTGGTGAATTAATCGGTCAGCATGTATCGATTGTTAACTACGGTGATGAACATAATACACCTGAAGAAGTTTACCAGGCGATTAGGACTGCCATCTTGCAACACGGTGAGTCCACTTATGAAGTTTATAATGTTAAGAAAGATGGCACTCCATTCTGGTGTAGGGGGAACGCTTCCATTTTTGAGCATCCTGAGTATGGAAGCGTCGTTGTGGCTGTCCAACAAGATATCACTGAGCATAAGCAAGCAGAGGAAAAAATCAAAGCCTCTTTGAAAGAAAAGGAGGTATTACTTAAGGAAATTCACCATCGGGTGAAAAACAATTTAGGAATTGTCAGCAGTTTGCTGCAAATGCAGTGCAGACGTACACAAGATCCTCTGGTGACAGCTATTTTGCGTGATAGCCAAAACCGCATTGCCTCCATTGCCTTGGTTCATGAAAAGTTATACCGCTCTGAAGACCTCGCTGATATTGATTTCGCTCAATACATCCCAGATTTAACAACTCATTTATTTGATTCTTATAACGTCAGTTCTAGCCAGATTCAACTGAAGATTCAAGTTGATAATGCTAGCCTCGACATCGAAACTGCCATTCCCTGTGGTTTAATTATCAATGAACTGGTTTCCAATGCTTTGAAATACGCCTTTATTGGTAATCGTAGAGGAGAAATTGAGGTAAAGTTTTATCAGGAATCCGAGTCTACTTTGGCACTCATTATTCGAGATAATGGCATTGGTTTACCTGAAAATTTTGATAGCAAGAAAGCTAAAACACTCGGCATAACCCTTGTTCAAGGTTTAGTCAAGCAACTAAAGGGAAAGCTTGAAATTGACTCTCACCAGGGAACACAGTTCAAAATTACTTTTACAAACAGCCAGGCATGAACACAATTGGCATCCCATCAAATCTACATACAAAGGAGACAGTTAGAATTCTTGTTGTTGAAGATGAATATATTCTTGCGCTCAATTTGCAAGAAAGTTTAGAGTCTCTGGGATACACTGTTTTAGATATAGCCGATTCTGCACAAGGGGCAATTATAAAAGCAACTGAATTACGCCCAAACTTAATTTTAATGGATATCAGATTACGGGGTGAAATAGACGGTATCCAGGCAGCAGAGCAAATCTGGCATAATTTGCAAATTCCTGCTATCTATGTCACAGGGCACTCCGATAAAAGCACTGTAGAGCGGGCAACACTGACGTCCCCTTTTGGATATATTCTCAAACCAATCAAGGAGCAAGAACTCTACGTTGCCATTCAAACAGCACTAAATCGTTACGATCGCGAGCAATTTTTGAGTTCTATCCTTCGAGGAATCGGGGACGGGGTGATTGTAGTCGATCTTCAGCTAACCATCAAGTACCTAAATCAGGTTGCTGAAGCATTGACAGGGTGGCGATGGGATGAAGCCAAGGGACGAATGTTAACCGAAGTGTTCAAGCTTGTTGATGAACAAACTCAGATCCCCACCCAGAATCCAATTATCACAGCCCTGCAACAAGAAACTACTATCTATTTAGGCAGTCACATCTTACTAGTTGCTAAAGACGGCACAACTATACCAGTAGCTGATAGCGCTACTCCCTTGAGAAATAATAGCGGTGTAATTACAGGAGCTGTACTAGTTTTTCGTGATGACACGCAACGACGGCTAACTGAAGAACGCAATCTCGCAACTGAACGTGCCCAACAACTACGAATTCAAGTGGTAGAGCTTCAACGGCTAAACCAGTTGAAAGAGGATTTTCTCGCAACCACTTCTCATGAAATGCGAACGCCCTTGTCAAACATCAAAATGGCAATCTCCGTCCTAGAAAATCTTCTTGATCGGCAGGGTATCTTAAATTCAAATGCACTTTCCCCATCTGAATCTGTAGCCCGCTACTTAACTATCCTGCGTGAACAGTGCGAACAAGAACTAGATTTAGTAGACAATTTACTGCATATACGAATGATTGATGCAGATGTCTATCCATTGGAATTAACTTCAATTCAACTCCAAACCTGGCTGCCTCACGTTGCCGAGTATTTTGGGGAACAGGCTGTAGCTAGGCAACAGGCTTTCCAACTTAGTGTTCCTCCAAACTTACCACCTTTAGTTACAGACTTGGCTAGCTTGACCGAAATTGTCTCAGAGCTACTTAACAATGCTTGTAAATTTACTCCTCCTGATGAACAGATTAGAGTGAATGTTCGGGTAATTGATATTACAAAAATTCTCATAAATGAGAATGTTGAATTTGGTGTATTAGATAATCTTCCAGTTTCCTACTTTCAAATCACAATTAGCAATTCTGGGGTGATAATCCCTAAAAAAGAACAATCTCGAATCTTTGAGCCGTTTTACCGAATTCCTCAAAGCGATCGCTGGGAACATGGCGGTACAGGATTAGGTTTAGCATTAGTGAAGAAGTTAGTAGAATATCTCCAAGGCACAATTGAAGTTACCAGTTCTCAGGGCTGGACAAAGTTCACAGTTAAACTGCCGTTAACCATGTCAGAATGATTAGTCATACATGGTAATTGTATTGACTTTTCATTCCCCCTTCAAACGACAATTTACCGAGTTTGCTATTGGCTAAGGTTCTTGTTGCTCGATGGGAATTTCGATTGCAAACTCTGCTCCTTGCCCAAAAGAAGAAGTGCAAGTAATATTTCCTCGGTGTTTTTGAACGATAATCTGATAGCTAATTGATAATCCTAGCCCACTACCTCTGCCCACAGGTTTTGTGGTAAAAAATGGGTCAAATAAACGCGAGCGCAACGATTCTTCGATACCAGGGCCATTATCTGCGATCGCAATTTTGACCATATTCAATGTTACCTCTGTGTGAATCCGAATTTGGGGAGTAGGGAGTAGGGTGTAGGGATTAGAAGATAGATTCCCCACTCCCCGCTCCCCACTCCCTACTCCCTCTTCTATTGCATCAATAGCATTATTCAACAGATGCATAAATACTTGGTTTAATTCACTCGCATAACAAGTGACTAGAGGCAAGTTACCATAATCTTTCACTACAACAATTGCGGGACGATCTCCTGTTTCCCTAAGTCTATGTTGTAACATCACCAAAGTGTTTTCGATGTCTTCATGGATATTGACCTGCTTCATCTCTGCTTCATCATGCCGAGAAAAGTGTTGTAGTGCTAGTACAATTTCCTGAATGCGATCAGATCCTCTATACATTGCACCTATCAGGTTTTGCAGATCCTTAATCATAAAATTCAAATCTATATCTTTGGCTATTTGCTGAATTTTTAGCGTAGCTTTGGGATATTCCTGTTGATAAGCCTCAATCAGATTCACTAGGTCTTTTACATATTCAGCAGTATATTGGAGATTCCCATAAATAAAGCTGATAGGGTTATTAATTTCATGAGCAAGCCCAGCCACTAACTGTCCCAACGCCACCATCTTTTCGTTCTGAATCTGTTGAACTTGAGAGGCTTTCAACTCGTCAAGAGCCTGTTGGAGTAAAAAGTTTTTTTCTTGCAGTTTAACTTGAAGCAAACGTAAATTAATTTGATTTTCAATTCGCAACACAACCTCTGCCCCATGAAAAGGTTTTGCAATATAATCTACACCACCAACATCAAAGGCTTTTACCTTATCTACAACATCATCTAGGGCGCTAATAAAAATTACTGGGACTTCACAAGTTTTCTCATCAGCTTTCAACTGTTGACAAACTTGATAGCCATCCATATCTGGCATATTGATATCCAGTAAAATCACATCTGGCAAAACCATTTGGCACGCAGTCAGTGCCATTTTACCGTTTAAGGCTTTGCGAACTTCAAAACCTTGTGTAGTCAACATCGCTGATAAAAGCCGCAAATTATCTGGGGTATCATCGACCACTAAAATATTTCTTTTATGATGATTAATTTGATTTAAATCCATTATGTATAAAAGCTATGCTTGTAATAGTTTAAAATGGTAAATACTTATTTTAAATAGTACTGAAAGTTTTTTATCAATTTCACCGATATAGTTGGATTTATAGTCTAAATCCCATAGTGCTTGGAGAGTTTTACAGGCTACCACAGCTATAGTCCTCCTAAATAATTAGTAAAATTATTTCCTTCTTATATTTTTTTTCTGCAAGATGCTGCGCGTTGGCGATAGCCTACGGCAAGCTGCTACACCTCTACGATAATTTTCACAACTCAAATAGGATTGCTATATTAGTCAATTAGGAAGTTTGCGAACATGATAGCCTGGTTACAGCAGTATATTATCTAGCCGAGCGTCAACAATGAAATTTTTATAGGTATTATTTCATAGCTACCATTGGGGTGATACAGCAAGTAATTTAATAACCAATTCTTGTTCTATGGGCTTAGAAAACAGATATCCTTGAGCAAAATTACAGTTTAAAGTTCTCAATTGGGCTAGTTGTTCTTGTGTTTCCACACCTTCAGCGATCGCACTCATTCCCATTGAGTTGGCAATGCCAATCATTGCTGGTACTAGTCCCATATTCTCTTTATTTTCTTGCATACGTTTAACGAAAGATTTATCAATTTTAAGTGCATTAAAAGGAAAGCTGTGTAGGTAACTCAAAGAGGAATATCCTGTACCAAAATCATCCATAATCAACTTGATATGGCGCTGCTTTAGTTGTTGAAGAATTATTTCAATTGCATTAGTATTTTCCATAATTACACTTTCTGTAATTTCTAATTCTAAGTATGCAGGATTTATTTTATTTTCATAAATTATTCGGTCAATTTGTTCTACTAAATTAGGCTGTAAAAATAACCGTGCGCTCAAATTGACACTCATAGTTAGAGGTTCTGGTGTCACTGGATAATGTTGCCAGATGCTCAGTTGATGACAAGCTGACTGTAATACCCAAGTATTAATGGGATTAATCAAACCTGTTTCTTCTGCCACAGGAATAAATTCTATGGGAGAAACCAGACCCCGAATCGGATGTTGCCAGCGTACCAAGGCTTCAAATCCAGAAATTCTGCCTGTAACCAGAGAAATAATTGGCTGATAGTAAACGAGGAATTCTTGTCTTTCAACAGCCCTTCGCAGATCATTTTCTAACTCTAAAAGCTGAATAGCTTCTTGATGCATCGCTGGATTGAAAACGTGATATTTGCCTCTTCCTTGAGCCTTGGCCCGATACATTGCTGTATCAGCATCCCGCAGCAAATACTCTGGGCGATCGTAATCTTTATTACCCCAACTAATCCCAATACTCGCATTCATAAATACTTCATATCTAGACAGCTTAAAAGCGAGTGATAGCTGTTGCAGAATCTGTTCGGCAACTTGAATTGCCATATTTATATCTGTAATATTTTCTAGGAGAATTCCAAATTCGTCACCGCCTAATCGTGCTAAAGTATGAATAGGTATCAGACATGCTTGCAGGCGGTAAGCGATCGCTATGAGCAATTCATCTCCCACCAGATGTCCAAGGGAATCATTGATAACTTTGAAGCGATCGCAGTCCAAAAAAAGCAGTGCAAACTGATAACTAGATTTTTCCTTGGCTCGATTTAGAGCATTTTTTAGTCGCCTAATAAACAAAACTCGGTTTGGTAATCCAGTCAGGGAATCATGCAGCGCTATGTCTAGTAGTTGACTTTGCAATTTCTGGCGGGAATTGATTTCTTCTTGGAGTTTTTGGAGAGTTTTTTCTAGCTCCCCAGTTCGCTGTTTTACCCGATTTTCCAATTCCACATTTAGCTTCAATATTTCTAATCGCGCTGACCTCAAGGCCAGTTGGTTTTGTACGCGCACTAAAACTTCTTGGAACTCAAAAGGTTTGGTGATATAGTCTACACCACCTACCTTAAAGGCTTTCACTTTGTCAAAAACATCATCTAAAGCACTAATAAAAATCACCGGAATATCGGCTGTTAGCTCCCAAGCTTTTAAGGTCTGACAAATTTCATAGCCATCTACTTCTGGCATCATAATATCAAGTAGAATCAGATCCGGTAATACTGTTTGAGTTGCTGTCAGTGCCATTTGCCAATTCAAGGCTTTACGAACGCTATACCCTTCCCTTGTCAATATGGAGGATAAAACCCGCAGATTATCCGCCATATCGTCAACGATCAAAATATCTTTTTTATTAGGGTCTAAATGCTCGTAATTCATTCTACGTTTGTTTTAGTCAATTCCATGATTTTCTCAAACTGGTAGTTATTCGCTAAATCCCTGAGAACTTTAAAAACTTGACTATTATCTGATGGAATTTGCTTGAGTAACTCTAAAATCAGTTCATCGCTACAGCTAGCTGCGGCATAGTAAATTTGTTGGAGCCACTCAGGTGACATTTGTGATAAACGGCTCAGGAGTTCGGTAACACTGATAAATATCTGTGTAGGTTGATCGACAACTGTTGTGTTTGTGGTTTCTACTTGGTTGGTATACTTTACACCCAGATGTTGGCTCAGTTTTTCCAATAATACTTCTTGTATGAATGGCTTGCGAATAAAATCATCGCAGCCAATAGATAAAATTTTCTGCCGTTCTTCTTCAAAGGCGCTAGCAGTTAGGGCAATAACGATCGTGTGTGTATTGGAGCAACTGTGCTCTGCCTCAGAAAAGTCAGAAGGGGGAGCCAAGGCTGGTGGCGCTCGCTTTGTGGACGCATCATTTGCATCATTTTCTATGACACCAGTTGCTTCTGGGGTGGGAGACGCTACGCCTAGCTGGCTTTTTAATAGGGGTACAACTTTGAGAACTTCGGACTCAACAGAATCGGGGAATCCTCCCGCAAGGTACTGGCTCCCCGATAAAAGCAACTGTTCCGAGTTTGGGAACCTCTGTAATGCATTGGCTACCCCATACCCTTTTTGTTTAGCTTTAATTATTCTTGTTGCTTCGTAACCGTCCATGACCGGCATTCGCATATCCATAAAAATTAAGTGTGGTTGCCAAGATTCCCAATTAGCAACTGCTTCACTACCATCTGTAGCTTCTCTGACTTCAAAGCCAACAGATGTAAGAATTTTAACTAGCAACAATCGGCTTTCTTTGGAGTCGTCAACTACTAAGATGCGGTATGCTTTCTCAGCCGGTGCTAAAGCTAGAATTTGGTATTTAATTTGGTTTATTGGGATTTCTCTGGGGCAAGCTAGAGCAATCTGAATATTAAAGATAAATCTACTACCGACACCCGGTATACTGATGACAGTGATATCTCCTCCCATAAGTTGCACGTATTTCCGGCTAATTGCCAAACCCAGTCCCGTCCCTTGTTGAGATTTTCTGCCGATTTCGGTTTGCTCAAAAGCTTCAAACAACAAGTCAATTTCTTGTGGGGCAATACCGCAGCCAGTATCTTGTACCTCGAAGAAGAGATGAGGGGGATGAGGAGGATATTGCTCACTCATCTCCCCCTGCTCCCCGATCTCCCAACCAGCCCCTAGTCTCACCCTTAGTGTCACCCTCCCAGTATTAGTAAATTTAATCGCATTTCCCAAGAGGTTGAGCAAGACTTGACACAGTTTATTTTCGTCTGTTTCTATGTATTTAGGAATGTTTTGTGCATATTCAAACACCAATTCTAAATTTTTAGATGCTGCACTTGCGTGTTGCATCTTTTCTAACTTCTTTAACACATGAATTAAGTCAAAGCTGCTATTATTTAATGTGATTCTGCCAGCTTCGATTTTGGACATTTCTAGAATGTCGTTAATTAAGTTGAGTAGATGTTCGCCAGCACGATTAATAATTGCTAAGTTTTCTTGATGTTCGCCAGATAGGGAATAATCCCGGCTCATGACTTGGCTAAAACCGAGAATGGCATTGAGTGGGGTACGCAGTTCGTGGCTCATATTAGCAAGGAATTCGCTTTTGGCTCGGTTGGCGGCGGTGCTTCGCGCCGCTTCACGAATGGCTGCTTGTTGTTCTTGTGCGGCAATTTTTTGCGATTGAATTAGTTCTTGTTGGGTGCTTTGGAGTTGCTCGATAGCTTGCTGGAACTCTTCAGTCCGTTTTTTTACTTTAGCCTCTAAGGTGCGATTGTATTCTGCTAATAAGTTTTCTGCTTGTTTGCGTTGGGTAATATCAAAAAATGTAGCGATCGCAAAAGTCAGATTTCCTGATTCATCATAAATTGGCTTTCCCAAAACTTCAATGGGAATACTCTTGTCAGAATGGCGAATTTCCATATCATCAATCCTGGTGCTTTCCCCAAGCAATGCTCTCAAAATCGGTAGGCGATCGCTGGGGTAAAGTTGATCTGTCCCAGCAAGGTAAGCTTGATATACCTCTGACAATTGTTCGCTGCTAACTTTTGCGTAGATGTTTAGCGGTGAGGGGGTCGCAGTCTTCTCCCTTCGCGTAGCGTCTCGTAGAGAAGGGGAGACGCTAAAAGCGATGGCGGTTCCCGGCGATAGCGCAGCATTAGCGAATCTTCTCCCAAGGGGAGAAGATGCCGCGCAACGAGCGTCTTGCGACCCCCCGAACCCGTTGGCGCAGCCTCTCCAAGAGTTGCACTTGTCGCTAGACATCGCTCCTTGACCAAGAATTTGCTGCCCTATTTTATTTGTGTAATAAGGTTCACCTTCAGCATCTATAATAAATACACCTATTGGCATAGCTTCTAAAAATTGAGTTAACCGACTCTGACTGTGAGATAGCGCCTCATTTAAGACTTGCATCTGAGCATTCTTTGCTTCTAAAGTATTAAACGATACTTGGAGTTTCTTTGCCATAGTTTCAAATGACTTGGCTAGTTCTCCCAGTTCATCAGAACGCTGAATTTCTGGTATTTGCTCCCATTCACCTTTAGCAATTTTCTTCACTGATGTATTTAATTCTAAGATCGGCTTAATTACCCAGCGACTAGTCAAAATTCCAATTCTTGTAGCGACTAAAAAAGCAACTATGCAGAGCAAAATAGTGATATGGGTGTTAGCGTTAATTTGCTTCATAAATTCGCCTTCGGGAATCACCGCTACAATTAGCCAATCTAAACCCAGTTCATCCCTCCAGCATTTTACCTGCACAAAATAACGCATTCCATCGGCGGTAAAACTTAGCTGTTGCTTCTCTTCAACAAACTTAAGACTGCCAAAACGTTTGAGCAAAGACTGTGTTGTGAGTCTAATTAAAGAATTTTGACTATCTAATGCTGATAGACGTTTTCCCTTACCATTTACGATGGTATATGGTGGCTCGCTAGTAGAAGAAGCCACTATTAACCCAGAACGCTCTAAAATAAACGTTTTACCCGAATCATTAATCTTTAAATTGGCTAAAAAATTGCCGATTTGTGATAAAAGCAAATCAACACTAATCACCCCAACAAATTTGCGATTTTTATCGTAAACAGGATAGCTGGAAGATATAGATATTATTTCTGGTTTATCTTCCCATTGATAAATTTGACTCCAAACTCGTTTATCTAACTTGACTGGATCTGTATACCAAGCTTCTAGGCGAGGATCGTAATTTTTAACTTCCTGTAAATGGCGGCGATTTCCTTGGTTGTCTGTAGGGTAAACATAAAGTTTGCCGAGGCCATGCTTTTTGCTAACTTCATTAATTAAGAGCTTGCCATTATCTAGACGTTCAACACCGATAAATTCACCTTTGGAATTGGCAAAGCTGTTATAGCCAACATTGAAAACCTGCATTTGTTTCCAAAAGTAATTGCCGGTGGTTTGAAAATCCGAAAGATTCAGCAAACCTAGCTCAATCGCATCTAAGTTGATTTGATTAACTTGCTTCGGGGTTGTTAAATAGCTATCAAGATGCTGTTCAATGCGATCGCAGATTTCATTTTCTAATTGATTAGCAAGCTCCGTTACCGCTTTTTGGCCGTTTTGATACGAAAGATAGCCCACAAGTCCCACTGCGCCACAAATTTGCAATATAAAGGGCACAATCAGAACATACCTCAGGGGCATATTGGCATAAACTTTGCCAACTAAGCGATTAATAGATTTGATCGGCTGAAGTTTGGATAACATTGTTGTTTAATTCTTCCCCAGCATAGATTAGGGGTATTTGGCCATATCAGCTACACTTAATATCAGGATAATTACGGCGTATTATGCATTTGCTATGACATATTATTTAAGCACTGAGTATAAAAAATACAAGTATCTTATCTTCTACTTTTTTGACTGGCTAAATTCCTCCAAAGTCTAATTTTCAGAGCCGATAGCGAGTCTTGCCTGCGGCACAGTCAGCGAACGAGCGTCAGAACCCATCGTAGATATTGCACCTGAATTGGCTCAGTTTTATCAGATTTTCTCGGATGAAATAGAAATTTAACCGATAAGCTACAGTATGCCATTCTAAAATTCAGGTCGTCATTAGTACCGAATCCTAAATTTAATTTTTAATTGCTCATGTGTTAATTTTCCGGTCTGAAAACCCTTGGACTTATATAAAAATTAAGTACAAGAATTTTAAACTTTTCATATAAATACAGAGTAAAAATAAAAAAATCTAAAAAAAATTTACTTAATATTTTCTAGTTTAAATAAATGTTAATTTTATTGTGGAAATATGTCAACCTCATCGCCGATTTGTAAAATTTTTCCGGCTGACGATGGTGCTAATTGGGTATTGACACTCAATCGATAAAAGTGATTAAAAGGCGATGAAGCAACCCAATTTGGTAGAGTTGCTTGTCGTTGGGTTGCAAAGATTTTTTGAAAGTTTGGGTAAGCTTTTCCTAAGTAAGAATCGCGTGTTGGGACTATACACCTCTGACATGGATTAACTCCAAAAAAATCCACCTCTCCCACTCGAAAGGAGACTAAATCACCTTGTTCACTAAATAGTTGATCTTCCCAAAATGCTGGTACACCATCAATCTCAATGTTGGCACGCATCCGACGGCGTATTTCATCTACACTTAAACCGGGAAACCAAGAAGCTACTTCTGTCAATGTTGCTGTACTAATTACCGTTGGGCCAGGTGAGTGTGTATCGTCAGGAAAACCCATCAGAGAATTTTGCCTTAATGTGACAGCAAACTCAAAAAAATTACTCATAGTTGCTTCTAATGCTTGCCGTTCCTCATCCAGATGAAAAATTTGTTGTGAGTTGCCGCCTGGGATGTGCAACGAGATAGTTCTATTTGAGAGTGCAAATTGCGCTCTTATTAAATTGATTTTAGCATGACGTTTGCCATTGACAAATCTATCCTGTTCGTCAAAAATGGCAAACTCGCGGTCATGCTGTAGTGCGCCACTGGCAAGAACTCTAGCGTTCTCAACTTCAACACCATCAAGTGACTTAACTGGATACAGTAAAATCTTAGCTAGGTAAGGCATCATAGCATTGAGAGGCAGGGGCGCAGGGGAAGAATTTCTAATTCTTAACTAATAATGTGACCAATGACCAATGATTAATGACTCCTCTGGTTTTCCAAAGTAAGCACTCTTGTTACTTGTTCAACCAGGGGAGCGTCAATAATAATATTGTTAATTATGGATATATTGGCGATTTATCTATTCCTCCAATATGATTTAGAGGCCAGAAGCGAACTACAGCTCGTCCAATAATATTCTCGCGGGGGACAACACCCCAGCAACGACCATCGTAACTATTGTTACGATTGTCACCTAGTACTAAATATGAACCGGTTGGTATAGTCTGGGGTTTCGCCAAAAAAGGTGGCTGTGGCCCTGATTGGCAAACATCAATAACCGTAGTCTGACCAGAACTGAGGTAATTGCCTTCTGGGAGGGGTTTGTTATTGATATAGACTTTGCCATCCTTAAGTTGGACTTTTTCTCCAGGTAAGCCAATTACACGTTTAATAAAAGCATCTTGGTATTGTTCTTTTTGTAGCTCTTTTGTAGGCGAAAATACTACAATATCTCCCCGTTGCGGGTCAGCAAATTTATACTTCAACTTATCGACAATAATTTTATCTGCTTCCCACTGGTTTGGCGTACCATGCAGAGTCGGTTCCATCGATCCAGAAGGAATCCAGCGTGCTTCAGCAACAAAGGTACGAATTCCCAGAGCTAGAACAATACTTAATACAATTGTTCTACCTAGTTCTGCGATCCAAGAATTATCGGGTTGTTGACTAGAGTTGTTATCAGACACTTTATTTTGCATGAAATTACTTAACTGAAGGAAAGATGTAGGTAATTAACTCGCCTAGTGACACTTTATCTGTTAATCTTAACGGGAAAATCTTAATTTCCTGGTCATGCTCCCATCTGGACTACCAATTTTAGATTGGGGATTTGAGATTTTGGATTAGGGTGTTTGTTTTGGATCGTGACTCGCCTCTAGTGGGCGAAAGCAATGTAAAATACCCAAACCGCATTCTTTCTAGGCTACGGTCAATCCAAAATCCAAGTTGCGCTGGAAGCACACCAAAGGTGCGACCTAAAATCTAAAATTGATTGACGGGGTTCTTCATAAATTAAAAATAAACTTTTTTTTTAACCCACGGCAAAAATTGGTTACTCCGATCGCGAATAAGTTTAACCTAAAAGCATAATTCTCTGTAATACATAGCTCCCAGTCTGAACAAAATTAACCCTATGTCATCTCCACAAATTTTACTGATTCGCCGCGCTCGCATAATTCTACCCAATGGTGAACTGATGATTGGGGATGTATTGACCCGCGATCGCCAAATAGTCGAAGTTGCACCAGAAATATCCCAAACGGCACTAGCCACTGAAATTGACGCAGAAGGGTTAACTTTGTTGCCAGGAGTCATCGATCCGCAGGTGCATTTCCGAGAACCTGGACTAGAACACAAGGAAGATTTATTCACCGCCAGCTGCGCCTGTGCTAAAGGGGGAGTCACTTCTTTTTTAGAAATGCCCAATACGCGCCCCCTGACAACGACACAGCAGGCTTTAGACGACAAGCTAAAACGTGCCTCACAAAAGTCCTTGGTTAATTATGGCTTTTTTATTGGGGCAACAGCAGAGAATCTACCAGATTTGCTCTTAGCAAAGCCAACATCGGGAATTAAGATTTTCATGGGGTCGATGCATGGTCAGTTGTTGGTTGATGGCGAAACAGCATTGGAGGCGATATTTGCTAAAGGCGATCGCTTGATTGCAGTTCATGCCGAAGACCAAGCTAGAATTAACCAACGCCGCCAAGAATTTGCCAACATCCACGATCCAGCCGTTCACTCGCAAATTCAAGATAATCAAGCGGCAATGCTTGCAACCCAACTAGCATTAAAACTTTCTCAAAAATATCAACGTCGTTTGCATATTTTGCACATGTCAACTGCCGAAGAAGCAGATTTGCTGCGTCAGGAGAAACCTAGTTGGGTAACAGCAGAAGTAACACCACAGCATTTGTTGTTGAACACCAGTGCTTACGAGAAGATTGGCACTTTGGCTCAGATGAATCCACCTTTGCGATCGCCCCACGATAACGAAGTTCTCTGGCAAGCTTTGCGCGATGGCGTGATTGATTTCATTGCTACAGATCACGCACCGCACACCTTAGAAGAAAAAGCTCAAGAATACCCCAATAGTCCTTCGGGAATGCCTGGGGTGGAAACTTCTCTAGCTTTGATGTTAACTGCGGCGATGGAGGGAAAGTGTACTGTTGCTCAAGTTGTTAACTGGATGTCAAAAAATGTAGCTGTGGCTTATGGTATTCCCAATAAAGGAGCGATCGCGCCTGGTTATGATGCCGATTTAGTGCTTGTAGATTTAAACACATACCGTCCAGTCCGGCGCGAAGAACTGTTAACCAAATGCCATTGGAGTCCCTTTGAAGGCTGGAATCTCACCGGCTGGGTTACAACCACCATTGTTGGCGGTAAGGTAGTTTATGACAAAGGTCAGGTAAATACACAAGTGCGGGGTCAAGCTTTAACTTTCTTATATAGGACTCATATTTGATTATTGAAATATACGTAGGGTGCGTTACGCCAAAGGCTAACGCACCGCCCAAAGGTTAGGTGCGTTAGGCTACGCCATAACACACCCTACTTACTACTTAGATTTTTTCAGAAATCAAATCATAGTCCTATAGGAAATATTTATTTAAGCTTATGTAGTAGACAAATAATTAGACATCAAAGCCATACTTGAACTGGCAAGATTTTTATCTTTCCCAAGTTCAGACTAGATCAATGCCGTTTACTTAAAGCTAAAAGACGACAATCCTTATTTTTTCCCTTTACCCTTTTAACCCAAGGGTATTAACTAGTCGCTATATTCAGAGATTGCAACTTGAAACCCTGAATTTATTTATAAGTGTTTCAAGTCAAAACTTCAATAACTAATCCCTTCTCGCGATCAGATTACCTATTTATTCTTTTTTTCGCTGCTTGGCGTCCTTCTCTAATGAGACGCTATCTATTGGTGGAAGCCTGCGGCAAGCCGTTTTGCGTAGACGCAAAAAACTTAGGTATTCTTCCATTTGGATAAAATTAAACAAGCAAATAGACCCGTATTACAATTTATTTCATAATGCTTGTTCCCAGAAACTATGCCCGAAAACATAATCCATATAAATAATCAAAGAGAATTGCTATGTCATTCAAAATTTTAGCTTTAGACGGTGGCGGTATTCGCGGAGTTGTTGCAGCACGAATACTGCAAGAAGTAGAACAAGAAATTAGAGACCAGGGTAAAGGAAACTTTTTATACGAATACTTTGATCTGATTTCTGGCACTTCCACTGGTTCAATGTTAGCAGGAGCGATTGCTTTAGGAAAGGAGAGTCATGAACTCATTAACCTGTATAAAGATAGAGGTAAAGATATATTCCCGCTAGAAAGAAAAGAGCGTTATAAAAACTTGCCGTCCATCATCAAATCAATTCTTGATGTATTTTCAGTCCCTAAATATTCTCATGATGGAATTATTAGTGCCCTCAAAGATACTTATAAATCCACAAGAATAAAAGATATTGAAAAACCGATTATTTTGATTCTTGCTTACGATACATTATATCGTAATACAACCTTTTTTACTAATTGCCATCCCGATTTAGGAGACAGATGGTACGATGACTGTTATTTATGGCAGATATGTACTGCTTCTGCCTCAGCTCCTACTTTTTTTCCACCATATAAATTAGAACCTGTAGATAAAGAAAAATTTGGTGATTGGGAATTTCCACACATTGATGGAGGAGTTTCCGCTAACAACCCCTGTCTCGCAGCCTTAAGTCTAGCTATGAGGATCAGTCAATCTTCAGTCTCTCCAACAATTAAGCAAAAATATAAACTGGATAATCTGCGATTGGAAGATATTTCTATTCTTTCTATTGGCACAGGTCAAACTGGTGAACCATATCAATATAAGCAAATAAGTAAATGGAGAGGCTTAGACTGGATACAAAATCTTACTAATATTTTTATGGAACCTACATCTGAGATTGATAGTACTATTTGTCGGCAAATTATGGGTGGATACAATTCTAAACGTTACTTACGGCTTCAGTTTGACTTAAATGAGACATTTAAAGCCAAGCCAGAAGAAACTTATAAAGATCCTCGCATTGTATTACCTCCAGAAGAGCGAAAAAATCGATTTACAGGGGAAAAAGTCAGTCCAGAAATAGATAATGCTAGTTTGGAGATTATTGAGCAGTTAATAAATACTACTTCTGCATTCATTGACAAAGGTCTTACTTACTATACCAGAGACGACTCTGGTTCTCCGATAAAGGAGGCGATCGCCTCTTTTATTAAAGATAACTAGCAGGTTGTCGGAGAACCGCATTTAGTGACACAGTAAGATACCAATGCATCTCAATTCATGCCAAGAACTTTCAAAACGGTTGACTACGA
>NZ_JBALBZ010000187.1:0-6743 GCF_036919495.1 Nostoc sp.
CTTATGGATTCAGAAACTTTAATAATTTTAGAGTAAGATGCTTATTAAATGGGCACTTTAATTATTAGTTTAGCATAACAAGTACTGAAGAACCAAAATCTTTTCCTAATATCCTAATGATAGTTGGATAACAATGTCCACGACGGCCTAATTAGCAGCGCTAAAAGCCGATAATGCCTCAGTGCTAATACTTAAAAATCTCACCATTTTTCGTAAGATTTGTTTAAGTATTAAAGAATGACATTTTGAAGGGCGGAATATGAACTGTATTTATCTAAAATCGGGTTTCATACTCAACTTGCAATAGATTTTCATCTCCTAAATTAGTTGAGCCTCTCATCAAAATTTCATCATTGAGTCGATAAAGCACGTTATAACGGAAAGACTCATTTGTAGATAAAGGCCGTGATAAAGAGGCAGAGAAATTTCTATTGATGTCAAACACACCCTCTGCTGATAAATTCAGAATTGAAGCTGTTGTTGTTTCATTACTAGTGGTTGGGGTGGGAAATATCCTAAATTCGCTGAAACCAACAGCCTGTCCGATCGCAGTAATAGTTCCTTGCAAACTACCTAAAATGGTAGAGCTAGCGAAATTAGTCAGCCCTTGTCCTGCATCTGCTTGTTGACCAAAAGAATTGAGAATCGAGCCACCCAGTAAAGCAACTATTTCTCCTTTACTACGGCTAGGTTCACTTGTCAACTCTAGATTGTCACCCAATTTACTAGCTGGGCCGTTGACCCTGGCTTGAACGGTAACGGTACGTAAAGTCCCGAAGTTGCTAGCAGAAACATCGCTGACTTCAGCAGACAATGGTGATTCCAAAGTTTGACTGTTCCTTGCTGATGTTTCCGGTACAATTGCGGTAAGTCGAACATCCAAAGTAGGGTCAAGTCCTTGACTTGGACTAAACCGCGCAGTTTGTTCGTAGCCGCGTGCCAAGGTAAACTCAGTCGAAAATAAGCTGAGTCGTCCTCCTGTCAAACGAATCACTCCTTCAGGAAGCGGCTTGGCTAATGTACCATTAATCGTCAAGCCACCTTTGGCATCAAAGCTCAATAGCGGCTGACTCAATGCGGCTCCTCCCGGTATAAAGCCGAGTGGTGACTGGGTGGTAACACGAATATTATCGTCTAAACTTAACTTTAAATCTGCAAACTGTATAGGTAAATTAGGTGGAGTTACTGCACTAGCGTTAGTATCTGCTGTAGTTACTGGGCTAGCATTACTCTCTGCTGTAGGTGTAAGATTACCAGCAGCATTATTCTCTGCTGTAGGTGTGAGATTAACTTTAACCTCTTCTCTATTTATGGCGTTAGCGTTAGTTTGAGCTGTAGCTGCTGATTTTGTCTTAGCAGTAGTATTTCCAATGATTACCTGACCATCACTCAGCTGAATATCTCCACCAATTACAGGTTTTAGTGCTGTTCCGCGAATTACAACATCACCGCCTACACCGCCTTGATACAATCCTGCAAGCTTAAAATTGAGTTTGTCTGCTATTGATACTGTCAGGGGATTCGCTAGGGCTTGCTGAGGAGCAAAAATTGGCAGGATACCTGATGCATTTATTTGCCCCTTATTGTAAGTGCCTTGGATACCTTGGACATTCACTGTATTGCCGTTAAATTGCGCTGTCCCTGTGACATTCGTTAGGGGTTCAGATAAGGCTTCAGCGCGAAAAGTTGCATTGTTGAGTGTGGCATTTCCGTTAATAATTGGTTCGTTTAAAGTACCCTTAACGTTTAAATCTACTTGTCCTTGACCATCTACCCAAGCGACTTGATTGTTGGTAAACACATTTAACAGTGCCAATCCTTCATTGTTAACGCTGGCGTTGATGCTGATTTGATTGCTATCTGGTTGCACTTTGGCAAAAGGCAAAGCAGCAGGTACGCTACCTGTAATTGCAACTGGTTGGGTTCCAGTCACTAACAAAGTACTGTCAAAATTCAAGCGAGCATTGTTGTAGTCAAAGTTCACCTGTCCTGTTTGCACAGGTTGCTTGTTGAGAGTTGCATTAGCCAGTGCCACTTTTCCTTGCACTCTCGGATCTTGTACACTACCTCCCAAGGTGGCATCAGCATTTACATTACCAGTGATATTTATCGGGTATTTTTCTATAAAAGGTTGTAAAAGCGATAGAGGCAGACTTGCTACATTCAACTTTCCAGATAGTTGCTCAGTTCCTAACTGTCCGGTAAAAGCCACCAGTCCTTGATTTATCCCGACACTCAAGGGCGAAAGTGTGACGACACCATCAGCAAAATTGCCTTGAGCAACGACTTGATTAATCGAGTATTCACCCCATTGCCAATTAGTACCTTGAAAATTAAAGCCAACATTTAACCCAGATTTTAACGAGCCATTAGCTGTAATTCCTCCGCTCAAAACACCCGTTAATTCTGCAAGGGTGGGTAAAGATGCGGCTTTTTTGGTTTCTTGTTGCTGTTGTTTTGCTATTGATGTTGCAATATTTGAGAAATATGCTAACTGGGTTTTCAAATCTGCATTGGGCAAACTGGCAGGCTTGGTATCAAGTACGTCTGCTCCAGCCAATTTTGGAGGCTGCAATCCGGTATTAAGGTCTTTAAAATCAAAGATATTAAACGCTTGTAATAGTCTCTCAATTTTGGCTTGGTCTAAATTAGCTTGGAATTGAAATTGCGGGTCATTGCCTGTTTTTACATTTCCACTGAGGGCGATGTTGCTATCTGCAATCCGCAATTGACCATTAGTCAAGCTAGCAGTACCATCAGCATAATTGATGCTGCCGCGAAATTCATCTGCTGCAACTCTGGCAACACGAGGCGCTGCGATCGCAACGTCTCCCGCAATGGCATAATTATTCAAATTAACAACTAAATTTCCCGATAGTTGCCCCGCCAAAGGTTTCAATTGATTGTTCGGTAAAAAGCCCCCAACCAAAGCTATCGGGAACTGTTGAGCGTTGATGAGTAAGTTCTCTCCCTCAGTTCTACCTGTGGTAACTGCGCCACCCCGCTTGACTAAAAATGAAGTTGGACGATAATCTGCACCTACGTTAAGGGCAATCCTATCTTGCTTCCCGGCTAATCGCAGACTTGCCCCTTGTCCGCCTTGAAAATTCACGTTTCCAGTTAAAAGTGGGTCAAATTTCAAGTTACTCACATTGAAATTCCGCAGCCGGATATTACCATTAGCTTGCGGTACATCTGGAGTACCTGTAACTTGCCCATTAAAATCAAGTAATCCTGCTAATGCTACGTCTCCAGGAACTTGAAAGCCTGTATTTTTTAAGTTGAAATTCTGCGCCAGTACGTTTAAATTAAATCCGGCAATTTTGGGTGCTACATTTGGTGGAGACTGAATAGCGATCGCACCATTAGCACTCAATCCTGGGGTACCTGCATTTTTAACTATAATCTGCTGCCCATTCCACTGAAATTGAGCCGTAAGCGGTTTTGCCAGCAGTGCTACCCCTTGGGAAAGGCGGATTTGCCCACCAGCGCGAATATCTGCAAGCTGAAAAGATTTTGTTGTGCCTGCTAACTGAATATTACTATTAAGCCGTCCTCGTAGTTGCGGTGAGAACCGATTGAGTTGAATTTGGGAAGCGTTGACAACTCCTTGCCAGCGTTCTTGTGCAAGCTGACCACTAGCCCTGATTGTCCCACCTGCGACGTTCAAAACCGCATCGGGGAAAACAATATTCTGTCCTTGTTTGGTAACAACAACTCGTCCGCTAGTGGGATAGGTGGCTTTCGGCGCTTGCACCCGCGCGACTGTTTGCAGACTATTCAGAGTACCAGAAATATTGGCATTTGCTGATACATTACCAATGGTGATGGAGGGTGAAGAGTTGTATGCTTTTGCGATCGCATCTCCTGGTAAATTTTGGGCTTGGACATTCAATGCCACCCTGCCTTGGGGTGAAAGCTGAAGTTGACCGCTAGCTGTTACTTGCCCTCCCACCTCTGGGTTTGCTTGAACGCTAGCAACATTTACGTTTAGTGGGCTACCTAGAGAACCAGAAACTTTAGCATTCGCAGATATACCACCAATGTTAAGCGGAGTCGATATACCATAACCTTGAGCGATCGCGTTTCCTGGTAAACCTTGAGCTTGAATACCTAAAGCTACTTCACCTTGAGGCGCTAGTTGAACTTGACCACTGGCGGTAATTCTTCCCCCTGTTGGCGGCGTTACTTGCACACTGGAAACATCAAGTTTCAATGGTTGTTTGCCAAGTGAACCAGAAACTTCTGCTTTTGCTGAAATATTGCCAACTGCGATCGGTAGAGCAACGCCGTAGCTACGCGCTAGTATATCCCCGGATACACCATCAACTTGAGCATTAAAGATTACATTATCTTTTGCTCCCATATTAGCTTGACCGCCTCCTGTGATTTGACCACCTGCTGCGGGGACTATTTTCAGATTGGAGACAGCAATTTGAGAAGCAGTTTGAGATACATTCAAGCGAAAGTCAGTATTGACGGCTGTGAAGAGAACGCGGTCAACTTGAATAGGTTTTGTATTGCTTAATGTACCGCTAACAACTGGTTGCTGTAATGCGCCGCCTACCTTAATATTTGCTTGAACTTCGCCACTAGCTGGGACTGACGAATTTACATTCAGCGTGTCTAAGATATTTTTTGCACTAACTGGTTTTATTTGAGCAGAGAGATTAAAACCTGTTTGGGTGTTAATTGTGCCATTAGCCACAATAGGAACTTTGCCAAAGTTTGTATTCAGATTTTCTAAAGAAACTGTCTGACCTTGAAATAGAAATCTGCCATTAAAATTAGAAACTTGCTGAGGAATCTTAGGAATTTTAGCAACGATTTGATTAGCTGTAGCTGTTCCTGTAACGGCTGTTTCTGACAGTTTCGGTGGAATCTGAACCCCTAAATCAGCTTCTATTCGCCCTGCTTGCAAGGCAATTGGTAACTCAATTAATCGACTTATATCAGATGCTTGTAAATTTTGCGTTTGCAGCTTGAGGTTAGTTTGTTGAGCTTTTGTTTGTGTTTCACCAGAGATTTTAACTGTGCCTCCCCTAGCGAGTTGACCATTAATGTCATAATCAATTCGTTGATTTTGATCAAAAAATCGGGCAATACCACCAAATTGATTTATTATTACTGACCCTTTCGGTCTAGTTGCCCCGGAGGCTGGCGATAACTCTACATTCCCATCTTGAATTTGAAGTGTCTCCAAGTCAGTTTGAATAGCACCTTTTCCTTCCCCAGCCTTGACTTGGGCTGTAATCCAGCGACCATCCTGATCCTGTTGGATGTAGACATTGGGTTGAACTAAGGTGACATTTAATTCTAATTTTCGGGTAAGGAGGAGTTGCAAAGGCGAGAACTGGACATCTAAGGCTTTTGCTACTACCTGATCTGGATCTGTGGAAGTTGCTGGTATTGATAGAGAGCTAAATCTTAGACTATTTAGCGAAAAACGTTCAACTTTCCCTAATTGTACTGGACGTCCAAGCAATTGTTCGAGATTTTGCTGTACTAATGGCGCTAAATCTTTATATATATAGCTTCTAGCCCACCAAGCACCGACTGCAATTCCAACCAGCAAAACGACACCGAGAGCCAAACTGGTACGTCCTAAAAGGAGGAGCCATAAACGACGATTAGGTGGTTTCTGGTTATTTTCTGATTTTGGAGAGTGCGTCATTATCGTTACAGTACTTTTATCTGGAATAAGCCAAGAGACAGGCTAGTAGCAGTTGTATCAGCCAGTTGCATGTGGCTTTTTAATATATTTTGAGTAGCTATTTTCCCAAAATTAGTTGTTCTCGCCTTTCAATTTGGGGATTTCATCTAGAGTAGGGTACTTAATTAGCACTTCCTCAATCTGAGCAGTAATTACGTTAATTCTCTGCTTCACCTTTTGAAAGTCTACAGTAATCCAAATAGCTGTCTGACAAATTTTGTTTCCTTTTTGTTAGCTAAACTACACGATTATATGTCTTTTCCCATAATATTTATCTTGCCATCAACTATCTTTTTGTATAAACAATTAATATCTTTAGATAGATTTTATTTGCTCAATACTATACATCAAAATTTAGGTAACAAATCATTGAAAATTAAACTACTATATGAAAATTCCTGTCAAAGAATTTTATCCAGTAATTCATCAAGTGAAATTTGATACTCCGGCTGTGCTATTAGACATTAACACGCCAGAAATATATCAGGAACTGCATAATCTTGGGTAACAACAGACTAATAACAAGATTCCCGACTTCTTAGAGAAGCCGGGAATCAGAGCATTTCGATTACTTTTTCGCAAACCCAATCAATCATCAGTTGGATCATCGATCATTTCCGGTACTAAAGCTGGGTTACTTTTACGTTCTTCTGGTGATTGCTCCCTAATAACATCGTCTATTCTCGCAGGGTGTTTGATTTTGTCCAGTACCTCTGGATCTAGTTGCAATGGATCGCCTTCTGGACTAGACTTTTCAGCTTGACTAGGAACTGTTTCCTTATTCATCACTATTTCCCTGAACTTATACGCCAAGCTTAAGTTCTTTTGTAGTCAGGTTCACACTATCTGGAGACTTAATTTCACACAGCAATAAGTAAAAAAAGCGATAGCCCCTTGTAGACCAAAGATGAGTCACTAAACTAAATAGCCTTTACTAGACATCTCCGAAAACTATCAAAGCTTTGCTGTGGCTAGCTTATAAGATGCACTCTGCTTGCATCAAAAACTAGCTAGTCAATACGATAAAATA
>NZ_JBALBZ010000188.1:0-1786 GCF_036919495.1 Nostoc sp.
CCATCACTAGCTGTAACTACACTGTAGCCAATCATCTCAAGACGCGTCTGTAAAATTCGCCGGATACTGGCTTCGTCGTCTACTACTAAGATTGTGCCTTTATCACCTGATAAGTTTCTCAACGCTGTTCCTAATGAGCGAGAACTCTCAATCATCCATTATCTGCTTATTAGGAGTCAAAAACACAAAACAATCTTGACCTACAGTCATCATGAAGAAGCGATCGCTTAATACTTGCATCTGTGCAACAGATTATGCTGGGGCATCTGCACGAAAAAGAGATTTGTACTCAATTGGTAAATTCTTCAGCAAGGGACTCGTATTTTCCATAAATTTGGTGTACCTTGTTAATTCCGTGCAAATTAATTATTTATACCTAACTTCTCCCAACTTTACTGCCATCCGATTTTTGAGCCAATGCCTTCGAGAGAAAAGCCAATGAATACTTCTAATGAGATACAGACAAAGAAAATCATCAAAAAATCCGACAAGCTCACCCTGAGACAAATGAAATTAATCGAGGAGGCTGAAGACAAACTTCTTGAAGCTAATACTGTCAATTTTCCAGCCCCTGGGGTTGAGGTTGAGGAGAAACCAGCAGCGATTTCAGAGCCTAGAGTTCCTGACTATGTTCCATCCCTTGACAATCCTCCAGTACAGTCTGTTGGCAACTCTGGCTGGCAGATTTCTGACATTTGGCGGGATATCCGGGTAGATGATTTTTGTGGGTGATACTCCTGACAAATATAGGTAAAAAGAATACATTACTCCTGCGGTGTACGTACTGTCACAAACAGGAGTTGCTCTTTGGTAAAGAAGCCTAGCAAATAATCAACGGTAGCATTAAAGTTGAGTGCGTAGACGTTTAGGCGGCAAGGCGATAGACATTGCAATGGCTCAATGGGTAAACGAAAGAGAAAACATTACAATACATCCTTCCCTTGGATGGTAGAAGAAGAGAATCTATTCATTACAAAAACTGGTAACGAAATAGTTACAGATGCTGGATGGGAGAAAATTTCATTTGAATAAGCGAGAAAACTATTTAGTCCCAAAACATTTCAAGAATGGTACGAACTGTTCAAGAATGGCCCGAACTCAGGTTATTTACAAAGGACAAAGGACGAATGACAGATGTTGGTATAGGCTCAGATGGGAATGGCACGCTTGTTAATCGCAAAGCCCTGATATAACAAGATTTTGAGTGTGGGGAGTGTGGGGGGTAAGACTTCTTCTCCGTCCTCCCACACCTTGCCCTGACGGGGTTTCAGCTTTTCAAGCGTGCCATTGGCTCAGATGGTTTGTTCGCAGTTGATCATCCACGGTGTCCCAAACTGATCGATCAACATGCCAAAGCGCGATGACCAGAAGGTTTGCGCGATCGCCATCTTCACCTTGCCGTTTTCTGCTAGAGCGTGAAAAAGCCGTTCTGCCTCAGCGATTTCAGGAACGCTAATTTGTACGTAGAAACCTTGCGGGGCTTCAAAGTATCCTGGTGGGCAGTCAGATCCCATCAGGAGGCGATCATCTAGTTCAAGGCAAGCGTGCATGATTTTGTCCTGCCATTCCGGTGAGACATTTTCCGCAGAAGGTGCTTCTTTGTGTGTCATCATCATAGTCATCTTGCCACCCAGACATTGTTCATAGAACTTGAACGCTGCCTCACAGTTGCCGTTGAACATCAGGTAAGAATTGAGTTGCATTGATTTCTCCTTTTGTAATCGATTCTGCGTTTTGATGAGCGGATCGTTCGCATATAAACATCATTTGCGCGGTTGCTGATGAC
>NZ_JBALBZ010000189.1:0-19699 GCF_036919495.1 Nostoc sp.
AACTATCAGCCGGATTGATGAACTTGGTGTTTTTATTTTCAATGTACTTCTAGCAACATTAGCCTGGGGACTAATTCAAGAAGGATTGAAATTAAACAACAGAAGTTCCTTTTGGGGTGGTATGTTGTTAGTAACACTGCAAATTATCAGTCGCGTGCAAGAGTACGATACCGATTTACTTTTCAAGTCCCTAGTCTTTGTTTTGTGCGGTTCTGCTTTAATTAGTGCTGGACTCTGGTTTGAACGCCGCTTACCTGGTGGTAGCTCTGCAAGTAAAAAGTAGTGCAAATTCAGAATTATGAATTCTGCTCATCATCAAAATCTCTGTGCGTTAAAGTTTTTAAAGTTTCTCTGCGTCAGTCCTAATCTCGTTACTTTTGACCTCCTCAATCCCTCTGCTTTTTAGGACTACGCTCATGACTAATAGTTCTTCTGAATCTAAAAATAAAACCTTGTCTCCCGAAGCCGAATTTTCTAGTAAGGTGACTTTTCGGGATTACTTGATTGCTAGTGAACAAAAATCGAATAAGCCTTTACCTTTTTGGCGGTTACTAGCTCCCTTAGCGCTGCAAACAGGGCTAATTATGGCAGTACCAGCCCAAGCGCTTTATACAGATGTAGCAGGTAAGACGGTGATTTTGCAAACCGTACCTGTAAACCCTAACAATGTGCTAGAAGGTAACACCTTAGACTTAGATTACAATATATCCCGCACCGCAAATTTGAGCAGATTACCTGGTTGGCAAACATTAGTCAGCAAAGGTCGTGGAAGTGGCAGAAGATTGCCTGAAGGAACCAACATTTACGTGACTTTGCAAGAGCAACTATCCTCTGGTCGCGGTGTTCCTAGAGCTTGGAGAGCGTTACGAGTAAGTAGCGATCGCCCCACAACTCTAAGAGCCAATCAGGTAGCCTTAAAAGGTGTTTATCAAGATGGTTCTGTTAACTACGGCTTAGAAACATATTACATCCCAGAAAACCAACGGCAGCAGATTAGGAACGATTTGCAAGCCCAACGCGCCCGCAGAGGACAAGTACCGCCCATTGTGGTAAAGGCAAAAGTTGATCCACAGGGCAAGGCAGTGCCAGTTAGTATGTGGGTGCGCGATCGCAACTATCGCTTTTAAGCTGTTAGGTGAATAAACATTGCATATTTACACGCAAAGTTTGTCTCCAAAGTTCTGAGCATCCGCTTCCGGCGCTCAGACTTGTTTTTTTGTCATTTGTATTTGCAAATGACAAACGAATAAACATCTGGTAAAAAATAGAGACGTAGTACTGCTACGTCTCTACAAGAGTTTTGGGTAACGCATATTTAATTTTTGGAGATGTCTAATAGAAAGCATTTAATAATTTAACTTTAATATTTGAAGCCGATTTAACACTCTTAGAGGTGGTTGAGGTCATAACAAATAATTCGTTAACTAACACTTGTCAAGTCTGAAACTTTCTAGCTATGACTCTGTGAATTTCTGATCAAAGAAAGCCTGATATCAGAGTTCTCTGTGAATTGTGACTTAAAGCAATACTTTCAGGGTTTAAAGCTCTATCACACTCAATTGAGGAAAGTTATATTATGCCCAGACTAATTGTTTCTTCTCCTGCGATCGTAGCCCGGATTTCTCACGAGGAAGAAAAAAACATCTGGATTAGCCAAAGCTAGGATAAATTAATTGATACATTGTTAAATCAAGCGCAAATTAAAAGAATTTAGCAGTAAGAACCGATACGTCCTCGTTATTCCACTGTTAAAAAACACGCGTCTAAAAAACCTAAAACCGAAGAATCACTTAAGAAGGCTGATCTAACTGCTACTTAGTTTCTGCTTCTTTTTTAACGATTCCACTTAACTCAGCCTCTAAAAGAAGTTGGGTAACTTTCTCTTGCCTTCTATTCATTGCTGCTAAATGCAAATTAGTCCAAACTCAAGTTAAAAAGGCTTGCTCAAAATGCCTTATTTTCCCCCTTTTTAAGGGGACTAAGGGGGATCTCCAATGACTATGCACCTTAACCGAGCAGTATTGGGATGAGAGTGGATTCGATAATAACGGCGCGTCTACTATGCACCAAAATTGGTAAGAGAGTTGACCTGGGGAACATCCTAGGGTGAAGATAAAAAGGTTAGATATCTTGTCACAGTAGTAAGCGCATCTGATATCGGCTTATTTCTTTTCATTTCCCTACTTTTGGGGTAAACACAGAGGGTAAGGGCGATAGGTATTAACGCGGCAAAAAACTAAAAAAAGTACGCACGGATTGCTAAGACGTGCCTGGACGCAGAGGGTTAAATGCACCGTTGCACCCCGATGAAGCGTCAAAAAATAGCTGATTAAATCAAATTTTAAGCGATTTAATCATATATTTTGTAGCAGATACTTGTAAGAAAATGCTAGGTGTAAATGTTGTTATGAAAGTTGGCGATCGCGTCCGCGTTAAAGAATCGGTAGTAGTGTATCATCATCCTGAACATCGGAATCAGCCTTTTGACATCAAAGGCACTGAAGGCGATGTAGTAGGTATTGCCACCCAATGGCGAGACAGACCAGTAAGCGCTAATTTGCCGATTGTAGTCCAGTTTAGTAAAAAGTTTAAAGCCCATTTACGCGAAAATGAGATAGAAGTCATCTAAATCACTTATCGGCGGCGAAACCACTGAAAGATATTCAGTTCGCCGCGCATTCTTTTAAGCTCTTGGCGATTCTGTTCTGCCGTTGTATAATACCATTCACAATAACGCTGAAACTCTGACCGTGAACGAACTTCGTGGTAGAACTGATGAGTTGTTTGGTAAGTGGCAAATGCTTCCTCAACTTGGGGTTGAGGGGATGGCATAATATAAGGTAGATTTTTAGACATCAAGTTAATAAAGTTAGGAGTTAGGAGTTAGGAGTTGAGAGTTAGGAGTTTAGGTAATTACTACATTTCATAATTAACAACTCATAACTTTCATTAAATCCAACCGCGTAAACGATAAACTAAAGAACCAATGTACTCTTTTAAAGCGCTGGTAAATTGGTGCAAGTTGTCGGTATCAGGTAATAAATTCAGTATAGCGGCTTTAGGAGTGTTGCTGAGTTCTTGCAGTTCACCCTCGCTAACAAGAAAGTCTGTCGGTGTAGGAATAACATTAATTCCTTGGCGTTGGAAAATCTTAAGCGATCGCGGCATGTGCATTGCAGAAGTAACTAATAATACCTGACGAATGCCACGAGACTCCAAAATTTTGCGGACATTTACAGCATTTTGATAAGTATTTAGAGATTTAGGTTCTTGGATAATTGCCTCAGATGGAATACCAATAGATGTGAGTATTGTTGCCATATCTGCCGATTCAGGTGAACCGCTTCCACGCCAATCGATACGCCCGCCGCTAAGAATGATTATAGGCGCTCTTTTTTGGCGATACAGTTGTGCAGCATAAATCACGCGATCGCCTGCTTCACTCAAATCGACAGTAGGTCTTGGGAAAAAAGCTGATTTGGTTGCGCCACCCAAAACCACAATTGCTTCTGCAACTGGTATTTGGGCGAGTGGAAGATTTTGCCATTCTAGCGATCGCACTAATGATTTAGCAATCCAAGCATTACTACAAAATAGCAATAAAGTCAAAGCAAAAGCAATTGCGATCGCCGCAGTTCGCGGTCGTTTCCACAACGTGATTAATGCTACTATCAGGCTCACGCAGGCTAATCCTAGTGGATAAAAAAATAGTGGCAGTAATTTAGAGAGATATAAAAACATAATTGGGGAATGGGGAGTCGGTAAGACGCAGGGGAGCAGGGAGCAAAGGAGAAGAGTTTTCCCCTCTGCCTCTTTTCATTTCAATGCCCAATCCCTAAATTACTACTTTTCCCAAAACTTGAGATTGATACTACTACCAGGGGCGCGACGGTAACGCCGGGCAGTTTTTCTTGTTTGCCGTTTATTGATCCTGTCGTTCGTTGATTCAATTTGCCCCTCTTCTAATTCTTCAACTTGCAACTGAGTTCTAGTTTCTTCCTTACTTCCCCACCAAGCAGTAATCCAGCCTCCAGCTAAAGCGCCTATTCCACCTAGCAAGATACTCATGGGTGCTGGATAGCCCAAATATACAAAGCCAAGCATGAAAAATAACCAGTATTTCAGTCCTGTATCGACACCATCAGAGGAGGCTACAGTTGGTGGCTGGGGACTATTATCAGTTACATTTGTGATCCAGCTGAGGATGAAACCGCCCATGATACCTAAGAAGATGCTCAGGGCTGGTGCGGAGCCGGTCATTATTAATATAAATATTAAAAATGCCCCAAATAACAACTGAGAAAAAAAGCTGGGAGAAATACTGAAAAGGTCGTTCTTTTTGTCTGCCATAGAGTAAAAAGGCTATTGACTAATTACTAATGACGCTCGATAGCGTAGCGTTAGCGACGTAGGAGCGTCATTACGAATTATTTTAATTGTGTCTGCTGTGGCAGAGTTGTATCCAAAATCTTTACGTAAGGTTGTTCTTCTTCAGTAAAAGGTTCAGCTTGTTTGATTTGCGAGTCTAATAAATCGGCGGTGGCATCAGCGATATCACCAGTGCGCTTGTTCAGACGCTCTTTTATAACTTCAAGAGGTGCTGTGCATTGGATAATCTGAAGGGAGAGTTGGTGCTTTGTAGCTTGAGCGATCGCTTCTTGTCGCAACTGCTGGCGATCGTACTTGGCATCCAAAATCACCGGAAAACCTTGTTGAGCTAGGATAATTCCCAATTCCAAGAGCCGTGTGTAAGTTTTTTCAGTCATCTCAGGGGTATACAAATCATCGCCACCTTTTTCCCACAGAGGAATTCCCCCTAAATGTTTCCGCACCGCATCAGAACGTAGGTGTATTGCTCCTAGTTGACGGGCTAAATACCTTGCTGTGGTACTTTTACCAGAACCTGACAACCCCGACATCAAAATTACTTTTCCCAGGTTTGGTTTAGTGTATTCCCAAGCCTGTTTGTAATACTCAGCAGCAGTTTTTGTTGCTTCTTCCTTTACCGTCGCGGGTACACTCGCATCGTCTAGCAAAAATGAAGTTACCTTTGCTCGAACATAAGCCTGACGGCTTAAATACAAAGGTAGCACCTGTAAGCCTTCCCAATCTCCAGTTTGCTCTATGTATGAATTCAAAAAAGCATTACCCAAGTCTTTGCGCTGCCGCGCTTCCAAATCCATCACCGTAAAAGCTACATCGTACATCACATCGACAAAGCGAAACGGCTCATTAAACTCAATGCAATCGAACAGCAAGATTTTATCGTGCCACAGGGCTATATTTCTCAGATGTAAATCCCCGTGACATTCACGAATATAGTTGTTGTGAATTCTGTTAGTAAATAATTCTGGACGTTCAGCAAAAAAGTTATCTGTATATTGCTTTGTTTCTGTAAATTGCGCCTGTGTTTGGGGGCCACCAATATACTTTTCAGTTTGCTGATAATTTTCATCAAATGCAGCCCGAACTTTTGCTACTTCACCAAAACTGCGAATATAATCATTCGTCTGTGCTTGAGCATGATATTGAGCCACCACCCGTCCCAACTCATCTAGGTGTGTCTCATTTAACTTACCCTGTTCAAATAGTGTACTTAATAGCGACTCTTGCGGAAACTGGTGCATCTTTAGCACGTATTCTACAGCCTCGTCAGTTCCCCCTAACTGGTATTGCTCTCTTACCAAAGTTATGGGCAAAACTTCTAAATACAGTTCACCTGCTCCCCGTTGATTCAACCGCAACTCTTCCTGAGAAAAATGTTGCCGCTTCTCTAATGTGGAAAAGTCTAAAAAACCAAAATTCATCGGTTTTTTCAGCTTATAGACGTAATCCCCAGTCAGCAGCACATAAGAAATGTGGGTTTGAATTAGTTGAATAGGTTCTGTTACCGAATGGGGATAAAATCCAGGCTGCAACATTTGCTGAATTAAAGCTGGAAGAGTCGCTTCTGTCATCTCTGTCCTCTGCGCTCTCTGCGCCTCTGCGGTTCAAATACAAAAAAACCAGGAGTTCCCCCCTGGTGTCATCAAAAATTATTACACAGTTTACCTAGCTTAAGAAGCTGCCTCAGTTTCAGTTTCTGTCCCAGCATCTTCAGCGCTAATTTGTGGTGGCAAAACGCTGACAACAAGTCGCTCTGATTCAGCTAGAGGTGTTACACCTTCAGGAAAGGGTATATCACTAATACTCAAGCTGTCTCCAATTTGCAGGTTAGAGACATCGATTTCAATTACATCTGGGATATTTTCTGGCGCACAAGTCACTTGCAATTCAGTGATTACGGTGTCTAACACACCACCTTCTTGTTTAACACCAACAGCAGTTCCCACAAAACGGAACCGCACTTCTACAGTTGTGTCGCCGTGGCCAGCAACCGCGAAAAAGCTGAGGTGATAAGGCGTACCTTTGGCTGGATGGATCTGAAGTTCCCGCAGCAAGGTTTTGCCACGCCAAGGTGCATCAGCAACATTCAACTCAATCAAGGTATTGTTGACGGAAGCTCTTTTGAGCAAACGCTCAACAGTTTTGGCATCGATGGTTAAAGAAATAGATTCTGTACCCTTATGACCATACAAATTGGCAGGGATCAGTCCAGCACGGCGCAAAGCTCTTGGCTTGCTACCTTCTGGACGTTTTTGAGATTCGACTGTAATAGCCATAGAAGTTGTCCTTAGTCATTAGTCATTAGTCATTAGTCATTAGTCATTTGTCATTAGCAAAGGACTAATGGTCAATTTACGCAGTGAGCAGGGTAGCTGGTGTGCCATCGGCCTGCAATAAAGCACGTTTGGGCCCGTGAATGGGGTCTTCTACGATTATGGTTTGATCGCGACTTGCTCCTAGTGAGACGATCGCGATCGGGACTTCCATTAATTCAGCGAGGAATTTTAGATAGTCCAGTGCTTGCGGTGGCAAGTCTTCCAGGGTGCGGCAGTCGGTTGTTGACACTTTCCATCCTGGTAAGGTTTTGTAGATTGGGCGACATCTAGCAAATTGACGAGAACTGGTGGGGAAGTGTTCGCTGCGTTGGCCATCGATGTCATAAGCGACACAAACTTGAATTTCCTCTAATTCATCGAGGACATCCAGTTTGGTGAGCGCCATACAATCCATGCCGTTTATCCGCACGGCATAACGACCGATGACGGCATCAAACCAGCCACAACGCCGTTTGCGTCCGGTAGTTGTGCCAAATTCGGCACCGCGATCACACAACATTTCTCCCAACTCTCCATCCAATTCGGTGGGAAATGGCCCTTCTCCCACCCGTGTCGTATAGGCTTTCGACACTCCAATTACCCGGTCAATCATTGTCGGCCCTACCCCTGTACCAACGCAAGCCCCCCCGGCCACAGGATTAGAGGAGGTGACATAAGGATAAGTCCCATGATCTAAGTCAAGGAGCGTACCTTGTGCGCCTTCAAACAAAATATTCCGCCGTCGCTGAATCGCATCGTATATTTTTAACGATGTATCAATAACGTAAGGACGCAAGCGTTCTGCATATTCCAAATACTCTTCAATCACCTCTTGTGCATCTAGAGGCGGCAAGTTGTAAAGCTTTTCTAAAATGACGTTTTTATAATTAATCGTCCACTCCAACTGCTCACGTAGCTCATCGGGGTTCATTAAGTCTAAAACCCGAATGCCTGTACGTTCAGATTTATCAGCATAAGTCGGCCCAATGCCCCGACCTGTTGTGCCGATCTTATGGCTTCCCCGTCGTTCTTCCGATGCCTGGTCAATCAAGCGATGATAAGGCATTGTTACGTGGGCTGTCTCAGATATCAGCAGGTGGTCAGTGGAAATATTTAGTTCTTTTAATTGGTCGAGTTCTGCAATCAAAATCTGTGGATCAATGACTGTTCCACAGCCGATAATGCAATCGGTATTTGGATATAAAATACCAGAGGGAATCAAATGTAGCTTAAAGGTCTGACCTTTAACTACAATCGTGTGTCCAGCATTGACACCCCCTTGGTAACGAACCACAACATCTGCGGAACGGCTGAGTAAGTCAGTTATTTTACCTTTTCCTTCATCGCCCCATTGGGCACCTATGACAATGACGTTAGCCAAGAGCTTAAATTAAGAAGTAAAGTTTCCACAAACTATAATTATTAACATATTACTAGAATCATGTCAAGCTTATTCTAGAACTACTTAGTACATGAGGCGCTGTATTTAACGAAGTACAAAATACTGTCCGTAATTTGGAACGACTGCTGAGAAAGAAAGTTGACCGAAGAAGCGGAGGGGCAGGGCGCTCAAAGCTTGGGGAGCAAGCCCTGACCTGGAGCCGTGGAGCGGAGCGGAACATGGGTATGAAGCCCCGCCAGGGCGCTCTTACTGGGGCGGAGTACAAGCTCGTCTGGTGTTTTCCCCCTTGCTCCCTGCCCCCTGCTCCCCTGCCTCTTTTGACGGTACTTTGCGCCCATGTCGCCGCTAAAATGACTAGTCACACTCTACGTATCTTCCTCTGTCAACGCTTTGTATTGATGTGCTGACTTTTGAACAACATCCTCTGGCTTAACTCACATAAGGCGTGATATATTAACCAGTTTTATTTTGAATTTAGGGATAATGTGAGGTTAATTAAAATTCCAAACATAGAGACATTGTAATGCAATGTCTCTAAAAACATTATGGATAGGCAACTTATCTAATCCCAACTGCATTGGCTATACTACTGCTAAACATGAATTTATATTAAAAACTAGCGGATTTATTTGTAACTACTATGTATAAATAATCATCCCAAAAAATCCCGATATTTACAACTTGAAGAGATTGTATTTTGTTACCCGTGGTGTCACAATTATTAAATTATTCTCAGTATTTGTTCAGTATTTGTTTTTAATCTTTAATTTTAACTAATGGAGGGCATCTGCGGCAGAAAGGGCGATCGCATGATCAAAAAATGGTATCGAGTCCAAAAGCTAAAAGCAATATTTATCCTAGCATTGGCAGTTGTATTTACTAATGCTGTAGTCTCATATAGCAATACTGTCAAGCTGATTTCCAATCAGGAATGGGTAACATTCTCATATAAAGTGGTTACTGAACTTGAAAGTATCCAATCTAAACTCAAAGATACTGAAACTGCACAACGTAATTACTTAATTACAGCAGATGCAGATGATTTACAAACCTATCTTGCGGCTTATCAAAAAACTAATAGCAATATTCGAATTATTAGCAAGTTAACTGCCCAGAGCCATCAAAAGCGGCAGTGGATTTCTTTGCTGGAGCCGAAAATTAGCAACAGGCTCAACATCCTGCAACAAGAGATTTCTCTCAGACAAAACCAGGGATTTGAAGCAGTTCGGCAGCGAATCTTATCTGACAAAGACAAGCAAAGCAGCAAAGAAATCCAACAGCTTATTCACGACTCTTTAGAGGTGGAACAAAATTTATTACACCAGGGAATGCAGCAGTCGCAAGCAAGTTCCCAAAAGGCAATAGTGACATTTTTTATCGCTGCTGTTGTGGATTTAGTGCTGGTGACGCTGCTATATGATTTGTTGTGGCGTTATATAAGGCAACTTCAGCAGACGGAACTGGCCTTACGCCAAAGTGAAAATCGTTTACGAGCCATGATAGATGCAGAACCAGAATGCATCCAGTTAATTGCCAAGGATGGCACTATTTTAGAAATTAATGCAGAAGGCCTGGCAATGATGGAAGTGGAAAGTGCCGATGTCTTAATTGGTAAACCTATTGATGCCGTAATTGTACCAGAGTATAGAGCAGCCTTTGCCGACTTGCATAAAAGTGTCTGCCAAGGTAATAAGGGGACTTTGGAGTTTGAAATCGTGGGATTTCAAGGTACGCGCCGCTACATGGAAACTCATGCCGTACCACTGGGTAACGAATCTGATGGTACGTTTATCCATTTGGCATTGATGCGAGATATAACCCAGCAAAAACAGGCAGAACAGAAAATTCGTGAACAAGGGTTGCTGCTGGATGTATCAAGTGATGCGATTCTGGTGCGAAATCTCCACAACCAAATCTTGTTTTGGAATCAAGGTGCTGAACGTCTGTACGGCTGGAAGACTGCGGAAGTTGTCGGTAAGAATGTTTTGCAACTTTTGTATAAAGACATTTCACCACAGTTAGAAGATGCTTACTTGAGGGTGATGAATACGGGTGAGTGGCGGGGTGAGTTGCATCAACTGACAAGGGAAAGTAAAGTAATTATCGTTGAAAGTCGGTGGATACTGATTCGAGATGATAATGGACACCCCAAATCCATTTTGAGTGTGAACACCGAGATTACGCAGCAGAAACAATTGGAAGCTCAACTTCTGCGATCGCAACGTTTGGAGAGTATCGGTACTCTAGCTGGGGGTATCGTCCATGACCTGAACAATATACTATCCCCAATTTTAATGTCAGTTCAACTATTGCAGAAGAAATTGCCCGATTCTCAGAGTCAGCAAATACTGCAAACTTTAGAAAATAATGTTAAACGCGGCGCTAATTTGCTCAAGCAAGTATTATCTTTTGCACGGGGCATCGAAGGCAAACAGACAATAGTCCAAATTCAGCCTTTGATGGCAGAAATTGAGCAAATTATCACTCAAACATTTCCCAAATCCATCATTTGCCAAACAGATATCCCTAAAAATCTGTGGTATGTCCGTGGAGACGCAACTCAACTACATCAGGTGCTGATAAATTTAGTAGTCAACGCCCGCGACGCCATGCCCAATGGCGGTATATTGAGAATTGCGGCGGAAAATCTGGTGATTGGTGAACATTCTGCCCAGATAAATATTGATGCTAAAGTGGGTTCTTATATTGCGATCGTGGTAACGGATACTGGTATGGGAATGTCGTCAGAAGTCCAGCAACGGATTTTTGAACCATTTTTCACCACAAAAGAGGTAGGAAAAGGTACAGGTTTAGGACTTTCTACGGCGTTGGGCATCATTAAAAATCACGGTGGTTTTGTCAATGTTTACAGTCAGGTAGGCAGGGGGACTCAATTTACAGTGTACTTGCCTGCTTCAACATCCAGAGACACACATTTGTTGTCTCCAGAACTGGAATCAGTTGCAGGAGATGGCTAATGGATTTTGGTGCTGAAAGTATCATAAGGGACTTCCAGAAAATAAATTATCCAATTTACTCAGATAATATTTTTCTTTCTCCCCCTGCTCCCTGTCCCCCTACCTACACCGCGATAGGATATTGTTTTAGTTGGAAGTCCCTAAACTAGAAAAAATACTGTCAACCAAAACTTTTTGCCCACAGCAATTCTCATTTTGAAAAAAAATCAGATAAAATTCTCTTATTAAAATAGAGAACTCGTGTTAAAGCATAATTTTTTGACAGATAATTATCATCCGACGCTGGAGATAGACAGGGTTTAAAAAATCTGTCCATGAAAAATTGATTTCAACTCATAAAACTAGCTGAAAATATAACCAAACTTGTAGTTTTATTTTATAAAAAACTCTCTCCTCCTCTTTGAATATATCTCTTCCAGTCATAAAAATGCCAGAGAGTCAGCACGAATTAATTCTATGTTTAATTCAGTTTTAAAAACTTTGATTTTTTATACTTCATTAGGTAGTAGCCAAAGTGTAAAACTGTGAAGGTATTTTTCTGCTAATATTTTACAGATATTGTCAAAATACTATTAAATAAACTTTTTTTAGCTAACCGCAAGTGGGTTTAAATGTGAGGAAAATCAAACTACTGGCTTTGGTATTAATTAGTTTAGCAATGGTGTTGTGGTTTAATTTGCGTTTCTCAACACCGTCAATACCAACTGTTGCATCTTTACCACCAAAAACTATCCGCTACTTCGAGCGCACTTTACCCCAAGGCATCGCTCATATCCTGTTGATTCCAGCTAATAGCAAATTTTTGGTAACTCCTGCACTATCACAGAAGGTAACCACTGTAGAGGAATTTGCCCAAAAGCATCAAGCCGTAGCTATTTTGAATGCAGGCTTTTTTGACCCAGTTAACCAAAAATCTACATCTTATGTCATCATACATGGGAAGTTGGTAGCTGACCCCAAGGAAAACGAGCGATTGGTGAACAATCCCAACTTAAAACCTTACCTAAGTCAAATATTCAATCGCGCAGAATTCCGCCGCTATTTATGTGGGCAAACTAACCGCTATTCGATTGCTCTACACAGTCAGTCACCGCCAGCAGGTTGTCAGTTCGTTGATGCTATAGGTGCTGGCCCAAGCCTATTACCAAAACTCACGTTAGCAAAAGAGGGCTTTGTAGATAATACCAGTAAACGAGATGCACTTGGCAGCAACCAACCCAACGCCAGAACTGCCGTTGGTATTACCCGTGATGGCAGCGTTGTTTTAGTGATGGTGGCTCAAAAACCCTCGGCTCCTGCTCATTCTGGGATATCTTTGCCGGCATTAACTGATTTTATGAAAACTCTTGGTGCTGATCAAGCGATGAATCTTGATGGGGGGAGTTCGTCTTCGCTTTATTACAATAGCAAAACTTTTTACGGGAAGGTTGATTTAGAAGGAAATCCTATAAAGCGTCCCGTGAAATCAGTTTTGCTGGTTCAGGAAAACTAGTACTGTGTCAAGCCAACTTTACCTTTTAAATTTTCTGCGATTTAAATAGTTCTGGAAATATTAAGTTGACATAGCCGATAATTGATTGTTAACTCACCAAAGAACAGTGTAGCTAGTACAAGCTTTAATCTTCTTCTAGATGCACTAGTTGTAATGCGATGCCTACGCCAAGCAACTGAAGTGATAGACTAGGACTAAAGGCCCCTTTAGCCTCACTCAAGGAGGGGAATGGATAAAGTTCGCTAACGTCGGCTGACAATCGATTCTGGAAATTATTCATCTGACGATGGTAAGCTAAATAAGGCAATAGGTGAAAAATGCCACTATTAAGCAATTTCAGGAACTTAGCGTAAGTCTGTGGTTCTTGGGGGCCGGGGTGATAATAGGCAAAGCAGTCAAGTGTCACGGCAGTTTCTCTAGTATCTCTAGATTGATTTTCTGGGGAAAGTGCTACTTGTGCTATAGTCAAGAATTTCTTGGCAGCCTCAAAAGGAGTGAGTGCTTTCTCTAAAAGTGCGTAGTTTACCGCCGTAGGCATCGCCTCTATGTTATCCAAAGTTTTCTCTTTGGCAATCCATCCCCTGTTCTTTTGGTATAGGGTAGGGGTTCTTGTAGGAAGATTGGACAAAAGGTGCGCTTCGCAAGTTATAGGGACAGTACATACTTAGCTGTGACTGTTTTCCCAATCATTACTAGGATTGGGTAGAGGCAAAAAAGACACTTCATCGGATGCACTGACGGTTAAGAAAGCCCTCTACAAATTTGGTCTGAACAGTTAACAACTTCCTGATAGATTAGATACAATTAGCATCTGCGTTTGCTTAAGTGATTACTTGTTTGAAGCAAGTAGTCGAATTTACACAGTGTTAAACTTTTCACCTGCTAGCTTCTGGCGAAAATTTTTGCTTCAGGGCAAATTAAGACTTATATTCAAGGGACTTGGGTGTTTATTGGAGATAAAGTTAACCAAAACCGGGCAAAAGGGTGAAAAAGATATATCTGATGTCAAAAACGCAGAACTGATAAGAGTATTAAGAATCTAAAATAGATATTAAATTGAAGAAAAAACAACGACCATCGACAACCGTCAGTCTATTTTACTTTCTGTAAAGCGTCGCCGGGTTGTTACCAGTGCTGAAACACGATTACATGCAAGTTTCCCAGGATCAGCCTATTTATTCTGAGGCTCCACTCCAGCTGCTACTGTTTGTCGATGGACGACCCAAGTCCCGACAACAAGTGCAGCGAATCCGTGCTTACTTAAAAGAATTGCAGGCTGAGTATAGTTTTGAAGTTGAAACTATCGATGTTGGACAACAACCTTACTTAGCAGAACACTTTAAATTGATAGCAACGCCAGCTTTAATCAAAATCCATCCCGAACCACGACAGGTTCTGGCTGGGAGTAATATCATAGCGCAATTAAAAAATTGGTGGCCTCGCTGGCAAGCGGCTGTAGACATTTACTTAAAAGTACAGGAAGACCTACAAGAACGTATAGACGACAATGCTAGGGCGACATCACCCAAATCCACTATCCGTTCAGTTGCTGTTTCTGCGGAACTAATTCGACTCTCAGACGAAATTTTTCGCTTGAAACAGGAAAAAGATAACCTCCAAGAGCAGCTACAGTTTAAAGACCGGGTGATTGCTATGCTAGCGCACGATCTCCGCAATCCGCTAACTGCTGCCGCGATCGCCATTGAAACTCTCCAATCTAATTACAATTTAGAGACGGGGCAATTCCAGCGCCTCAAGCCATCAATGACGGCGCATTTATTAAAACAAGCCCGCAATCAAACTAAGGTCATTGACCGGATGATTGCTGACCTTTTAGAGGTAGGTCGGGGCAAAGATACAGAGTTTCCGATTTTACCACAAAAGGTACAACTGGGTAAAGTGTGCTTAGATGTACTAGAAGAATTGTGCGATCGCTACACTGCCAAATCCCAAGAGGTAGAAACAGATATTCCTAATGACTTGCCTTATGTATATGCTGACCCAGAACGCATCCGTCAAGTGCTAGTAAATCTGTTAGATAATGCCATCAAATATACCCCAGAAGGTGGCAAAATTAGTATTGCCGGCTTGCATCGCACTACCCAAAAAGTTCAGTTTAGTATCGGCGATACCGGGCCTGGTATTCCTGTAGAGAATCGCGATCGCATCTTTGAAAATCACTTCCGCCTGCAACGGGATGAAGGTACAGAAGGTTACGGGATTGGTCTTTGTTTATGCCAACGCATCATCTTGGCCCATTATGGTCAAATTTGGGTAGACTCTGCCCCGAATAACGGAGCATGGTTCCACTTCACACTACCAGTTTATCCTTCTTAGAGATTGGTCTTTGACAAATGACAACTAAGAACTTGAGATAAAGCAATCGCGCCCCCCGGTCTTTGCTTGGTAGAGTGCTTTATCTGCCCGCACAATCAAATCTGAAGGTGAGGATTCCCAAGTGGGCACAACAGTAGCCACGCCCATACTTAGCGTGATATGCTGACTCACCGTAGATCCATCGTGAACAATTTGCAAATCTTTGATTCCTTCTTGTATCGCTGCGGCAATGTGAACTGCGCCAGATGCAGGGGTGTATGGCATAATCACAGCAAATTCTTCGCCACCATAACGCGCTACTAAATCCTTATGTTTTTGCGCCTTGAGGCTTAATAAAGCACCCACCTTTTGTAAACAGACATCTCCAGCAGGATGACCATATTTATCGTTATAAAATTTAAAATAGTCGATATCACACAAAATCATTGACAGAGGAGATTCCTCTTGTGCCAGATTAATCCACTGAGTATTGAGATAATCGTCAAAACGGCGACGATTTGCCAACTCAGTTAAGCCATCTACATTGGCGAGGTGGTGCAAAGCTTGGTTTGCCGCCTCTAACTGTTTGTAGATTTGTGCTTGCTGTAGCAGGCGACGCAATCGCTGGCGCAATACAGGCCAGTGAATTGGCTTAGTGACATAATCAGTCGCCCCTGCTTCAAAAGCACGGTCTACGGATTCTTCATCATCTAAGGATGTGATCATCAATATGGGAGTGCGCTCCCATATCTTGGAGATCACCGTATTATGAAGGCTTGAGTCAGTATCAAAGGTTGCAAGGGCTGAAATTAAATTATTCCTGGCAATCTGGAGCAAGTGCTTACAGCAGGTAAAACCATCCATCACAGGCATTACAGCATCTAGCAAAACTATATCCGGTTTGATAATCTCGTAAGCATCTAAACATTGCTTACCATCGTTGGCCTCGACCACTCGATAACCTTCTTGTTCCATAGCTTTACGCAACAATACTCGGATGGTCTTGTCATCATCAGCTACTAGAATCAGTGGTGGTTGCTTAGAAACAGAAAATGGAGTTATACCTGACATGAGTTGCTTTCCACTTGCAGAACTATCCTGAAAAAGGCTGTGCAACTCAATCGCGTGGGGGCGATCGCTCTTTTTATCAATGCCAGGATTTGCGGCAAAGGCGTGTCTGGCTTCACAATCAACTGTTTTTGGACAATAGATTGTTCAAGGTTACTGAGCCAAGCAAGCGGTAGATAACTAAGTTGCATAGACAATCTATAATTGGAACACGAAGGCAATTCTTACCTTTTTGTTCGCCTATGATTAGGAGAGAAAATGTTACTTTTATATTTCCCCATTGTTAAAGTTAAATTACGATTTTTCAAAAAATTGCAAATTCATACCTTATTTATTTAATTCTATAGTTGGTTTAGAAACCTAAAGATACAGCGCAAAGCAAAAATTACAAGTGCGCTCAAAAGATAGTTAACACTAAATGTTAATATCACTTGACTCAAATTTATTTAGTCTATTCGACAAGGGGTACAGATGTCTAGTATAATTACATAGAATATAATTTTACCTTAGAACAAAGCTTTCTTGTAGATTAACTTTGGGTTAATCAAATATTTAAAAAATATTATTTAATTCCAATAGATTTTAGCTAAATAAAAATTTATAGTTATTTATTTTAAAATAAATATACCGATTTTTTAGATAATATTATATTAAATTTAAATATGCTAAATAAAGAGTATTCAGAATTAACATATAAAACTCCCATCTTTGTTTCATCCAAAAATCAAAACCTATTTCCACTCACTAAATATTTAAAATGCCAGACTCATTAATGTATCAGCAAGATCACTTTGTTGTTCTAGAAACAAATAAACCAGAACAATTTCTGACACAATCAGAGTTGTTAGAAAAGCTCAAAACAACTCTCCAACAACTCGTAATTCAAGATTTGCCGCCTGACTTGCAAAGGTTTGATACTGCGGAAGCTCAAGCACAATATTTACTTGACACCACTTGCGAATTAGATATTGCTCCTGGTCAATATTTGCAATGGTATGCAGTTCGTTTAGAAAAGTAACTTTTTGGTGAGTGATTAAGAAAAGAAAAGTCAATTAATAAATAGCATAATAGACAGTAGAATTGAAGATTGGGTTGAACTTAAGTTTTACCCAACAAAGTCCTGGAAATTTTGGTTTTGTTCCTCAACCCAACCTATATTGGAGTTATTTTTTAAGCTTAACCTACGCAGTATTGGAAGCAGGCTGCGAGAATAATTACTCAACAATACCCTCTTTCTTCCCCTGCTCCCCCTGCTTATCCAAACCTTAATGGCAGATCCCCAACTTCTTTGATAATTCGGGATCTGCGCCTTTGATTCAGAATTGGTACATAAAAGAATCGAGTTTGGTAACAAGAATTTTTTTTCTTGACTATTGACTAGTGACTAGTGACTCTTTTTGAGTATTGATCAGTGCTAGCTCAATTTTGTTTTCAGATGGCTGGGTTATTTGAACCTCCAATCCAGGGCCAAAATATTTGGTCATTTTTTCCTGCTTTTGTTGCCAGACATCAATTGGTATTAGCGGTGAATCAAATTCTAAAATTAGGGCATAGCTGCCATTGACTTCTGTTTCTCGTAAGCCTGTTACTGTTGGTCGTTCCTGGTCTGAGGGACTCAAGCCCAGAAAAGAAAGTGTTGTATCTAGATGAGCATCTTGACCATAACAATATCGGGTAATGTCTTTGCGAATTTTATTTTGGGTGTCAGTTGCTTGCTGTTCCCGCAATATCAATGCTGACGGTGACGTAGTTTGAGTAAAGGGCACTGGCTTGAGTTCATTAGCTTTCAGCGCCAACCCTCCCAACAATAGAGGAATCCCGTAAAAAAATCCGACAAGATTTAATGTGGCATTATCAGCACCATAGGCAACGAAACCAATGATGGTTAATATGCCGCCGATAGTTAAACCGAGTGTTCCCAAAGAGATTTTGCGTAGCATGAGCTTAAATTAATATAAATTCTGAATACCTCAGTTTTATTATCATCGGCTATGAATAACAAATTAGGGAAGAACATCGTTCCTAGATAGTGGTATTCAATCAACTCAAAATAGCCAGGTTAAGACTGACACGGTAAAAAGCCAAGAGGTTCTGCCTTCCTTATATAAGAATTTCCGTAGACGCAAGGACAAGAATTTCTAAGCCACAAAGTTTGTGTAGTAGAGTAGTAAGGGCGTATTATTGCCCCAGAATGTTGGATTTTGAGTTAACTTAAAATTTAAAGGTAGTTAAAGATAGGAAAAAAATAATGGATTTACAGACTATAAAAGAACGAATTGCCGCAGTTCAAAGCAAACGCGAGTACCTGTTAGGTCTACTTGAGCAACCAAATTTGGGAACTTTGAGAGTTGACGTAAATCAGGCTTTGGAAGAACTGGATGAATTAATTGATGAATTTAGACGCAC
This sequence comes from Nostoc sp., assembly GCF_036919495.1. GTDB lineage: Bacteria > Cyanobacteriota > Cyanobacteriia > Cyanobacteriales > Nostocaceae > Nostoc. Next base: position 18,364 of record NZ_JBALBZ010000189.1, read on the forward strand.
CATCCCGGTAGAGTAAAAATTATCGAAAATTGCGTCGGTTTAACTGTCAACTTTAGGTTAAACCGACGCTCCTTAGTTTTATCATGTCCTCAAATCCCCAGAATTGAGCTAAGTGCCCGAATTGAACTAAATGTTAGTAAGCGAAACAACATAGCTGTATAATTTATCCTGCAACTGAAGCATCTCCTGCACGCTGACCTAGCTGCCTAACTAACGCAATAAGTTCCTTTGTCGGTACATCTTTCTTGCAAACATCATCAAAGCTAGACATTGCCTTTTTCCCCTGAAAATTCACGTCTTCCACTGAGGAGTAAGCAAGGATCTGCGTGTTCGGAGATATAGCTTTAATGTGATTAGACGCACTCCAGCCATCCATAACTGGCATCTGTAAATCTAAAACAATTACGTCAGGATGGCAACATTTAACCATTTCTATAGCTTCTTCACCATTACTGGCTAAACCTACTACTTGAATATTTTCCTGGCAAGAAAAAACTAATTGTAAGGTTAAACGAGTCAGCTCGTGGTCATCAACTACTAGAACACGCAAGGTAGAAAGCTCACAGGATAACATTAACATTGAGGGGAAAAACGAAATTATTTCAGAATAACCTCTCTAGTTTATGGGAACAAATGCCAGTACTGACTCTATCCTATGGTTGAATAACTTGTGTTAATCCATGACAAACAGCTTAGATAACTTCTCAAAAAAATTAAGTTTTCTAAAAAAACTAAGTTGAGCTAGTTGTCAAGGTAGAAGTAACTTATTTTTAATCAATCAGGTTTGAGGCTACACCAGTTGAGCGTAATGCCATATTCATGAGAATTTTTTGTGAATTAGCTTCTGGAGAATCATCATAAGGACGCCGTTGAATATAAGTGCCATCGGCTTGTAATTCCCAAGCTTGGCGATTATCTGCGAGCATAATTCCCATAATTTCTTGCAAATCTTTGGCAATATCTGGGTCTTTGACTGGGGTAATTACTTCGACTCGGCGATCTAAATTGCGGCGCATCCAGTCGGCGCTGCCGATATAGATTTCTTCCTGTGTATTGTTATGAAAATAATAAATCCGAGAGTGTTCTAAAAAGCGGCCGACAATGCTAATTATGCGAATGTTTTCACTAATGTCTTTGAGTCCTGGACGCAAACAGCAAACGCCCCTGATAATTAAGTCGATTAGCACTCCGGCGCGGGAAGCTTCATATAAAGTGGCGATAATTTGCGGATCGACTAGGGAATTCATTTTGGCAACAATGCGTCCAGAAAATCCATTTTGAACATTTTCGATTTCGCGGTGAATTAGTGCCAAAAAGCGATCGCGCATATTCACAG
>NZ_JBALBZ010000190.1:0-41221 GCF_036919495.1 Nostoc sp.
GCTTACCGAAGAACATTACAAGTTTACAGTGAGCTTTTCCACTGGCAATATTTGTAGCTTGGATTAACATACTTTTAGGGAGTGGTTGAGTGGGGAGATAATTGTGATAAAACAAGTCGAATGGTCAGAAAATCCGTTGACATCTCAGCAAGTTGCAGAATTTGAAACTGACGTGCGATCGCAGCAACTTCAACGAACAGAAAATCAAGTAACACCTGCACCAGTAGAGGATTTAGAGGAGGAGGATGTCGAACTAAACCCGCCAGCGAATCCTAACCGTAGCGTTGTCGAATCAGTGGGTGCAATTCCCAATCAGCTTTATGAGAGATTGGGCTTAACCATGCCTCGATGGCTGTTGTGGATCATGACGGTTGTCATCGGCATCATCTTATCTGGTTTACTGGTATCAACCTTAGCGCTGTGGACTCCGTTGTGGAGCAATCTAGATCGAACAGATGAAGATTTAGGAACTACTGCTAAAGACGAGGTAAAAATCCCATTACCAGGGGAGTTATGGAGCAAACTCTCCCAGTACAAGCTTTCACGACCCATGAATATTTTAATTATGGGGATTGAACCAGTTAGCGGTACTGTTGACGGTTCACCAGAAAGCTTTGCTGGGAAAAGCGACACCATGCTGCTAGTAAGGCTCAACCCTAGTGAAAAATCTGTACGGGTGCTTTCCATTCCCAAAGATACGATGATCGCCATCCCAGAAAAGGGAGAAAAGGGTTTAACTAAGGTATCTGATGCTAATGCCAAAGGCGGCCCAGTCTTGGCAGCACGGGTAGTTAGCCGTACCTTAAACAATGCCCCAATCGATCGTTACATCCGTATTTCTACTAGTGGATTACGGCAGTTAGTCGATCAGTTAGGCGGAGTAGAGGTCTTTGTTCCGCAATCAATGGAATATAAAGACTCCAGTAGCCGGCTGTCGATTAATTTAGTCAGTGGCTGGCAAACCATCAACGGCGAACAAGCAGAACAGTTTGTCCGATTCCGCGAACCAGGTTTGGGAGATTTGCCAAGAGTGCAGCGTCAGCAAGCACTAACAGCAGCATTGCTGCAACGCTTAAATAGTCCTACCGTCTTACCCAGGTTGCCTCAGTTAACTCGCTTGATGCGAAAATACTTTGATACCAACTTGAAGATGGAAGAAATGATGGCGTTGGTAAATTTCGGCCTCAACTTGGATCGAGATAATTTCCAAATGACCATGTTGCCTGGTACATTTAGCCGTTTTAGCAAAGACCCTGATAGCTATTGGCTAAATATGACTGGACAACAGAGCCTGTTGAATGATTATGTTGGGGTAAATGTACCTGGTCTGAAACCAGATATGCGTCAGGTTCCTAACCTCAAAATTGCTATTCAAAATGCTTCCAATCAACCTCAGCTAACTGAAAAAGTTATTGCTTATCTGAAACACAAAGGCTTTACTAATATTTACAAAGTGCCTGATTGGCCAGATACCCAACGTCAAACTCAGATTGTTGTTCAAAAAGGCAACCGACGAGTTGGAGTCGATTTGCAAAAAGTCTTAGGCTTGGGTCAAATTGAGGTAGCGGCAATTGGTGATTTAGAATCTGATCTCACAATTCGGATTGGTAAAGATTGGAAATAGTCAAGAGTCATTAGTCATTAGTCATTAGTCATTAGTAAATGACAAGCGGCTAATGACAAAGGACTGCTGAAAAATAATGAAGTTATGAAAAAGATTTTATTGCGCTTTTTTGGTTTGATTCTGATTTTGATACTGGCATTTGGGTGGGTAATACTTAATCCCAAACCGGCTTTGGCTCAGATAAATACAATTAATTACAACAATATAAATTTAGAAAATCGTGACTTTTCTCATGCTGATTTGGCAGGTGTGACATTTGTAGGAGCAGAAATGCGAGGGACGAATTTTCAAGGAGCAAATTTAACCAACGCAATTCTCACTAAAGGAGTTTTGTTAAAAGCGAATTTGGAAGGTGCGAACTTGAGCGGCGCTTTAGTCGATCGCGTCACTATGGATGGTGCTAATCTGAAAAATGCCATTTTTACAGAAGCCACTTTAACCCGCAGCCGTTTTTTTGATGCCGAAATTACAGGCGCTGATTTTACCGACGCTTTGATTGACCGTTATCAAGTGTCGCTAATGTGTCAAAGGGCCGATGGGGTAAATCCGGCTACGGGTATGTCAACGCGAGATAGTCTGGGTTGTAAGTAAAGAATCTCAGCGTTGAGCCTAAAAACAGAGGTATTTTATCGTAAATATGGAAAATATAGCAATAAAATTAGTAAAAGTACTGGATGAATACCAATGAGTACAGAGCAAGAGTTATTAACCAAGTGGCATTCACTTCCCCAAGACAAACAAGAGGAAGTTTTCGATTTTGTCGAATTTCTTCACTTGAAAAACTCTGCAAATAAAACTCCTTTGGGAGAACGTTTACGGCAAATTCGCGCTAGGATTGTTAATTCTGGTAAACAGTTATTAGATGAAGACGAAATAGAAATGTCTTCAGGGAAGAGATAAAACCTCTACTTACCCTTCTTCCCCTACTTAATATTAATTGAGAATTCCCAAAACTAGTCGCTTTTAACTACTACTAGGAATTTCAATTAAAAACTCTGTTCCTTCTCCTGGTTTAGAGGAGCATTTAATTTGACCATGATGTTTTTCAACTATTATTTGATGGCTGATAGATAATCCTAACCCCGTACCTTTACCTGGTGCTTTGGTAGTGAAGAAGGGATCAAACATGTGCGATCGCACCTCTTCTGGAATCCCCAAACCATTATCAGCTATTCTAATTACAATCAGGTTATTAACGGCTTGCGTACTAATCCAGATAGTTAAAGGTATTTTTGGACACCTGTGGGATAAATTCAAATACTTTTGCTGTATAGTTTTAAACTTTTCCTCTAATGCATCAATACTGTTACTTAGAAGATTCATAAACACTTGATTTAATTGCGAGGGATAGCATTCGAGCAAAGCTAAAATAGCATATTCTTTCACAATCTCAATTGCTGGGCGTTCATTATTGTTTTTGAGCCGATGCCCTAAAATTAGCAAAGTACTATCCAATCCTTCATGAATATCTACTCCCTTCAATTCAGCCTCATCTGTACGAGAGAAGTTTCGCAGTGATAGGACAATCTCACAGATGCGCTCTGTACCTACTTTCATTGACTCAAGGGTTTTGGGCAAATCTTCGATGAGAAAGTCCAAATCAGTCTTGTCAATTTGCTTTTGGATAGTTGGCAAAAGGGAAGAATTGTCACGGTAAAGTTTTACTACATTCAGCAGTTCTTGACTATATTCATTTAAATGGATGAGATTACCAAAAATAAAACTGATAGGATTGTTGATTTCATGGGCGACTCCAGCAAGTAGTTGTCCTAATCCTGCCATTTTTTCACCCTGAATTAACCGAGTCTGAGTTTGTTTTAATTCTTGCAGAGCTTGAGTAAGTTCTAAGGTTTGGCGTTTGGTTTGTTCGAGTAATTCCGCTTGCTGAATCGCAATTCCCAATTGTACCCCTACTTGAGCCAGTAAATTAATTTCTTCCTCTTTCCAATAACGCGGCTGGGAATTTTGATAAGCAACTAATAATCCCCATAATTTTTCACCTTCCCGAATTGGAACAAAGGTTTCGTTACGCGGCAGTTCGTTATCGTCGTCTGTGTCCTCAAAAGTTTCTATAATAATTGGTTGAGCTTGTGTGACAGGTTTCCAACCATCTTTAAAAGAATCTGCCACAAATTTACCGCTCCAATCTGAGTTGAAGCGGTAGATTGCAACTCGCTCGACTTCGAGCAACTCTCGCACAGCGTGAGTAGTGGTTTTAAAAATAGTTTTAATATCGAGTGACTGGCGGATTTTATCAATGGTTGCAGCCAGTAATTCTTGCCGTTCCATTGCTTTCTCCCGTTCAGTAGCTTCTGCTAACTGGACAACCTGCATTTGAACTTGCTTTAAATAAGAATCTTGTTTTAATGCGACTCCCAATTGCTCGGCTATTTGACTGGCAAATTCAATTTCAGAGGGTTGCCAGTGACGAGGAGCGGTGCATTGGTGAATACACAGCAATCCCCAAAGTTCACCTTTTTTCAATAGAGGTGCGATCAGATTTGCCCGCACTTGAAATTTTTCTAGGATTTGGACGTAGCAACTGGGAAACTTTCCTTGATAAATGTCAGCGATCGCATTTATTCGACCTTGGGCGTAAAGGGTTGCAAAGTTTTCACCAAAGCAATAATCATAAACTTTTTCTGTTATTACCGAGTTACATTCAGGTACAACATCCTCGGAAATAAATTCTCCTTCCCAATCTTTTTGAGGATCAAAACGAAAGACTGCCACTCTGTCTGCTTGGAGCATTTTCCGTGCCTCGGTGACAGTAGTTTGGAAGATTGTATCTAAATCTAAAGACTCCCGAATTCTAGTAATCACGCTAGTTAATGTCTTTTGTTGCTCTGCTTGGTACTGAGCGTATGTGAGCAACTTATGGTGTCGCACTGCCACACCAATTTGTGTGCCGATTTTGCTTAGTGATTCGACTTCATAAGATTGCCACTGTCTGGGTGAAGAATTTTGGTAAGCAGCAATGACTCCCCAAAGTTTGTCTCCTTGGAGAATGGGGGCAGTTGCAAAGGCTTTTGCCTGAAATTGCTCTAACAAGGTTACATGACAGTTTGTTAATCCGGCTTGGTAAATATCATTGGCTGTAAATGTCTGGTTGTAAGCGTAACGTCCGCCTTGCGTCTGTTGTAAATAAGTATCAGCGTAGGCGTAGCCCGTCGTAGACATCGCAGGCTCAACACCAACTAAAGGAGTCCAGCCTGACGCAAATGATTCAGCGACGAAATTACCACTCCAATCGTCATTAAAACTAAAAATTGCAACTCGATCAGCTTGCAGCAGTTGGCGTATTTCTTGAGTTGTTGTTTTAAATATAGTTTCAATATCAAGGGGTGAGCAAATTTCATCGACAATTCGAGCAATTACTTCGTCGCGTTGAGCCGCTTGAGCCAATTCTGCGGCTTGCAATTGGACTTCATGAAGGTGCTTCGCTTGTTGAATCGCAACGGTAAGATGGTCAGCAATTTGGCGAATAAACTCAATTTCCGATTCTTTCCAGTCACGAGCCTCACTGCACTGATGAATACAAAGCAATCCCCATAGTTCCTTTTGGCGCAATAGAGGGACAACGAGGTTGGCCTTTACCTGAAATTTACTCAAAAATGCCATATGGCAATCACTCAGTCCCGCCTTGTAAATATCTGCTACTGCTTGCACTCTCCCTTGTTGATAACTCGAAGCAAATTGTTCTCCAAAGCAGTGGTCATAAACTTTTATTGCCAGTGCTGAGTCCCAGTCAAGTGCAACATCCTCAGAAACAAATTTTCCCTCCCAGTTTTTCTCTTGGTCAAACTGGAAGACTGCTACACGATCGGCATTTAGTAACTGACGCACTTGTGTAACGGTAGTTTGAAAAATTGTTTCTAAATCAAGAGACTCCCGAATTCGGACAATTACACTTGCCAGAGCCTTTTGTTGGTCTAGTTGTTCTTGAAGTTGAGCGCTTGACAAAAGAAGTTGATTTTCCGTGAAATTTGAATTGGGTTCCATTGCTCTGGATTATGTCGTTTAATGATAATTCCTCATACCAACTTCATAGAGTTAAAGGTTGCCGAAAATATGATAAACTACAAATTTTTGCAGTGTTCAACAATTTCTCAGAAGATGGTTATTGTTATAGTTCCCCTTTCTTTATCTATCCTCATAATGGGTTAAAAAATAATTTTGGCTTGCACACAACAGAAAACATGACTAAGTTAGTGTTGTTGGGACAAATCAGAAAAGCGATCTGATCCCTTTAGGGCTTATCCCGGATTTCTCACCACATCTCTCAAAGCCTTTGCTTGAGCACGGGAGCAGGGGAGAGTTCAATAATGTGCCTTGTTCTTTTCCCTCTGCTCCTCTGCCCAATATCCCCTCAAGCTTGTGAGAAATGCGGGTGCGATCGCAGTAATTTCGTTTTGAGCGTAGGCGTAGCCCGCCGTAGGCATCGTGCCAATACCAAGGCGAAAGCATTTAAAATCACTAATTTGTCAAAATTCACCTGACAGACTGCGGAATTTCAGGTTAAATGTTTTAAGATATGCACTCTGCAAGAGTTGTCGGGTAATATTCGTGACACAACAAGACCAAAAACCCTCTCGTTCTTTCGCTGGAATTGCTGGCATTGTTGCCGCAGCCACATTAATTAGTAAAATCTTCGGTTTAGTGCGGCAGCAAGCGATCGCTGCCGCTTTTGGTGTTGGTGCTGCTGCCACCGCCTATAGTTATGCCTATATTATCCCTGGCTTTCTATTGATATTACTCGGTGGTGTCAATGGGCCATTACACAGTGCAGTTGTCAGCGTTTTAGCCAAGCGGCGGCGAGAAGAAGCGGCTCCCCTAGTGGAAACCGTGACAACGCTGGTAGCTGGCTCGCTGTTGGTGGTGACAGTTGCTCAAGTTTTATTTGCGGATGCGATCGTTGATTTAGTCGGTCATGGTTTAGAAGCGACAACCAGAGCGATCGCAATTCAACAACTCCGCATCATGGCACCAATGGCTTTATTTGCCGGACTAATTGGCATTGGCTTTGGTACTCTTAATGCAGCCAATCAATATTGGTTACTCTCCATTAGTCCCTTATTATCCAGTATTACCGTTGTTGCCGGTCTTGGTATCTTGGCTATGCAACTGGGCAAAGACATTATTAAGCCGGAGTACGCTTTAATCGGTGGAATGGTTTTAGCTTGGGGAACCTTGGCAGGAGCAGTTCTCCAATGGTTAGTGCAGCTAATCGTGCAGTGGCGGTTAGGACTAGGCACATTACGTCTGCGATTTGATTTTAAATCCCCAGGCGTTCAAGAAGTCATTAAAATCATGACTCCGGCAACAGTTTCCTCTGGAATGATGCCAATTAATGTTGCCACTGACCTTTATTTTGCCAGTCCTATCCCTGGTGCGGCGGCAGGATTTAACTATGCGAATCTATTAGTACAGACTCCGTTAGGGATTATTTCTAATATCATTTTACTGCCCCTGTTACCGATATTTGCCAAACTTGCCGGCCCCGAAAATTGGCCAGATTTAAAATTACGCATTCGCCAAGGGCTGCTACTTACTGCCTTCACCATGCTACCGCTAGGGGCACTGATGGTGTCGTTATCAGTGCCTATTGTGCAGGTGGTATATGAGCGCGGTGCTTTCAAGCCAGAAGCCACACAGCTAGTTTCATCCTTACTAGTGGCTTACGGAATTGGGATGTTTGTCTATTTGGGACGTGATGTTTTGGTGCGGGTATTCTACGCTTTAGGCGATGGACAGACACCTTTTCGCATCAGTATTTTTAATATCTTGCTCAACATCATATTAGATTGGTTTTTCGTTAAACCTTTTGGCGCTCCCGGTTTGGTATTAGCAACAGTGGGTGTAAATTGTAGCTCAATGTTAATGCTGTTATGGTTCCTCGATCGCAAGCTCAATGGTTTACCTTGGCGTGAATGGAGTTTGCCGATTTTGGGTTTGACTGCGGGTAGCTTGGTAGCTGGGGTAGCAAGCTATGGGACTTTGGTTGCTTCTCAACAATTGCTAGGTAAAACAGGTTTACTGATTCTGGTGCTGCAATTATGTATATCAGGCTTCGTGGGGATTGCAGTGTTTGCTGCGATCGCTTCATCAATGAAAATACCAGAGGTGAATAGTTTTATATCTCGTCTACGTCAGCGCTTTTTGAAAAAATAACTGTTATCTGAAGAAACTTTTGCCGTTAGTTAACGTCACAGTTAACGTTACAAGAGTAACCAGTCTCTGAGTTATTTCTTAAGGGCATCTAAAAATCAGACAACTGACATCTTGCACCATTATCAATAAACTTAGGGTAGGCACTGCTAGTCCCTAATTTCCAAGTCGCCAGTCCCAAGTCCCCAGAGTCCTCTCAAAAGGGACGAGATTTGGGTAATATAAAGTAGCTATCTTTTCTGCATGGCAGATCCTGAAAGAAAAGCTTTCTTTGTCTTACCCCTTGGAGATATTTCTATGCTGACTTTAAAAATCGCTGTTTATATTGTTGTTGCCTTCTTCGTCACTATCTTCGTCTTCGGATTTTTGTCAAACGATCCAGCTCGTAACCCCGGCCGTCGGGACTTAGAGTAAAAGGGCGATAAATCATCCGCGACTTTAGAAGGCGGAAGATATTAAACCCCACGGAAACTTACTAAACATTTCGCCTAGTAAGTTTCCTCCTCAAAGTGGCTTGCTACCGATAGCAGAAGGCGACAGTCGGAAGGCAAAATGTATATTTAATCCTTCCCTCCGTCATTTGGCTGTTTGTTAGCCCGATTATGCTCAAATATGCTTCATCCAGTTCTGCCGCCTGATCCGCCTTTTATCCTCGAATCTTTACAAGCTGTAAATCCCGCCTCATCTGCTAGTCATACAAATTTTCTTTCAGGTGTAGATACTGGAATACACGAAAAGACAGACAAATCCAAGCAGCCCAAGGATTTGCCTCAGTTGGCAATTGCAGGTAAAACCAAGAGCGATCCGCTATTGCCAACTCCAATCAGCTCAACTCAGGATGACTTGGTAGTTGCCGAAACTCCTTCTGTAACCCATTCACCAGAAACCTTACCACCAGAAATTTCGCCCATCAACAGTTCTGGAACTGCTGCACTTTTGGGGCGATCGCTGATCGGTGGTTATCCCACGCAAGAGATTAAATCCTCTAATTACCAAGATAAAGGAGACACAAAGACAAGTCCGAGTATCGGCGTTCAGCGCTCGGAACTTCTGCTAAGAGCGGCGTTACGCAAACAGGAGAAGCAAAGAGAAGCCACTGCGTTGCCAAAGAAAGTTGGAGCGGAGACTTCTTCTATAAACTTAAAAAGTGAACCTTTTCAAAAACTCGGTGAGCGAGCGCCAACTCTCAACTCTAGTGGGGAAAAGCAAACCTTTTTGGATGGTAGCTTTAGCTATAGAGTTTCCCAAAATCCCCAACTTGTCCAGTCTTTGCGTCCTCTTCAAACTGTCCCAAGTGCTACATACAGCAACAAAGTCGAATCCAAAGCGGGAATTTTCGCACAGAAGTTAACCCCGCAAAAACAGCAAAGTGATATTACTCCAACACAGTCTTCAGGAAGAGACAATATCTCTGAATCTGCTGCCGATCTTGCACCGAGTTCTCAATCAGTACAAAATTTTATAAAATTCACGTCTCGTAAACCGACAAATCAACTTTCATCGCCCATCACTGTAGGATTTAAGTCCCAAGCCCAACAACAAGCTCAAGTACCAACGCCTACACCAGATGGCTATACCACTAATCAGCCCCAAAGTCAACCACTTGGTACAACTGCGCCAGCTACCACCCCGCCAGCTAAACCGAGAATTGTAGAAGTCACTTCAGATCGGCAAGAGTATGATGAGCAACGGCGAATTATTACAGCTGTTGGTAATGTACTTGTGCGATTTGATGGGGCGGTGGTGGATGCCGATCGCCTGCAAGTCAATTTAGACAACTTGATTGCTGCTGGGGAAGGCAACGTAACTTTAACACGGGGCGATCAGGTACTGCGTGGACAACGCTTTACTTATAACTTTGTTCAAGATAGTGGGGAACTGCTAAATGGTAGAGGAGAAATTTATGTACCCTCAGCACAAACAGATTTTGCTTTTTCACCCACGGGTATAAGTGCTGGTGGAGTTCCAAAACGTCCGCCGAGCGATCGCATTAGAGCCAATCAGCCCCTTTCCGGTGTGAGCAGCCCTGGAGGAATTGATGTAAACGTTGGTGGTCCGGCAAATGTTAGCAACCTCCCGCCCTCGAAAACAGGGGGTGTAGTAAATCGGCTCAGGTTTGAAGCTGAACACATTGACTTTTATCCCCAAGGCTGGCAAGCAAGGGATGTCCGCCTCACTAACGATCCTTTTTCGCCCCCAGAACTAGAGTTGCGGGCAAATACAGTAACTCTGACGCGAGAATCACCCTTGGTAGACCGCATCAGGACACAGAATCAGCGTTTGGTATTCGATCAAGGCGTCTCCTTACCAATTCCGGTGAATGAGCGGACTATTGACCGCCGGGAGCGGGACGTTACACCTGCAATAGCTTCCCCTGGTTATGATGGAGAAGATCGGGGTGGTTTGTATATTGAGCGTGGCTTTCCAGTCATCGATACAGAGAACACACGCTGGACGATTACGCCTCAGTTGTTAATACAGAGAGCTGTGCAAGAAGGCACGGGAGATTTAGGCGCACTGTTTGCTGTCAAGACAAAGATAAATTCTGTTTTGAGTCCACGAGCAGTCATTGACGGGACTGGGGAATTAACTAGTTTTGACTTGAACAAGCTAGAAGATAATTTGCGGGCGAGGTTAGGATTGCGCCAGACATTAGGGACTTCCCTTCCCCATCTTTTGAATCTGGAGTATAGCTACCGCGATCGCTTTTACAACGGTACCCTCGGCTTTCAAACCGTCCAGAGCAGTCTTGGCGGCATTATTACCTCTCCTGTGATTCCTTTAGGCAAAAGTGGCATCAACCTCACCTATCAGGGAAGCGCTCGATATATCGATGCCAACACCGATCGCCAAGACTTGCTAAAACCAGTGCGGGAAAACGATCGCATCTCACTAGGTCGTTTACAAGCCAGCGCTTCCCTCAGTACTGGGTTGTTGCTGTGGCAGGGAAAACCATTACCACCCACTGCCACTGGAGGATTACGATACACGGCTAACCCTGTAGTTCCTTACTTGCGAGCGATCGCTGGACTTACAGGCACTACCAGTTATTACACTAATGGTGATAACCAAAGTACCCTAACTGGTACAATTGGCTTACAAGGTCAAATTGGTCATTTTTCTCGACCTTTTTTAGACTACACAGCCTTTAATCTTACTTATTCTCAAGGCTTAAACAACGGATTATCACCCTTTTTGTTTGATCGCTCCGTTGATAACCAAGTGTTGAGTGCTGGGATATCACAGCAAATCTACGGCCCTTTTCGCTTAGGCTTTCAAACATCTGTTAACTTGGATACTGGTAAAGAAACCAGCACCGACTACATAGTGGAATATAGCCGTCGCACCTATGGCATCACCTTGCGTTACAATCCGGTGTTGGAGTTAGGCGGTATCAGCATCCGAATTAGTGATTTTAACTGGGGCGGCGGCACCGATCCATTTTCTGAAATTAAACCAGTGGTAGGCGGCGTGCAACAAGATTATTAGTCAAATAGTTAGCAGTTGCTCTACTCGACACTTGATTCTTGAAGATTTTCTATCTTTTGCTCAGTCTAAGGATTTGGCACGACTCGACAGCTTATCGCACAATTGGTTGATGCCGCACCAGGTATTCTCAGCTTGGCATAGTTGCCGCTTAGTTGAATACGTGATGGTGGTTGGTGCAGGGTTGCACAACATCTTTGCACTGCGGCTTGGTACTCTCGCCATTGCTTACGGATTGCAATACTTGCAGCATCGTTACCTAAATCTGAAAATTTTAGCCCCGCTCGAATTAGCCAAGTTTCTACATCAGTTGTTTCACCCAGCATTTCTGGTATGGCATTAATTTTTTCCATGAGTAATATCTTTTACACGTATTTAAAATTGGTAATTTTACTTTAAGAAAAACTATTGATAATAGCCAATATAATTATTTATCAAAATCATCAATAAAAATGATTAAAAGAAGAGAACGAATTACTATTAAGGCTCTGATTTAAATACAAACACGCTAAGGGCACAGCATTGCTGTGCCCCTACGAATAGTCTGTAATTTATGTAATCGAAAACCGTTATATTACGGCTGGCAAATATCATTGCTTTAGGTTGTGAATAAGCTATTTTCTAGCTCGGAATCACTAGAAGCGATAGCCTAATCCAGCTTGGAAGCTGACAGCATCAGCATCACTATTTCTGTAGGCATCAATGCCCCATTTAGTATCCCCATAAGCAATGACATTGTTGCTAACTTCTGATTCAATACCAAGGGTAACTACAGGCGCATTCTGATTGCCCAACGGGGTTCTTTGACCTTCGTCAGTTACAAAAGAATAACCACCACCGAAGTAAAGGTTAGTGTTTTTGGCAATGGGCGCATCGTAAGTCACTATGGGCATAATTGCGGCAGCATCACCACCATACAGCACAGAACCCCGCACTGAAACAGGCGCATTGGGAACGGCGTAACGTCCTTGAATATTACCACCAATTTGTGATTCATCATTTCCTTGTCCGCCACTGGTTGCACCAACCGCAATACCAGCACCGATGTAATTGCCGTTTGTGCCGGCTGTTTGAGCAGAAGCAATTCCCGCCGAGAGAACAATGGAAGCAACAGCAACGAAAGAGGCAGCCAATTTTGTAAGTTTCATAGAATTCTTCTCACTAGAGTTAGGTAAAATCAATATTCTCTAGTACTAGAATCTCTTTTTTTACAAAATGTAACCTCGCACATCTGGTTCACCCAAGTGGCTGAATTGTTTCTCACCCACTTGGGTGTAACAAGTTAATTGTTACAGGAAATAATTACTATGCCCCATGCCCAATGCTCCATCCCCTATTTCTCAATTTGAACTAATGCTTAAGTCTTTGCCAATTCGGTTTTTGATTACTCGTGCAGGTATGCCTACAGCAACGGAGAAAGGAGGAATATCTCTATTAACAACTGCTCCCGCGCCAATAACACTGCCTTTACCGATGGTAACTCCATCTAATACTGTTACTCCATGCCCTAACCAACAGTCATCTTCAATTACAATTCCTTTGCGAGTAACACCTTGGTATTTAATCGGCTCCATCGGATCGGTAAAATTATGATTATTGGCATATATCCCTGAGTAAGCAGCTATTAAGCAGTGTTTTCCAATTTTGATATCTCCTGGCCCCTCAATAGCCACGTTGGGGCCAATAAAGGTGTCTTCATCAATATGTATACACGTATTTTCCAAAGACCCTATATCAACGTTACGCTCAATAGCGACTCTATTTGCTAGATGAATTCTATTATTTTTATGTCCTCTAGCATCCATCCTTACACCCTTGAAAATATATACTCCACTACCTATCTCTATACAGCAAGTACCGTTAAATTCAACACTATTTTGAATGTAAACTGGGCTGCCTATGTGGGCAAAAATACTACGATATCCCAAATTACGCAACTTCGGCCCCAAAATAAGTGTAGGAATATCCCCTAACACAGTAGTTACTAAAAGTTCTTGCACGCGCTGCAATTTGGAAAAATATTGCTCGTTATGCATGGCTACATATCTCTTCAATTAATTGTTGTTGACAGGATTAATTTGTTGGGTTTGTATCCTAATCTTCTGCCAATACCAAAAAGCTTCGTACTTATTGATACATGATTTCTCTTGGCAGTATTACCAAAATTTACCCATGTTTTTAGATGGTTTTCCAAATGTTGAAAAACCAGAGCCTGGTTTTGACTATGTGAGCAATTCTTCAACTTAGGTGGGAGAGAATTACTCAATTGATAAGCTGTTCTACATTTAAAGTGCATAAGCTGGACGGGTAATATATCCACCCCGCACGAATTATATTTAATTCGATTATGCAAATTAGATGTTTTTTAGCTTATGCACAATTGCCTTGGAGCGCTAGAAACTTTTGTACCAGTTACAGTACGTAAAAATTTCGCTTCTTTTTCACCAAATCAATTAACAAAACAATCTCAGTGCATTACAGAGTCAAACCCCAGACGATTAAATTGTCTGATGGGAAAATTTGTTGGTTTAGATAGGCTACTGTTTCAGCTATCTGGCAAATTTGCAAAGCTTGTTACGCAAATAGGGATAAAGTTGTTTACCTTGAGGCTACTTTTTCTCAAGCGGTTTTAGTATTTTAAAACAACTCAGTTCCACAAGCTATTTTGTAACAAAAAATACATTTAACTAGACTATATTCAAAAATTAGATAAAATTTCTGCCTAGCATGACAATGTAATTATTGTTGGATTTTTATGGGTATTTTTGCCCAACTAAAATCCAACTAGGGTGGATTATCTCCCACATCAGCCATCACATTGAAGTTAACCATCGGTGCAAACAAGTAAGCGCTTCCCCGACTGCTATGACGGCTTTCTTGCAACGAATTTCTAGAGTATGCTGCTCCAATCATGTTGCACACAGATGATTTACACACTAACCAATTCATGTTTTTAATTACATAAATGGTTTTTAATAACAATTGTTTTTAACGATAACACATTTTATTTTTAGTGGAACACTCTTATGAAATAATTTGATTTTCAGGTTAATTGTTAATTGTAATGGTGAGATTAGTTAACTTTTTTACTGAAGCAATGCTTACGGCGGGCAAAGCCTACGCAACTCTGAAATAATTTTATACACTTAGAGAAAATTCTTTGAAAACGGTAACTTTAAAAATTATTTAAGCGACTAATTACCATTTATATCTATATTTCTACTATTGCTTGTCCAAATAAGTTTATATTTTTGTGTTAACTCAGAATGATATCTACTATACTAATGACACCCTATTGGTTAAAAAGCTAAAAATTTTCCTCTTCCCTATTGCTTCTATCTAAAAATTTGTAAATCACCCATTCGGGTGAGCCAAGCGGGTGATGCGTGCTTGGCACTATTTATTATAAATTTTATTGAAAGAAAGCTAAAACGTAGCTTAGTTTCTAGGAGAAGTTCAGAAAAAACATCAAATGCCCAGATTGAGGTATCGGTTTTAACTCACACACTTGGTTCAAATTATGGCTTTAATTAAAGAAATTGTCCAAGAAGCTCTAACTACCGGCTATCTGAGTGTTGTAGCCGAAGATCAACTGCGATCGCAACTTCAAAGTAATTATGACTCAGAAGACCTAGATGCCTGGATCATTCTACAGCGAGCTATTGCGGCGGGTGATGTCAAGCAAGAGTCGCGCCGAAAAAAAGCTTCTCTCTCTCCTAAAGCCAAGGACGCTTCATCTAGTATCAAACTTGCTTATCAAATGGCAGCCGAGATTGCTTATGCAGCAGCTGTAGCTTTGTCAATGACAAAAAGCACCAAAGATCAGCCTTCACTAGGTGCATAAAATAACACATTACTACGTTATCTACCTGTTTTAGTATTAAAGTTTTATACCAAGTAGTTAGCGTAGGCGTAGCCCGCCGCAGGCATCGCTTTTGCTAGTTAACTGCTTGGTATTATTTTTACAGGATTTGATTTTAAACGATGTCTACGGGCTATTGAGCGTTACATGACCTTAAACAAAGCTTAACCGAAGAATAATAAAGATAAGTATTTCCTCTCAGACTGCCTCGCCACTAGGGCAATTTTATTAAGAAATAATTAAAATTTTAACTGTTCCTTGACGCAGCTATGAGGAATTTCTCCCTCAGCCAAGACCTAAGATTGATCCCCGGAATAAATTCTAAAATAAATATAAATTATTTATTCAAAACTAAATTTTTTTAAGTGATATATGGCACTAAATGATTAAATTTTAATATACCAAGTACATGGCTGAGGGTAAGGCATAGAATTAGAAACACCTTGGTGTAAACTTTAGCAACGAGGTTAAAAAAATTCTCAATGCTTAAGAAAGTCATCGCTTTTTCACAAACTACTGTATAAAGAATTGGCAACATTGGTAAAGAGAGTAAACAATAACCATAGCTAAACTTGGAGTTTTGCCAACCTATGCAGCCAATTCGCACATTTAACGTATCCCCTTCACTACCGCCGCGACTCGAATCACTACGGCGGCTAGCATATAACTTGCACTGGGATTGGAACGTTGACACTAAAGATTTATTCCGTCGCTTAGACTCTGACCTGTGGGAGTCTAGCCATCATAACCCGGTGTTAATGTTAGGTACTATCTCTCAATCACGGCTTCTGGAAGTTGTCGAAGATGAAGGCTTCCTAGCGCAAATGGATCGAGCTGACCGTCAGTTAGACGATTATTTGCAAGAGCGTACCTGGTATCAGAAACAACGGGAGCATAAACCAAAAGAATGTTACGCTTATTTTTCGGCGGAATTTGGACTTGTAGATTGTTTGCCCGTCTATTCTGGGGGCTTGGGGGTTCTGGCGGGGGATCACCTCAAATCTGCCAGTGACTTAGGGCTACCCCTGGTGGGCGTAGGTTTACTGTATCAGCAAGGCTATTTTGCCCAGTATCTGAATGCCGATGGCTGGCAGCAAGAACGCTACCTGAGCAATGATTTCTACAATATGCCCTTGCATCTAGAGCGTAATCTTGATGGTTCAGAACTGCGGATTGCGGTAGATTATCCAGGACGCAAGGTGTATGCCAGAGTTTGGCGCGTACAGGTGGGAATGGTGCCCCTGTATTTGATGGACACCAACATTGAACCCAACAACACTTACGATCACGACATCACAGACCAGCTGTATGGTGGCGATATCGATATGCGTATCCACCAGGAAATCATGCTGGGGATCGGTGGTGTGCAAATGCTCAAAGCTTTGGGGCTGAAGGTCACAGCTTACCACATGAATGAAGGCCACGCCGCCTTCTCTGCCCTAGAACGCATCCGCTTGCTGATTCAGGAAGAAGGACTGAATTATCCCCAAGCTAAACAGGTGGTGGCTTCCAGTAATATCTTTACTACCCACACGCCAGTACCAGCAGGGATTGACTTATTTGCTCCCGAAAAAATGCTGTACTACTTGGGGTACTATGCAGAGATATTTGGGTTGCCCAAAGAGCAATTTTTAGGACTGGGACGCGAGAATACAGGCGATTTATCTGGGCCTTTCAGTATGGCGGTGCTGGCGCTGAAGATGGCAACATTTTCTAACGGTGTCGCCCAACTGCATGGTGTGGTGTCGCGGCAAATGTTCCAGGGCTTGTGGAAGAATGTGCCAGTGGAAGAAGTGCCGATAGCAGCAATTACTAACGGTGTCCATGCTCGAAGTTGTGTTGCGAAATCTACTCAAGAGTTGTACGATCGCTACCTGGGGCCAAACTGGTCATCAGCACCACCAGATAGCCCATTGTGGGATCGGATGGACGCCATACCCGATGAAGAATTGTGGCGCAATCACGAACGCTGCCGTTTAGATATGATTTTGTATGTGCGGGAGCATTTGGTCAAGCATTTAACCGATCGCGGCGCTTCCACCTCCGAAATTTCCCAGGCACAAGAAGTTTTAGATCCTTACGCTTTCACCATTGGCTTTGCTCGCCGATTTGCCACCTACAAACGCGCTACCCTCTGGATGCGTGATTTGGATCGGATTAAGCGGCTTTTACTAGCTAACAAAGACCGGAAAGTGCAATTTGTGATTGCTGGTAAGGCACATCCCAAGGATATTCCCGGTAAAGAACTCATCCGCGAGATTAATCACTTTATCCGCGAACAACATTTAGAAAAACAGGTAGTGTTTGTTCCCAATTACGACATTCACATCTCCCGGTTGATGGTTGCGGGTTGCGATATTTGGTTAAACACACCGCGTCGTCCACGGGAAGCCTCTGGTACTAGTGGCATGAAAGCAGCAATGAATGGCTTGCCGAATTTGAGTGTACTAGATGGCTGGTGGGATGAAGCTGATTATGTCCGCACAGGCTGGGCAATTGGACATGGAGAGAATTACGACGATCCTAACTACCAAGATGAAGTAGAAGCAAATGCTCTCTACGAATTGTTAGAGAAGGAAGTTGTACCCCTATTTTATGAACATCGGGATACTGATGGTTTGCCCCGTCCGTGGGTTGCCAAAATGAAGGATGCAATTCGGTTGAATTGTCCGTTCTTTAATACAGCGCGGATGGTAGGAGAATATGCACAAAGAGCTTATTTCCCGGCTAGCGATCGCTATCATACCCTGACTGTTGATAACTATGCCCCAGCTAAAGAACTAGCTGCTTGGAAAGAAAAACTGGGCGAACACTGGTTCAACATCAGAATCAAAGATGTTGATGTATCGGCAGCTTCAGACATTGAGGTTAACCAAACCGTTGCGGTCATTGCCAAGGTTGACTTAGCAACCTTGAAGAATGATGATGTGCAGGTGGAGTTATATCAAGGTGCGATCGATGCCAATGGTGATATTGTCAACGCTGTGCCAGTGGTGATGGATTACAAAGGTGAAGATGGACAGCAATTAAGTATTTACACGGGTAATATTACCTATACTGCTTCTGGTTTGCAAGGCTTGTCTTTGCGTGTATTGCCGAAGAATAAAAATCTGGCTAATCCTTATGAACCAAGGTTGATTGCTTGGGCAGAGTAAGAGTAGTGAGTAATTGTTGAATACTCAAGATTAGGCGTTGCTGATTTTTTAGCAACGCCTTTTATATCAAACATTTTTAGGTAGATAATTAATATCTATAGGACTCATATTTGATTATTGAAATATACGTAGGGTGTGTTATGGCGTAGCCTAACGCACCGCCCAAAGGTTAGGTGCGTTAGGCTACGCCATAACACACCCTACTTACTACTTAGATTTTTTCAGAAATCAAATCATAGTCCTATAGTAGCTGTTCTAAGGTATAAGTACAAGATTGAGGTAAGTTATCTAGTTTGCCTTCAGTTTTATCAATTACGTATCCTAATGCATCATCATAAATTGATGTTAATTCTTTTTCTAAAAATTGATATAAGTTCGTTGTCAAGTTACGTTTTAATTGATTCCTAAAACTCCTAATTTCTGCTTTCCAATGTCCAGAATTATATTGAGTTTCTTCTGTCCAATATTGAAGCAATAAAAGATGTTTAATAATTTGTTCTAATAAACTAGCGACCTTGGCTTTGTCTCTACGACCCAAATTTTCTAGCTCCTCTATTAAATTTTCTAAATCTAATTTTTCTAAATGGTTAGCTTTCAATAGTTTGATTGTTTCCTCTAACCAAAGATGATCGTCAATTTCATACAGCTCTTTTAAACTCAAGTTAGAACTAACTCTTTGCATAAAACCTCTTTGAGTTAAATCTTATGAGATTACAATTTTAGGCTAACATTCTTTGGGGGATGATAATGTAGCCAGTGGTGCGTAGGCCTAGCCCGTCGTAGACATCGCCAAGTACCAAATTACGTTGTTCTCCCCAATACCATCAATAAGCGGCAACATAGACGCAAATTAAGCTATCTAGTTTATCTTCGGTTGCTTTGAGGGCTGCACCTGTGGTGGGGATTTCGGAAGTAAACGAACCGCCTTCTCTGCGAGAGGCTTCGCCAACGCGCAGCGTCTCGCAGAGAAGACGCCAAGGACGCAGAGCAGGAGAAAGAGAGGGGAGGATATTGAGAAGATAATTTTGGAGTTTGATTAGTTCTAGACGGCGCTCATTGATGCGTCCTTTTTTGTATTTGAGGATGCGTTCTAAGTTGAATAGGTTAACGATTGCTGGGTGGGGAAAGACTTCTATTTGATATATGCTAAGTTTTTGCGGTTCTATGGTGGGTGCATGTGCAAAACCGCGTGATTCTAATTCTAAGCCAAGGTTGATGGTGCGATCGGCGAAGAGTAGGTTTTGATTAGCCGGGTAGCATCCTGCATGATATCTGCCAAAGTATTTGTGGCTGAGTTTATCGGGGAGGCGGCTTCCAGTGGCGTTGGGTATGAGGGTAGGTGCATCTACGGCAATGATGGCTGGTTCGTCTGGTTGTACGCTTTGATCAATCCAGGTGAGGATGTCTGCAATGGCTTCTTTGCGGTCTAGATCGAGTAGTTGCAGTTGTCCATCTATCCATTCTAAGCAGCATAGTCCACTTGGTTGCGATCGCCACCCTAAATCAATGCCAATAAATTTCATGGTTATAACACGAATTTGCGATTATTTTCGCATTTCGCGGCAACGATTCACCTAAATTTACTTGCAAAAAATTGTGATAAATAATCTTATAATCTTAAATAGCTTGTCTTAATTTATTTTATCTGGCAATAAATTAATCAAGATTATTCCAATGAAAGTTTTATTTTTACATCCCAATTTTCCCTCTCAATTTCGCAATCTAGCAACAGTTTTGGGTAAAGATCCTAATTGCCAAGTCGTCTTTGGAACAAATCGTCGTGAAGGCGAAATACCTGGCGTTTTTAAAGCTATTTACACTCCTTCTCGTGAAGCTGCTCCCCAAACTCACCATTACGTTCGCAACCTGGAAAATGCTGTTCTCACCGCGCAGGCTGTCTATCGCGTGTCAGAAAAATTGAAAGCTGAGGGTTTCGTTCCAGATATCATTTATGGTCATTCTGGTTGGGGGCCGACTTTATTTATGAAAGATATTTTCCCCAAAGCTGAATTATTGTGTTATTTCGAGTGGTTTTACCATGCTCACGGTTCTGATGCAGATTTTGATCCCAATGAACCACTAAATGCTGATGATGAATGCCGCATCAGGGTAAAAAATACGCCGATTTTAACTGATTTATATAGCTGCGATCGCGGTCTTTCTCCAACTAATTGGCAGCGTCAGCAATTTCCCAAAGAATATCATAGCAAACTCACTGTAATTCATGATGGTGTTGATACCAAATATTTTGTCCCAAAACCAGGCGCAAAGTTAATTTTACCAAGAATAAATCTCGACCTTTCCCATGTGGAAGAGTTGGTAACTTATGTGGGACGGGGGATGGAACCTTATAGAGGTTTTCCGCAGTTTATGGAAACGGTGGCGTTAATTCAACAGCGAAGACCAAAGTGCCATGTGGTAGTTGTGGGAGAAGATAGGGTGGCTTATGGGAAGAATCTTCCTGATGGGCAGACTTATAAACAATTAATGTTAGAAAAATTATCTTTGGATTTATCGAGGCTGCACTTTACAGATAGGCTTCCTTACAATGAGTATCTTCAAGTTTTGCAAGCTTCTTCTGCTCATGTTTATTTAACTCGTCCTTTTGTTTTATCCTGGTCAATGTTAGAAGTAATGGCAGCAGGATGTTTACTAATAGCTTCTAAGACTTCGCCAGTATTGGAAGTCGTACAAGATGGAGTAAATGGACTGCTGGTAGATTTCTTTTCTCCCCATAATATTGCTAATAGGGTTGAAGAGGCGCTGAATAATCCTCAAGAAATGCAAGCAATTCGTGCGAATGCACGAGAGACAATTATCAAGCGTTATGATTTGGCAAAACTATTACCACAGCATTTGCAATGGATGTTTGCTGGTAAAAGTTCTGAGAGTTTGAAAAAGCGCTCAGTTTCTAAAGGATTTGGCAAAAATTAGTCATTGGTCATTAGTCATTAGTTACAACCAACAAAAGACAAAGGACAGAGAAATAAAAAGCGATATTTAAAATGCGAATTATTTTTACCATTGCCCATTTTTTCAAACCTAGCGGTGAGGGTCGTCATGCTTCCCAACGCAAAGGCCCGAAACCCCGCTTGCAGGCGTTAACTAATAGCCTTACCGCCTTACACCAATTATTTGGTAAATCTCAAAGTATTATTAACATCGCTCAACGAATAGCTTTTCCCGCTAACCAGCCGCAATCGCACGAATTAGATATTGTTATTTGTACAACCCAAGATAACCATCTTTTAAATCAGCTTCCCTTACCATCCCATTTATATAAGCATCATTCTACTAATGTAGAACCTCTGCTTTTGGGGTTTGAGTGCCAAGCTGTTCTGCAAAGTTGTCTTGGTCAGTATGATTATTATTGCTTCTTGGAAGATGACTTAATTATTCATGACCCTTGGTTTTTTATAAAATTAAATTGGTTTACCCAACAAGCGGGTGATTTAAATTTGCTCCAGCCAAATCGTTATGAAATATCCCCTTCCGGTTTGGTTCATAAAGCTTACATTGATGGGGATTTGGCTTTGCGAGTAACTGCTCCCTTTCAAAATGTGCAGGAGCAACCGGAACTCAAGGGTACAATTATGAATGCACCAATTACCTTTTGTCGCGCCCTCAATCCCCATGCAGGCTGCTATTTTTTGAATGCAAATCAGATGGCTCATTGGGCGAATCAAACTTATTTTCTTGACCGAGATATCAGTTTTGTTGGGCCTCTAGAAAGTGCTGCCACCTTGGGAATTATGAAGACATTTCGGATTTATAAAACCTCACCGGAGCAAGCAAGTTTTTTGGAGATTCAGCACTCTGGAACTGGATTTCTAGGGTTAATTGGAGGACAGGTGAGTTTAGCACCAGAGGTAAATCGAATTTAAGAGTTTGGTTTTTGTGAGCGAAATTAATGCGATCGCTATTTATCAAAACACATTAGCGATCGCTCAACAATCAACTAATCTTAAATTCTCACTAATGGTTTTTCAACAGGGGTAGGCATGACCAACGGATCAAATCCTAACTGCTCAGTAATGCGCTCTCTAGCTAAAAGGCGGTATTCCCAAAAATGCTCGCCAGCAGCACATAAACCCAAATACATATTCACGAATTGGGGCTTGGTGCGAATAATAGCCCAAAGCTGTTGCCAAAATTGACCCCGAATTTCTCGCCGTTGCCAACCTTGTCGCCAGAGCAAGTGGACAAGTAGCCGCAGTCCTTTGCCAGGTGGAAAATACATCGTCTGCTGTAGTTGGGGATTAGGTGTAATCTTGAGGCATTGTTCAAAACAACGTCGGAGATAGTTTTTGGGTTCGTACATTCTCCAAATTGCCTCTAAATATTCTTTAGCAACTTCAGCTATCGGCCGGCTAGGAACAAAATTCATTAAGGAATTCTGATCCCCCACCTCCAAACCTCCAAATCCTTCTAATAATCGCTCCTCTCGTTTTAGTCTTTCCCAGAGGGCAGTATTGGGAAGGGCTTGCAGTATACCTAGCATCGGTTGAGGAATGCTAGTTTCTTCAATAAAAGCTTCAATTCGCTCCCCGGCGCCAGTCTTTTCTCCATCAAAACCAATGATAAATCCTGCATAGATAAGTAACCCGGCTTCATTGATATTACGACAGGCTTCTAACAAAGGATTCCGGGTATTTTGAAACTTGCGAGTGAGTTGCAGGCTGTCTTGATCTGGTGTTTCAATACCCAAAAAGACTGCGTAGAAACCAGCTTTAGCCATTAATTCTAATAGCTCAGTATCTTCTGCTAGGTTGACGGAAGCTTCAGTCATGAAGGTGAAGGGATAATTGCGTTCCTGCATCCACGGAATTAATGCTTGTAAGAGACGTTTCACATTGCGCTTATTGCCAATGAAATTATCATCCACTACGAACAGAGATCCGCGCCAGCCTAAGTCATAGAGGGTTTGCAGTTCTGCTAGGGTTTGACTAGGTTCTTTGGTACGTGGTTTGCGACCGTATAAATTGATGATGTCACAAAATTCGCATTCAAAAGGACAACCGCGAGAAAACTGGATTGCCATCATTAAGTACTCATCTCGCTTGAGTAAATCAAAGCGAGGAATGGGGCTTTTGCTCACATCTGGTTTTTCCAGGGCGCGGAAGGTTCCTTGTTCTTCACCTTTAGCGATCGCATCTAAAAACTGTGGAACTGTAATCTCCCCTTCATCTAAAATCAAGTAGTTAGCTCCTGCTTTATGGGCAGGTTCTGGTACTGAGGTTGGATAAGGGCCACCCACAGCAACTTTTTTCCCCATCTGCGCTGCTTTCTGAATTTGAGCGAGAAAGTCTTCTTTTTGTGCAAGCATCGCAGAAAGAATCACAATGTCGCACCATTGCCAATCAGCATCTGTTTCTTGGTTAACATTGCGGTCATAAAACCGAACTTCCCACTCTGTTGGTAGCATAGCGGCAACAGTCAGAATTCCTAGCGGTGGAATAACTGCCTTAAGTCCCGCTATTTTCATGAATTCGTCGTAAGACCAAAAGGTTTTGGGGAAACGGGGGTAGAGTAAGAGTACTTTCATTGCTGTAGTCCTCTAATTAAACTTTGTTTGAAAGATTTTTTACTTTTGATAAATCTGTATTGTGAATAGTGATTGCAGAGATGATGCTACAATCTCACTACCCCTATTCTTTCGCTATCTGTCTTGAGACAGACATTTGCATCGGCAAAGGTGATTTTCTAGCCAGTTACCAGGATTATCACCGTTGTAATAAAACCTAATGGCGGATTTGTGGAGCGAAAAACTGCCATATCAATCGTCTGGTGGTAAATCCCGAAATAATTGATCATTTTTATGGGTCAGAATGGTAAATGCAACCTCAATACAATGGCATTGTATTGATTAACAATGCCATTGTATTGATTAACAATACCATTGTATTGACTAACAATGCCATTGTATTGACCTGCAAAAATTAACCCACTTTTTATTAAAGCTTTTGTTTGACAGCTTAAATATCAATAGGCTTGGGTTAAGGCTAAAACTTTTTATCAAAGTCAAATTTTTTAACGAACCGCCTTTCCTTCCCTACGGGACGCTGCGCGAACGGAACGCTACGCGAACGCGCAGCGTCTCACAGAGAAGGACGCAAAGAGAAGGAAGAAATGTTTAACTGAACTGTATTGGGCTTAAATATCTCATCTGGTAACGGCGAGTTGACCTGGAAAATGTCAAAATTAAATGAGTTTTGCGTAGGCGGAAAGCAATTTGTCGCCAGACATCGCCACTTTACTAGCGCGGATTTGAGATAAATAACTTGAAATTTATGGGCAAGCAACGTGTTCTTTCTGGAGTTCAACCAACCGGCAATTACCATCTAGGTAACTATTTGGGAGCCATTCGCAACTGGGTAGAAGGTCAGAGCGAATACGAAAATTACCTTTTTGTGGCTGATTTGCACGCGATAACAGTGCCACATGACCCAAAACAATTGGCAGCTGATACCTACACCCTTGCTGCTCTCTATCTAGCTTGTGGTCTTGATTTAAATCACTCCACTATCTTTGTACAATCCCACGTTTCGGCCCACAGCGAACTCACTTGGTTGCTCAACTGCATTACACCTCTAAACTGGCTGCAAGACATGATCCAGTTCAAGGAAAAGGCTGTTAAACAAGGAGAAAATGTAAGTGCAGGCTTATTAGATTACCCTGTGCTAATGGCATCTGATATTTTGCTTTACCAAGCCGATAAAGTACCAGTGGGTGAAGACCAAAAGCAGCACTTGGAATTGACACGGGATATTGCAGCTCGGTTAAATCACCAATTTGGTAAACCAGAACAACCAGTTTTAAAGTTACCAGACCCTTTGATTCGCAAGGAAGGGGCAAGGATAATGAGTTTAGCGGACGGTACACGCAAAATGTCGAAGTCCGATCCTTCTGAGTTAAGCCGAATCAGTTTGCTAGATTCACCAGAACAGATTCAATATAAAATTAAGCGTTGCAAAACCGATCCGATTCGTGGGCTGACTTTCGACGATCCAGCGCGTCCAGAGTGTAATAACTTATTAATGCTCTATACATTGCTTTCTGGTAAAACGAAGGAAGATGTAACCGTTGAGTGTCAGGATATGGGTTGGGGACAATTTAAGCCATTATTGACGGACACGATAATTGAGTCCTTGAAACCAATTCAAGAAAAATATCAGTCGATAACGGCGGATAAAGGCTATTTGGAATCTGTGTTGCGGGATGGAGGGGAAAAAGCTAGAGCGATCGCAAATCAAACTTTATCACAAGTAAAAACTGCTTTAGGCTACTCTCTTCCTCTATAATTTGTCCCGTTTCGGTGTGATTGGCTATACCATTTAAGAAATTGAAATTCTTAATTTTATGCATCACACCCATAGCCCCACAGCTTTTCAGAGAGCTGTACAAGCAGGTGAATTTCTAATTACCGCCGAGGTAGCACCCCCGAAAGGGGGAGATCCAGCACACATGATTCAAATGGCGGCGACTCTTAAGGGAAGGGTTCATGCTGTCAATATTACTGATGGTAGCCGCGCAGTGTTACGGATGTCTTCGTTAATGGCGTCGGTGATTTTGTTACAAAACGGCATAGAGCCGATTTGTCAAATTGCTTGCCGCGATCGCAACCGCATTGGTTTACAAGCTGATTTGATGGGCGCTCATGCTTTGGGTATCCGTAATATTTTAGCTTTGACTGGCGACCCAGTAAAAGCAGGCGATCATCCAGATGCTAAAGCAGTGTTTGACTTAGAAGCTGTGCGACTGCTGCAACTGATTCGGAAGATGAATCAAGGTGTTGATTGCAACGAGAAACCCTTGACTGATGGAGCGTTAGATTTATTTGTTGGTGCAGCAGTAGATCCGCAATGTAAAAGTTGGTCGGGTTTACAAAGTCGATTTGAACGCAAAATCGAAGCCGGAGCGCAGTTTTTTCAAAGTCAGTTGATTACCGATTTTGAGCGGCTAGAAAAGTTCATGGATACCATTGCATCTGGCTATAAAAAACCGATTTTGGCAGGAATTTTTCTGTTGAAATCGGCAAAAAATGCCCAGTTTATTAATAGATGTGTTCCGGGTGTAAATATTCCCCAACATATTATTGATAGATTGGCAAAAGCCAAAGATCCTTTTGAGGAAGGGATAAAAATCGCCGCAGAGCAAGTGCAGATAGCGCGGCAATTGTGTCAAGGTGTCCACATGATGGCGGTGAAGCGAGAAGATGCGATCGCGCCAATTTTAGATTTGGCTGGGGTTGCTCCAGTTAATCAGTTGGTATCCAAGTAAACGAAATGATGGATTTTTTTATTAAAGCAGATGGGAGCAACCATCTGCTTTTTTTTACGCCGAATCAGAGGCCTGATTTTTCACGATATCTAGAAAACCTCACTTCTATCTCTCCTAAAAGGCTACGGTGTAAACTCCAAGTCTCTTGACCTGCACCCTTGTTGCAAAATATTTTATAGCTTATTTCAAGCTTTCCCTAGCATATTTTTTGCATTGCAAAAGCTTGGGAAGCATTAGAGAAAATTGGGAAAGATTAGGAGGTTAATGTCTAAGAGGATGTTTTAAAAGTCCCAGAAGGTATAATTTTGCTGTTCTCACTTGGGTTAACTTTGACGATAAATCAAGGTTTTAGCCATGTACTGAGATACCTTGCTGTGCTAAATAGGAAAGCAAAAGACCTTTTAAAACATCCTCTAATGACTGATGTCCAATAACTTATAATAACCCTGCTATCGGTCAACGCAGGGTTGAAATAGCAGGGTTTACGTAGGGCTGTCGGGGGCGGAGGTAGCTTTGATGTTTTGACTGCTAGTTTAAATTCTTTGCTTTATCAACTGCTTCCTTTAACTCTTCAAAGGTAATACTACCGTCTTTGTCTGCATCATACTGTACTATTAACTCCTGGGGACTACTGGTATTTGTTTCTGATGTAATGATTGCACTTAAGCCAGGACTTAAAAAAAGTTCATTAATGGAGACTTTGCCGTCTTGATCGCGATCTAATTTATTAAAAAGAGATTGAAGCTCTTGCTCGGTTGTCATAAGTTTCTATCTGAATTAATCTTTCAATTTAATATCTCAAAATCTTGACAAAGACGCAAGGACAGTTAAGACAGTTAAGATGTGCTTTGTGATACATGGACTACAATCTGACAATGAAAATCAATCAGCACAATATTCTCACATAGCAAGATATAAAGCTAATTTTCAGTGATAGCTTAAACAACTACCGCGATGCCTGCGGTGGGCTACGCCTACGCACTTTGTTTGGTGACTTTGTTTGGTGTCTGCCTGTTCAGTGCTGCGAGAGTCATTGCGTCTAATTTAATCAGCAAGTGCGACGCCGAATAACTTGTTGTAGACATCGCCTCTTTTTCTTTTAGTTAAATTAGAAGCGATGTCTAAGACGGCCTATGCCTATGCACTTCAAACCTGGGTTACATCTTACCGTGTTGCAACACTTGTTGTAGATGTTGACGAATCTCTTGTGCGTGTTCAATATCAGATTGGCGCAATTTTTGGAACAACTCTACACAAGGTTGAGAACCTACTTGTTCTGCATCTTTGATGTAGGTATCGTAAGCTTTAACGGCTTCTGCCTTGTTGTGCAAAACGGTGACAAAATCATACTCCAAGTCGCTAATCGCTGTTTGAGACTGTCCGTTACCTGTATTTGTAGTCATTGTTTGACCCTCTTTGAGAATTTCTAATTAACTTATACTCACCCTAAAAGAGGGATTCATCTTCCAAAAAGAGTATATTTCAATACGTCGGAAGTACCTTGCAAAAGTAAGTTATACCATTTTAGATTTTAGATGCATCCAAATTACTGATACAGCCTTAAGCAAAATAGTGGAGAGTAGGAAAATGCTTTTTCACCACTCCCCATTTTCATAAGAATTTATCCAAGCGGTTGATTCTCATCACATTGACGTGAATACTGGAATTCCAACTCATTTTGCCTTTCCCTACCTCCTCCTCCTCTATAGACAATTGGACAAAACTTAGTGTTAGCACTCATGCAATCCATGTGTGGTGTCTTAGCACAGACTACGAGTAGTCCACCCAGAACAAACAACAAACCACAAATTGCAAGCGTATTAACCCAATAAATTTCTAGCGCTCCGTGAACTACTATCTCTCGCAGTAGAGATACAATTGTTACCTCAACTGCGACTCCTACAGAGATACTATGTTCTTGCAAGTAGACCATTAATAATCGGAATAACTCGACTAAAATCAACACAAATAGTATTTTTGCAGTTACATGTTTATAGTCTAGTGGCTGCGTGATGGCGATCGCTATCCCCCACAATTGGATCAGCATGACGGCGAACAATCCCAAACACAAGACAATCACAATTAAGTCTTGAAAGGCTTCCATGTTGCGAACAATTGAGTGCCGATCGAGCCAGCGATCGCTAAATAAAAATCGACTTTTCTGGCGCTTTTGCATGTACATTTTTCCAATCGGGACAACTTCAGACAACACCAGCGAGTCAACCCAATAGTTTTATGTTATGCAATATTAAGTTTTTGCGCCTCAGCGAGGTTTGTAATTTAAAT
The DNA here is from genome assembly GCF_036919495.1 of Nostoc sp. GTDB lineage: Bacteria > Cyanobacteriota > Cyanobacteriia > Cyanobacteriales > Nostocaceae > Nostoc. The sequence goes on from NZ_JBALBZ010000190.1 coordinate 28,862, forward strand.
TTTGTGCTTGTTGCAACAATTGCTCGGCATTTTTCGCCCACTGAGGATTTTTCTGAGCATTATATAAATCTCTAGCAAATTGCAATACTTGTACTGCATCTCCATATTGCTGTAACTGCATAAAAGCTAACCCTGCACCATAATAAGCATTGGGATAGTTAGAGTTAGCTTCGGCTGATTTTCTAAAAGCCTCTAATGCCTCTTGTGATTTGCGTTGCCCAAACCAAATTGAGCCGAGATTGTAGTAAGCTTCAGGATACTTCGGATTAATTTTTACTGCCTGATTAAAAGCATCTCTGGCTTGGTCGAGTTTGCCTTGTTGGAGATAACACATCCCTATATGATAAGGAGGCTCTGGTGCATTTTTGCTATATTCTATGGCTTTTCTAAAAGATGCGATCGCTTTTTCACAATTTCCTTGCTGTTCTCGTACCAACCCCAAGTTATAGTGGGCAAATCCCAGTTTGGGATCGAGTTCTAACGCTCGTTGTAAATAATCGTTAGCTAACTGTAAATTATTCCCTTCTAATAACGCACCACCTAAATTAGCAAAAGCTGGCGCAAACTTAGAATCGGCTTGCGTCGCTCGATAAAATGCATCCGCAGAGGGTTGTAATTGTCCAGTTTGTCGGAATGCTAGCCCTAGATTATAGTACGCTGGTGCTAATGTTGGATCTAATTTAGCTGCTTGTTTAAAGGCGGCGATCGCATCTTGTACCTTTCCCGCCTGAATTGCTTGTAAACCTTGGTTTAACCAGTTTACAGCAGTTTTACCATTAGATTGTGCCAGCTTTGAGGGGACAGGAGCAGATAGAGAAACAGAGGGGAAGGAAATGCTAACAAGCAGCATCAAACTTACTAATCCTGCTATGCGATATTTAAAGAATGATTTTCCCATTGATTTTCTGACTTGCAACACTTTCAGTTAAATTTACTTTATAAAAACTTTTTTACAAAAGTTTTTATTTTGCCATAAAATCCTGCTTTTATTAAGTTTTATTAAGCCAAATCTTACGACAGGCTACAATTTTTTTAAAATTAGATTAAAAGGAGCATAATAACAAATTAAAGAAGGGGTAATTTTGACTCCAGAGAAGCATTTTTTATCCCTGATATAACAGAATCATGCGGTTAGGAAAGACTTACCGCAAGGGAGGTTTTATGAACGAAAAAGTAAAATCGGGTTCGCGGAATGTTGCAATTGTCGGCCCTTATTTAAGTGGAAAAACCACTTTACTAGAAAGCTTGTTATTTGTCACAGGGGCAATTTCCTGCAAAGGGAGTGTTAAGGACAGCAATACAGTGGGAGATAGTGCTGCCGAATCGCGCGATCGCCACATGAGTGTAGAAGTCAGCGCCGCTAGCACTGAGTATAACGGCATTCGCTTCACTTTTATCGACTGTCCGGGAAGTGTAGAATTTGCCCAAGAAACGTACAATGCTTTAATGGGGGTGGATGCGGCAATTGTAGTTTGCGAACCCATCCGCGATCGCGTCCTCACCCTCGCCCCTCTATTTAAATTCCTCGACGATTGGGAAATTCCCCACCTCGTCTTCGTCAACAAAATGGATCGGGCAAATATTCACGTTTTGGAAACGTTGCACGCCCTAAAAGCAGTATCTAGCCGTCCCCTGGTAGCGCATCAATATCCCATCATGAACGGGGAACAACTCACCGGCTTTATCGATATGGTGAGTGAACAGGCATATCAATATCATCCAGGCGCACCTGCTGACCCCATTCCCTTCCCCGAAAGTTTAAAAGAAGAAGAACATACAGCACGGGCAGAAATGCTCGAAGCCCTAGCAAATTTTGACGACCATTTACTCGAAGAACTTTTAGAAGACATTGAGCCACCCCAAGAGGAAATCCTCAAAGATTTAAAAATGGAATTAGGGGCAGATTTGGTAGTGCCCGTTTTCTTTGGTATTGCAGAACAAGATTATGGTGTTAGACCTCTATTAGAAGCCTTGTTACGGGAAGCCCCCGAACCAGAAACCACAGCAGAACGTCGTTTAAAAAACATAAAAGGTGATACACCTCTAGCGCAGGTATTAAAAACTTACTACACTCCCCAAGGTGGCAAACTCTCTCTGGTGCGTGTTTGGCGGGGCAAATTAACTGATGGCATTGTCCTCAATGGCATTCGCACTGGTGGAATTTACCGCCTCATGGGACAACAACAGCAGTCAGTTAACCAAGTTAGTGCTGGTGAAATTGTCGCATTGAGCCGTTTAGAAGGAATCAAGACAGGCGATACAATCTCCACAGAACAGCAGTCGGCAATCAAATTACCCAAAGCTGTAGAGTTGGAACCAGTGTATGCTCTCGCCATTACCCCAGAAAAGCGCAACGATGAAGTAAAACTCAGTGGTGCCATCACCAAGTTATTAGAAGAAGACTGCTCACTTGCTTGGGAACAACACGGCGATACTCACGAAGTTATCTTGTGGGGTCAAGGCGAGATTCATTTGCAAGTCGCCCTAGACAGACTGCGCCGCAAATATAACTTGCCAATGACAACTCATTTACCGCAAGTGCCTTACAAAGAAACCATCCGTAAAACAGTGGCTTCAATTCATGGGCGCTACAAGCACCAAAGTGGTGGTCACGGACAGTTTGGTGATGTTTTTCTCGACATCAAACCGCTACCACGCGGTACAGGTTTTAATTTTAATGAAACCATTGTCGGCGGTGTGGTTCCCAAACAGTACATTCCTGGTGTGGAAATGGGCGTGCGGGAATTTCTGACACATGGGCCTTTGGGCTTTCCAATAGTGGATTTAGCCGTAACTCTGACTAATGGTTCGTATCATAACGTTGATAGTTCCGAACAAGCCTTTAAACAAGCTGCGCGATTGGCAATGCAAACGGGAATACCCCAAGCGGAACCTACCCTGTTAGAACCAATTCTGCGGGTAGATATTACCACACCTAGCGAATTTACCTCCAAAGTGCTGCAACTGTTGAGTGGTAGACGCGGGCAAATTTTAGGCTATGAAGGCAGAAACGATTGGCAAGGCTGGGATAATATCTCTGCATACTTGCCACAAGCAGAGATGCAAAACTTTATTGTAGAGCTGCGATCGCTCACCTTGGGCGTTGGTTCCTTCCACTGGGAATATGACCATCTCCAGGAAGTGCCAGAAAAACTCGCCGAACGTGTCATTAACAGCAATGGCAATGGTAGTAACGGCAACGGCAAGTAATTTTGGATTTTAGATTTTGGATTTTGGATTAATCTAAAATCAATACTAGCCCGGAACTTTAAGTTTCGGGCTAATAACTAAAGTCCAATAAATCGTTGTTAGTCTATATCTTCTTCAGTAAGACCTGCATCCTTCAGCAGTCCTTTCAGTGTTCCAATGGGTAAATCGCGATTGCCATGAACAGGAATAGAGAGAATCACACCTTTGTTGGCATAAATATGGTGACTACCAGTAATCCGTTTCAGGTTCCAGCCATACCGTTCAACAATTTTACATAAGGCTTTACCAGAAACAGATTTCATAAGGATATTTCAATCAACTGTTTATCAGGTTCAAGTTCTTCCTGCTGACTAGCAACTTCAAGCCAACCCTGAATCGCATCTTTAAGCATTTCTAACAAGTCTTCGTAGCTTTCTCCCCATGTGTGACACCCTGGTAGGGCTGGTACAGAAGCACACCACACATCGTCTTCTTGCCAGATAACGGCTTTGATTTTCATGATAAATCTGTTGTAGTGTCGTGTTGTACATCTTAGCGCAACTACATTTGAGAGTAGCGTAGGCATCGCTCCAAGGCTGAGATTCCCAACTTCTCTCAAAAGTCGGGAATCTTTATTTAATCTGTAAAAAGATTTGTAAACCGCTAATTTGTGTGAAATGGTATTAGTTTCATAAAAGCATTTGGGAATTATGTGATTAAGTATATTCGTCTTAATTACAAAGAAAAAACTCATGGGCTTTATAGTCTCTCTTTTAACTAGCCTAATTGCAATTCTCATTTATCTCAATACAGGTAGGATATCCAGTGAAAAGTCACGTTTAGCAATACGCACAATTATGATATTGATTGGCAGTATTGCAGTACTGAATTCTATTTCTAGGCTTTTAGTAATTGTCCCACCAGGCAATGTCGGTGTCGTCAACTTGTTTGGCGAAGTTTCCGAAACTACTCTTAATCCTGGTGTTCACTTGCTTAATCCCTTTAACAAAGTGCTGAATTTTTCCACTCGCATTAAGGATATAAAGGAAAATGTAGATGTAACATCCCAAGAAGGTTTGAGCCTAAATCTTGATGTGAGTCTTCAGTACAAGCTCGATCCGCAAAAGGCAGCTACAGTATATAAAACAATTGGAGATGATGAAACACAACTGGTAACTTCCAGATTTCGCTCTACTGTCCGCGCCATCACGGCTAACTACCCAGCCAGTGCTATATACTCTACCAAACGCCAAGAAATTGCCCAAAAACTTGACCAACAGCTCACCCAAGAGATACCAGCTTTGGGTTTCATCGTTGAGGAAGCTCTTTTACGAAACGTCAAAATGCCTGATACTCTACAAGCTGCAATTCAAAACAGACTTAAGACAGAGCAAGAAAATCAACAGATGAAATTTGTTTTAGAAAAAGAGCGTCAAGAGGCAGAACGAAAGCGTATTGAAGCGCGAGGTATAGCTGATTCCCAAAAAATTATCTCTGCTGAACTTACCAACCAAATGCTACAATTGCGAGCGATTGAAGCCACAGAAAAGCTAGCTCAATCTAATAATTCTAAGCTTGTAATTATTGGTTCTGAAAAAGGCGCAGTGCCTATTATGATCCAGCCAGAAACAGGAACCTCAAAGCCCTAAAATTTTCATATTAGGTCAATGCTCTTGACGTGGTTCAATATAAATATGCTTAGGAATTTTCCTTGACAGAATTTTAATTCTATGCAATAGACGCTTAACATTATACATTATTTGTAGTAGCGATCGCTCCCTCTCGGCGTTGCTTCCTTTCACTGGGAATATGACCATCTTCAGGAAGTACCAGAAAAACTCGCCGAACATGTCATTCACAGCAACGGCAAGTAATCTTGTATCTATACTAAAATCAAAGCCCTGCATTTAAAGTTGCAGGGCTTTTTGTTTGTTAATGAATATTTAATACATTTTGGACATGCTGTTGAAATGCAAGCTTCAACATGAAATTTCAATCCCAACTTGCCCATTATTGAAGTAATTCCCCGGTTTGTCGAGCAGAGCAAAACTTTAGGTAGAAGTCCAACGTTTAGAGCATTTCGTCAATGGGTAAGAAAGCAAATCACCCAAACTTAATGTAATTCTTGCTCCATCCGCCCTAAATCTTCTACCCAATGGTTGAGTTGTCCCATTGCTACATTGCTGCTAGTTGAATGATACAGTATGAGCGTTGCTAGAAAGTGATGACTATGAGCGGCGAGATTGTCGAAAAACTGAAGGAAGCTAGTACTGGCTTGTTAATGATGAGCGAATCAGATTACCCTTTCGAGGTTGTTCAGTGGAAAGATGCTGCACCTGCAACACAGGAGAAAATATTACAGCTAACAGGTTCTCAAGACCTGCCAGTAGAAGTAGTAGACTTGGACTATCTGTTTCGTAATTGTGCATTTGAGCAAGAGTGGCATAATGAATTACAGAAAAAAGATGTTAAAAAATTTCAAACACTTATCCAAACACTTAAAGATAATCTTAGTTACATCAGCGTTTATCGTGTTGGACAAATAAATATTGACGCTTACATCATAGGACAAACTAAAGAGGGTGACTTAGCTGGAGTAGTAACAAAACTGGTTGAAACCTAGTAAGCAGTTTGGAAATTTCTCCAAAAAAAGTCTAGTACTACAAGGCGGAAGCCAAAAGTCAAAAGAATTGTATTCCAGGTTTCTGCGCTATTTGAAATGGTATGTTTATTTCCGCCGTGCTGTACTAGTAATCTGTGCGGCTAGGCTTTTTCATTTTTGAAATTATCCCAACTTATAAATTATCGACTCGCGCTTCTATTACAGACTGAATAGATGTTGAGACTTGTGAGAGAAAATTGTATCTAGTTAGGGATTCTAATGAGTCAACACTAACGCGATAGTTTCTCCAATTCGCTGTTCGCACTCCTTGCATGTTAGGAATATTGACACTAATTACTCTTGTGCTGGTTGTTATGCCAGCAAGACCTAAACCTGGAGTATTCAGTACAACAATAATTTTCCAAGTTATATTAGGGACTTGAACCCGTCCATTAGCTATTGTATAGAACCTTCCGTTAGAACCAGTACCACCCATCCCATATCCACCAGATATGATATAGAGTTCTTTACCCTGTCCTACTAGAGTTCTGGCATAATCCTCTAGGCTTGCCCAAATTCCCTGATTGTTATCTGGGGCTTGAGCAATCATATTGCTCATCAAAAAGGTGGCAGAATTATTGGTAATACTATTAGTTCTGTCACCACTAGGTGTCATGTGACCACGATCAAACCCACTTCCACTAAAATCGGTAGATTGGACTTGATAGCACCCAAAAGGAAGTGTTGTATCAGGACGAAAATTATCTTGCCTTGGTGTACTACCTAACCAACTACTATTCAACTGCCAAGACACCCAATTTGCTCTACCTATTGAGCAGTTGTAACTAATTACATATTGTGGTTTTACCAGCAAGTAGTTATTAAGGCTGGAAGTTCCAGCATTGCTGGGGTTGCCAAGGGTTAGGTGAACACTTATTGATGACTGGGCTGGTACGATCTTTGCCAACCCAATCATCAATAAAACTACTACCACAAATGGCAGCAGAAACTTGAAAATCTTAATTTTTTTCACGTTTTTGTACTTTTGATTGCAAAAACAGTGTCGGAGTTTTTCACTTCAACATCAAGCATTCAGTGATACAAAACTAAAGATTTTTGTAATGGTAAAGATATAGTGACACCATAGCCGGAAATCTTTGTTCGGCAAGAGTTAACAATCAACAAATCACTACTTTAGCACTACCTTGGTGACGAGCGGTGCCTAGGTTGGGCTACGCCTACGCTTAAGATTTCGCACCTCTATACCAAGATTTATACATCTAATCAGCAACACCAATCTTTTTTCCTAGAGGAAATTTAATTATGTGAAAAATGAGGGCGATTCGCACAGCAATAGAAACTTAAATGCCAGCAGTTAATAAACCTTTTGCAAAAGTCAAAAAATCAGGAATGTCATTTTGAGCGGAACTCAGGAGAGAAAATTTTCACCAGATGTTTCGCTCCGCTCAAGATGACAATTTAAGCATTTATGCAAGATTAAGATAAGTATACCTATTGCCTTAATCTCTAATTTTCTGTTTGCAGTGGCAGCTATTTAATTAGCTTAAAATTCTTAATTGTGAGATATTTTTCTTCATCAGCTATCTGACTGTTGTAATCGATATCAATTTGGGTTGGATAGCCAAATCTAGCATCATATCGTACATTGAGGCTGAAGGCTTTACGTTTGATAGCATCTTGAATCACATCAAACAGTTTAGGAATTGTGTTGTAATTTTGAAAGTATTCTTTAACATCTTTACCTGTAGCTACAGAAGTGATAGAAGTTGTTACACCATTACGTACTTTAATTACTACTGGACCCCTAGCATCATCTATACAAAAGCAACTATTGCTAAGTTCATAACTATAGTTGGAAATATTTTGTTTATTCCAGAAATTGCGATTAAAATCTAATCGCTTTTGTAATCGCCTTAAATTTAAGTTATTGCTCGCTGGCGATTGTGCTATCTCTATGGTAGATTTGGACATTACTGGTAGGTTCAGTCCGAAAGATAGCAATAACCCGGCACTGATAATGATAGGTAAACGCATATCAATCCCTTAAATTTCAAAAGTATTATATATGTATTATATATAATACTTTCTCTACTTATTTAAGTACACTTTATATTTTTATTAAAATTTATCAGGTGAGTAGACAAGCGCAAATAGCAAATTTATGACTGTAAAGAACTGGTTGGTGAGTGTAGTCTATAGCTAAATCAGATCCGATGTAATCGCATACACGCGAGAATATTTTCTCTATGCCGTAGAATTTTTACTGTAAAAAACAAATGTTTTATTTCAAGTATGAATGATTCACAAACTTGGTATATTGTCAAGCGTTCTGCTGGGAATTGCGAAATTGTCGCCAGCGACAAACTTGAAGACGATAATGTAGAGATTATAGAACAGTGGGGACCTTTTAGTTCGCAAGAAGAAGCGATCGCTCGGCGTGTCGGACTTATTAGGGCTGGAAAGTGCCAACCAGTTTAAGTTAGGAGTTAGGAGTTTACAATGATAGTTTTTATTCCTAACTCCTGATTATTCACTTCTAACTTTATTCCTAACTCTTCATTTTTCTGCTGTGGCTGCGCCCCGATCAGCAATTTTTTTACCTATTACATCCACTGCTTTAGCGAATTGGGGATCTGCTAAAGTAGCGAGTTTGTCACGTTCATGAAGCCACAATTCTTGCATCTGGGCTTTACTCAAATCTACCTTCACATCTGGACTAATACCTTTATGATTAATATCAGTACCGTTGGGGGTGTAGTAATGAGCAATTGTTACCGCCAATCCTGAGCCATCTTCCAAGGGACGCACCGATTGCACCAGCCCCTTACCAAAGGTCTGAGTACCAACCAAAGTAGCACGCTTGTTGTCCTGCAAAGCCCCTGAGAGGATTTCACTTGCACTGGCTGAACCTTTATCTACCAGCACCACCAACGGTTTATTGGTCAAGGCGCGTCCGTTTGCTTCTTCTTTTTCTGCCTCACCTTGGCGTTCAACGGTGGAGACAATTTTACCTTTATCTATCCACATCCTGGCAATCTCTACACTGGAGAAGAGTAAGCCACCGGGATTACCACGCAGATCCAGAATATATCCAGCTACCTTTTTGCTTTCTAAATCTTTTATAGCAGTTTGCATTTCTTTACCAGCATTGGCGCTGAACTGGTTCAGGCGAATGTAGCCAAGATTACCTGCTGGTGTTTTCTTTTGGGAATATTTAACTGGATGAATTTCAATCCGTGCCCGTTTGATGTCAAACTGTTTTGTCTGACCGTCGCGCCCAATCGTTAAGCTGACTTGCGTTCCTGCTTCACCTCGAATCAGAGATACTGCCTGATTAGTATCCATCCCCTTGGTATTTTTGCCATTGATTTTGAGGATGACATCTTTTGCCAAAATACCAGCTTTATAAGCTGGTGTATCTTCTATTGGCGCAATTACAACCAATTGCTTGGTTTTTTCATCCTGGCTGATCGTGATCCCAATCCCTGTCAATTCCCCAGAGGTATCCACTTGCATATTCTTGAATTCTGCTGGGTCCATAAACCGGGTGTATGGGTCATCTAGCTTTTTGAGCATTTCCCGAATGGACTTATACGCTTCCTGCGGATTACTGTAGGACTTGCTTAAGTATTCTTTACGAACAGCCTGCCAGTCTACTTGATTAAAAGTACCATCTACGTAATTGCGGTATATATTTTGCCAAACTTCGTCTACCAATTGTTTAGGACTTGCTTTAAATAAAGCCTGACCTCGGGAGTGAATGCCAAGGCTAGTAACAGCGATCGTGGAGAGTGTCACTGCCGTAGCACCCAAAACAAGCCTACTTTTTGTAATCACCATAATGACAGCTGCGTCAGAGGGAAAATATATAGTCAGTATGCTCAATCTAACACAGGCTACCACTGTGCAGACCGAGTATGTATCCTTAATTTAAACAAAATACTTGACAATCAGGCGAACTTGATGGTTTATACAAAATTTTTAGGAGTGGGGAGTGGGGATGGGCACAGGAGGTAGGAGGCAGAAGTTCTTTAGTTTTGAATTTTAAATTGATTTCTCCCCCTACTCCCCCAACCCTACGGTTCTACCCAGCGTTCATCTCCCTTAATCAGGTTAATTAATTCCTCTACACCTTTATCTTCTGGGACTTTTTTAATTTCCTCTCTGCCACGATACAAAGAAATGTAACCAGGTGTTTTGCCAACATAACCATAGTCGGCATCGGCCATTTCTCCGGGGCCATTGACAATACAACCCATAACCGCTATATCAAGACCAGTTAAGTGTTTAGTGGCTTCCCTAACTTTGTGCAGCACTTCCTCTAAGTTAAACAAAGTGCGTCCACAAGAAGGACAAGCGACGTATTCCACCATCGTTTTTCGCAATCCCAAAGCTTGGAGAATGCTATAGCAGACGGGAATTTCTTTTTCTGGTGCTTCTGTAAGTGAGACGCGAATTGTATCGCCAATGCCATCAGCAAGTAAGGTAGCAATACCCGCCGTGGATTTAATTCGCCCGTATTCGCCATCACCAGCTTCGGTTACGCCTAAATGTAGCGGATAATCCATACCCAGTTCATCCATGCGCTTGGCTATCAGGCGATAGGCGGCTAGCATCACGGGTACTCGTGAGGCTTTCATGGAAATTACCAAGTTGCGGAAATCCAGAGATTCACAGATGCGAATGAATTCTATGGCAGATTCCACCATTCCTTCTGGGGTGTCACCGTAGGTAAATAGCATTCTTTCAGCGAGGGAACCGTGATTTACCCCAATTCGCATCGATTTACCTTGATCTCGCAAGGAAACTACCAGAGGTTCTAAGGTTTCGCGGATTTTATCGCCAATCTCGTCAAATTCGGTTTTAGTATATTCGGTTCGATTGACGTTGGGCTTTTCAAAGACATATAACCCCGGATTAATCCGCACTTTTTCTATGTGCTTGGCGACTTCCACGGCGATTTTTAGTCCGTTGTGATGGACATCAGCCACAATGGGCACGTCTTGGTAAGTTTTTATTAATTTTTGTTTAATTTCTGCTAAAGCTTTAGCATGAGCCATACTCGGCACTGTGACACGGACAATTTCGCAGCCTATTTCGTGCAGACGACGAATACCAGCCACGGAACCATCAATATCAAGGGTGTCTTCGTTAATCATCGACTGCACTACAACAGGGTAGCCACCGCCAATGGTGACATCTCCCACCTTTACGGGACGGGTTTTTCGCCGCTTGATAGTTGTATCAAAGGTAGGTTGACTGGATGTAGTATTTGAAGTGTCTACTATGGGCAGAGTTTGCATAACCTGATTAGGTAAATTTGCTGTTGCTCAAATATCAGATTTAATAAATCTCTGTTTCCCAGATTGCCACAGCTAGGGCTTTTTTGGACGATTAATATAGAAAAAAAGGAAAAGAAGACAGGCAAAGAAATAAAGAGCAATTCAAAGGGTTTGCTCATTTATTAAGATATATTGCTGAAAAATTATTTTAACTGAGTAGCTTGAGTAGCGATCGCTTTAACCAGACTAAGTTGCGTTGCTCCTAAATTTACACACACCAGATACTATCCGCTTTGACTATACCTCCGTATTCATGCGAGAAAACATATTGACCAGATTCTAAACCAGTGGCATATTCCTCTAGCCAGTTCTGAAAACTTGAAGCGACGAGTTCTCTCTCGCCGTCATCGTGCCACATCTGAATAATTTGTCCAACTTTGCCGCCTTTAGCAGGAGCTAAGTCTAGACAATCGTGATTGCCAGCACCGTCATAGGTTAGTGGTATCCATAACGGACTCCACCAATCTGTACAAATTCCTATTCCTGGTTCTGGCTGACTTTCACAACCATCGAAATTACCTCCATCTAGAAGTTCCTTCCAAACTTGCCATTCATCTTGAATACGTTCAAGAGATAGAAATTCTCGTCCATTAATCAGCCCATAATTGTAGGCTAATTGTCCATTATGGATACGGTAAGAACTCTTGACAACATCAGGAAACTGTATCAGCAGAGCGTTTTCTACTACCTTTATCTGACTCTCTGATGCTCCAGGGTTCAATGTATCAAGAACTTGTGGAGTATTAGCTTTGAGCCAGAATTCTATTCTTGTCCAAATTTCTTGCATACTTGTAGCTGCCTTGAATATAAATATTTTGTCTTATGGTTGGTTTATAGATGAGTGGTTAAATCAACGGTTGGTGATGTTGCGAAGTTGGGATGACAGCTAACGCTAAATTTATTTAATAATACAAATATACTATTAAGTAAAGAGGATGAGGAGCGATCGCTCCTACTACCAGCTAAATTAGACTTATGATCAAATTCTTTGACACCCATGCTAGAAAAAACATCTACATTCCAGAAAGCCATAGAAGCGGTAGAAGCATTAGATCCAGAAGCTCAGGCTATTCTTGTGGATCTTATCCAAAAGCGCCTCAAACAACAGCGACGGGATGACTTATTAAAGGCGGTTGCAGAAGCTCGTGAAGCCTATGCTAAAGGGGAAGTACGTAGTGGAACTGTTGCTGATTTAATGGCGGAGTT
>NZ_JBALBZ010000191.1:0-51968 GCF_036919495.1 Nostoc sp.
TATGGAAGTAATGCACGAGCGTAACGCTCACAACTTCCCCTTAGATTTGGCTGCTGGTGATGTTGCTCCTGTCGCAATGAGCGCTCCTGCTATCAACGGTTAATTCTGAAGTTTAGTTAAATTAAAAAGCGCTCTCCCTTTTGGGAGGGCGTTTTTTAGTGTCAATGATAATAACGCTTAATTCTGGCAGCGCATTCTCAGTTGAGTATGCGGTAGTTTAAAAACAACTGACTTCCAACCTAACGAGTTTCAACGAGTTGGAGATGAATAATTTTACTTTTTTGAATTCTTTACTATGAATACTTGTTGCATTGTGCTTTAGATGACTTACTAAATTATGGCTCCAGGTGCTAAAAGAATTGTGGTTGGATGATTGTCTCTATACAAGAGTCTAACAAGAGTCAATTTTTTTACATTTAAGAGCCTGTCATGCAAAAATACATATCTATATCTGCAATTGTATTTGTCTTAATTTTAATTTTGGGGTTTATATCTCCAAGTCAAGCTGCAACTGTCCGTTCAACTTGGGTGGAGAATGAAATTTATCAATACAATCATCCCTTTGCTTCTCAATTGCCTCAAGAACTAGCAACAAAAATGCAAAAGATGAAGGCTAGCCCTTTCGCCTTTTATCGGGGGACAGATCACATTTTTTATCGTGATATGCAGACCTTGCCAAGTTCAGGATTTGTGAATTCTTCAACTTCAGCTATCTGGTTAGAGGGAGATATGCATCTGCAAAATCTTGGAGGGATAAGAGATAGCAACGACAACAACGTTTTTGACACCACTGATTTTGATGAAGGCTATCTTGGCCCCTATGTTTGGGACTTGCGACGAATGGCAGTCTCTATCTTGTTGGCAGCTAAAGAGAACGGTCTTAACTCAAGTGACGCTCAAGATATTGTCCGTAATTTTTTGGATGCTTATTTGAACCAGATGAGTGACTTTAAGGGAACTAACGACGAACTTTCATACCGTTTGGAATCTGGCAATACAAACGGTGTGGTCAAAGATTTGATTCAAAAGGCATCAGATAACAGCCGTTCTAGCTCGCTAAATAAGTACACGCAGTTAAATAACACTAACAATCGAGTATTCCAGACTACCTCAGAACTTCAGCCTGTATCCAGTAGCACCTATTCCGACATTGCTAGGGCTATGAGCAGTTACATTGCCTCAATTCCTAGCAGTAAACGCTATAGCAATAGTTATTATGCTCTCAAAGACATTCGGCTAAAATTAGGTTCAGGCACTGGTAGTCTTGGTAAGTACCGATATTACCTGCTAATTGAGGGGCCAAGTTCAGGAACCGACGACGATCGCATTTTGGAGATGAAGCAAGAAGGTAGTAGTGCAGTTGCGATGGCGTTCCGCCCACCGGAGGCGATCGCAGTTCCAGGTCTGCTGCCAACTTCAGTTTACGGAAATCAAGAAGGGGCGAGGGTGGCAATCGCCACTAAAGCAATGCTTTCCAATAGTGACCCTTTAGTTGGCTACACTACGGTCAATGGTATCCCCTTTCTGGTACATGAAAAATCACCTTACCAAGTGGACTTTGACTATACATTGCTAACCACTAAATCAAAATTTATGGATGCGATGGGGTATGCGGGGAAGGTTGTTGCCAAGAACCATGCAATCTCTGATAAAGACTATGATGCTGCTATTGTTCCCGTAAGCGTTGACAAAGAAGTGACTGATATTGTTAGTGGTAACAAGGTTGTATTCAAAGACGAAATTGTTAACTTTGCGGTGGACTATGCAACTCAAGTTGAGTATGACTACACGAGTTTTGTAAATGCTTATAACCAAGGGGTGATACTTTACTAGTAGTGCAAGGCGGAAGTCAAAAGTACAAAAGACTTTAATTTTGAAGGGGTTGAGAAACGAACCGCATTGGCATTGGCGTAGCCTCTCGTAGAGAAGCCTCTCGAAGAGAAGACGCAAAGGAAGAAAAACTAAGAATTAGTTTAGCCATGATATTTAATGAGACAGACCACTAGAACACCGATTCCGTATTTAGAGATTGTCTGCTATTCAAACCTTGAGGAGTGAATTTTATAATGTTTCGTCTGCTAACAGCCTTCGCGCAGCGACTCCTGCGGAGTATCGCTTTTGTAATATTGCTAACTTTGATTAATACTTTAATACTTCCTACCGCAGCTTGGGCTACCTCTTCTGCTTTGGGAGTTGATAATGGTCATCTTAGTTCTTGTCCGGCTTCAGACAACTGTGTTGTGAGTCAAGATGGCGATCCCAAACATGCCATTGACCCAATTGCCTATCATATAGATCGTGATGCAGCACGAAAAACCTTACTAAAAACTCTTACCGTCGTTCCCCGCACAGAAGTTATAGAACAAACAGATAATTACATCCACGCTCTTTCTAAAAGCCGCATCTTCAAATTTATTGATGATGTAGAGTTTTATTTCCCTCCCAATGAGTCGGTAATTCATGTGCGCTCGGCAGCTCGCGTGGGAGAGTCGGATCTTGGTGTTAATCGCAGGCGTTTGGAGCAAATTCGTCTGGCTCTACGCGATCTAAATATTTGATTTTGGCTTGAGCGGTAATATGAATAGCAAGAGAAAAATGCTTCGCCCTCAGATAATTGTCCTGGTGATATATTAGGTTTTTTGCAAGTATAAAAGCTCCTCTGGCAAACTTCTCTCGAAAATTTTAATAGTAGATACCCTGTTCGCCGACTTTCCTCTAAGAAAATTTGCCTCTGAGCGATCGCTAGGAAGCTTCTATTGTTGATTCAGCGTGAGTGCGATCGCTATTACTCATGCATTAAAACTGGCAAACGAAGCTTGATTATTGCTTGGCTTTTTGTCATTAGCTAATCTCCTTTCTCAATAATTCTGGAATTTGAGAAGGACGTTCAGCTACTGGAACTTCCGCTTCTTTTAAAGCAGCTAATTTACTTTGGACAGTGCCAAAGTTAGGATCGCGTCCGATAACTGTTGCTAAAGTTCCAGTTTGACGCCAAGTTTTTCCTGGTGGTGCAAGTCTACCTGCAATGTAGGCAATTACTGGTTTATCAATTGCCTCGGTAATGTACCGGGCTGCTGCTTCTTCACTACCACCGCCAGGTTGACCAACTAAAACGATCGCCTCTGTAGTTTCATCCTCATCGAGAATTTGCAGCCATTGGAGAAAGGAGGAACCAACGATCGCATCACTACCAATACTGACACTAATCGACTGCCCCAAACCTGCTTTTGTTAATTCGTAGGCGATTTCGTAGGTAAGGGTGCTACTACGACTAACGATCCCCACTCCCCCAGGAGTATAAAATTCGCTTGGTTGAGTACCTAAAAGAATTTTCCCCGGCACAATGATTCCCGGACTATTTGGCCCGACTACCAAAGTTTCACAGGCTTCGGCTTTGCGGAGTAATTGCACCATATCCAAAGGTGGCACGCCAGCAGTGATAATAATGATCTGGCGAATATTAGAAGCGATCGCTTCTAATGCCGCATCTAGCACGTCGTAAGGATCTACACAGATAATTGTTGTGTCAATTACCCCAAAGTGTTCTATTACTTCCTCTACTAAGTCAAATACTGGCAGTCCATGCAGTTCCTGTCCGCCACATCCAGGATTGACACCTGCTACTAAGTTCGTACCATAAGCTTTCATTTGAGCAACATGAGTGCCTGAGATAAATTCACAAAAGCCTTGAATTAATACTTTGCTGTCTGGCGTTAGGTTCATAAAAAATTACCGTAAGTTTGGCAACCCAGTGGTCTATGGCACTGGGCATAAAAACGACATATTTACAGTGTCGTATTGATTCAATTTTTTTTTAATTTTGAATTTTAAGAATGTGACACTCATTACCTCTTATTAGCTGTTGGTTTAGCCAGACGAACTGCTGCCGCGACTGCCTCATCTAAATTTTCTACAACAAGGAGCGCATTACTAGGGGTTTTTAATGTTGCTAAATACTTTCTCGCAGCATCAAATTCCGAACCAGCAAGACGGACAACTAAGGGTGAAAAATTCTGCTCTCGCCGACTTTTACCACCATTAGAATGCACAACCTGTGAGTTAAGTTCGTTGTTATCTTGCTGTACAACTCTAGCTATAACTTCAACCACTTCCTCTGTTTGAGGAATGCTACCCAGAAAGTTAATTAATATTACTTGAATGCTGTTATCAGCCTCTAGGATTTTTAGACCTGTCTCTAGGCGATCGCGGAAAGTAGTTGGTGTAGTATCAGTGAGGAAAGCATGACGTAGATTCAAACAAAGACCTGGATTGCCACCAGCGTTAGCGACTAAATCCAAAGTTGCCATCACTGAACCAGTACCATTACCTAAAATACCGATTTTTCCGTGCATTTTCACACCATCCCAGTCGCCCGATATACCATCTATCTCAGTACTGGTATGACGACTGATGATTTTTGCCGCCATCTCGGTGAGGTCGGGATGACGCTTGATCGACCGTTCGTTGACCCTGACTTTACCATTAAGAGCCATAACTTGATCAGTAGCACTCACAGCCAAGGGATTGATTTCGACTAAATCCAGGTCTTTTTGCACAAATAACTGGTACATCTTCTGGACAACGCAGCTTACCGACTGCATCAGCGTCCCCTGCAAACCCATTTTCAAAGCCAGTCGTCGGGCATAAAATGGCGAAAATTCCTGTTCCACGACAACATGGTGCATTCTTTCCCCAGCCGATTCCCAATCAATGTCTGCTTCCTTGCAACCTAAAAGTACTGGTCGGCAAACAGCAGTATCTAAAACCACCGCCAGATAAAATTCCTGGTTGGCGTCGTATTGGGATTCTGCCAGCACAACTTCTGGCAACTCCCCCCATATTGGTAAACTAAAGATATTTTGGGCAGCTGCTATCGCATCAATTGTAGTCTCCGCAAATCTGACTCCACCTGCTTTTGCCCGTTCCGCTCCATGTACTTGAGATTTCAGTACAATTGGAAAGCGAATTTTTAAACGTTTTAAATCTGTGGGATGGTCAATTCGTTGCGAAGGCAATACAGGAATGCCTATCTTGCCAAACCACTCTTTAACTTGATACTCTAATAAATCCATTGATACACCTTGTATTTACACTTTCCCAGCCTTTGCTTAATGCTGTCTTAATATTTTGCAGCACTTTTCTTTTAGAATTAAGCTTTTGGCAGCTATAAAAATTTATTTTTCACATCAATTTTATCGATTTCAGCCAATGAGGCAGATTAATTTTGATAGCCAACCTGTTGGCGCTAGAGTCACAACATGTAATTTATCTCTTCAGTAAGTTTCCTAGCATAGAAGATAACTACCATTTCTGTCAAAACCCTTTGACTTAGCATTGTTTCCTTAACCTTTAGATAAATTTGTTGCAACTGTGCAACTAGAATCTTGCAGAGCATTAGCTCCTGTGTATTTTATTGTCCGGACATAATGCAGTTAAAATACTCAAAAATTCTATTATTCCCATTTTTTATTTGTAATTTACATCTAAAGACAGATAATTTAACTTTGCATCTAGCACTATGAAAATGTAGCAATGCGAACAATAATTGCTTTTTTTATTTTTGGTGAAAAGTCCGAATGTGTGTTAGAACGTTGGTCGTTCAGATTTTCAGGCTGTGGTTGGTTAAACTGTGCATTTGCATTCAACAAACCTCAAAAGTTCATTTTCTTCTCTTAAAGATAATCAAAACAATATAGAAATTAAGCGGGAAAGCTCTATGAAAGTAGCAGTCCAGCAGGAAGATTTACAGCTTTTAACCAAAACTTTGCAAGAACAATTACTTGCAGAAGTCTCAACGGCTGAAGTCTTCGAGGTTAAGTGTGTCGTCAATAAAGACGAGCTAATGATTTTAACCCAACACGAATCAAATGTAATAGTTGATACTCAGATAATCTTTGCAGTAATTGAGGAAGTACTTCAGTCTCTAGCACCCCACAGAGAGCGGCGAGTGCAATGTTTCCTCAGAGTTTTTGGTGAACAACTCCCTTATGCGAAATGTTTCTTGCCTTTGAAAGAGACGGGGGGAGGGGGAGATGAGGCAGGGGAGGCAGGGGAGGCAGGGGGAGCAGAGGGGCAATACTTTTCTACTCTTTCTTCATCAGCTATTACCTATTCTCCATCAATCGATAAGATTGATGAGGAGGAACTGTTTGATCCGTTTGCAGATGCGCCGAATTTGCCGACTTTAAAGCCAGCATCTCAAATCAAATCCATCTTACTGGGTGCAGCTTTGGTGGGAGTTGTAGTCTTAGGGGGCGGTGCTTACTTATTGACTCGCCCTTGTGTGATGTCTGAGTGTAAAGAAATACAAAATGCCGAGCAATTAAAAACAGAATCCCCGCAACTAATGCGCCGCGCCAAGTCTGAAAAAGAATTAGTACCTGTACAACAACAACTTGCGGTAGCCAGTGCAGCCTTGAATGCAATTCCTAGTTGGTCGCCTCGTTACCAGGTATCAGAAGAACTAAAAGCAAGTTTGTCTGGACGGTCAGAAAAAATCAGCCAGGTGGTAAAGGCTTTGGAGATGGGATCTTTGGCGACACAAAAAGTTCAAACTCCTGCATCTAGCCTAGAGGAATTACAAGCTAGGCAACACTTATGGCGACAGGCTATAGCGCCACTAGAAACTATAAGTTCCAGTAATGAACTCTATGGACTGGTGCAAGGTAAATTACTTAATTATCGTGTCCGTTTGCACGCTGTAAATCAGCAGATAGTTACGGAGGAAAAATGGCTAAAAAAACTAACGGCAGCAAAAGCTGTAGCTAGTGCAGCTGAGAATCGGGAAGCTAGTGCTAAATCTTTGAATGACTGGCAAAAGGTGCAGTCTACTTGGCTGGTGGCCATTAATGCCTTGAATAGCATTCCCCTAACTAGCTCTGGATACCAAGAAGCCGAAAAGCTGTTGGTAGATTATAAACCTAAGTTAGTGGCGGCACGCGATCGCGCTACTAAACAACGATTAGCTGTTAAAGCCTACCAACAAGTCCTTAGCGCTGCCAAGCAAGCCAAAGTATATGAGCAACAAAACCAATGGCAAGCAGCAGCGACATACTGGAATCAGGCTTTGCAAACTGCTAAAAAGATTTCCCAAGATAGCTTGTACTACACTCAGGCTCAGTCTCTTATCGAACCTTACTCAACAGCCCTCAAGCAAGCACAAGAAAAAGTACAAGTTATTAGTAGTTTGCAACAAACTCGCACTGACTTAGATAAAACCTGTATTAATGGAATTCGGATTTGCACCTTTAGCATAGACAATGCAGGAATTATTGTCCGGCTAACCCCTGAGTATGACCAAATAAGGCAAAATAACTTGGCTAATCCTTATTCTAAGAACTCGGATACTGCTGTTGATATTACCAATCACTTACAAATATTACGAGAAGCCCTAGCTGTAATTGGTGAAAATGCCAACTTGTCTCTTTTCCTTTATGATTCCCAAGGTCAGGTAATTTATACGCGGACTTTAGGCGGGTAGAAAAGTTAGGAGTTAGGAGTTAGGAATTTTTGATTTTGGGCAAATCCAACGTAACGTTAGGTAGCGAAATCACTACGATCAGAAGTATCTAATAACCCTTTGATTTATTCAATACTGAGTGGAGGGGAACGGCGATGAATCATAGCGTGGCAGTTTGGACAGACAGGACGTAAATCTTTCACAGGATCAACATTGTATTCCTCAGCAATTTCTGAAATAGGGCGTAGATGATGCACATGAATAAAACCTTCGCCGAATTGCCCAAATACTTTGCCAAAATTGAAATCGCAAACAGAGCAACTTGAACCGTAATAATCAATACATTTTTGTCGAGCTTTAGAATCTCGCTCATAAGCGTTGACTGAAACTTGGCGTACCGCTCCTTCACGAAATATTTCCGATGAATCTAACTCATCAGGAAAAAACCTGGCAGTGTTTTCAGAGCTTAACTCAGCGCCTTTTATTAAGTATCGTTGAGCAAGAAAATCATAGACTTTGTTAATTTCTAATTCCGATCGATGTCCTAACTTTGCTCCAAAGCGATAACCCAAATTGTTCCACGTAAAAACTGCATTCAACGTTTCATCAGTGTAATATCTTCGCTGTAGAGTTGCATTTTCCCATCCAATTTTGAACTGTGCCCGTCTTCGATTATCAGGAGGACTGCGATTGTCTTGGTCATAAACTAATTCATTGAAAATCTTTTCGCAAAGAGCTTCATTAGATAGTTCTGTTGTACTGCGTACAACCCATCCCAGTGTTTCTAGAGCCTGTGCAACTTCAGGTCTTAAAACCCAGTGCCACTCACCTTTGCGTTTCTCAAATGTGACCAGTGTGCCTAACTTCTCTGGTTCTGGGCTGTAACCCAACTGCTCACCGACCTAAACGCCCATACATCATATTTGCTGTTGTATGGTGGCTGTAGCCTATAGCTTGAGAAAGTTGTTTTGCAGTTATTTTTTGCTCAGGTGCATCATAGTGAATCTGGAGCATTTGAATATGATTATCTGTCAGATTATTTACTGCCTGAAAAGCAGCTATATATTGCTGGACTTCTGGAGGATTTGATGAAGCTAGGGTTGGCATAACTAAGCTCTAATACATCGCTACAAAGATAACTTGATTGCATAGGTTATTGATCATTTGTATCTGGTCGCTTGAGTGCTTCCATTAGAACTGCTTGTTGAAAAATATAATTAACCGCAGCAAATAATTTATCTAAATCTTGAATCACATACAAATTTTTATTTCGAGTAAACACATTAGCAATCAACTTTCCAAATTGCCATATTTTCCCGTTAGAAACAATCCCAAAAACATCACTAGCAAAATCATCATTAATTCGCTGGACTGCAATCATTTCAGCTAAACACTGACCCCAACCTTCTTCAAATTTGTCCTGTTTAGCTTCAACCGTCAAAAAATAAGGTTTATCAAAAACAATCGTACCCAGAGGGTTTCGCTGTGTCACCGTATAGTCTGGAACGCCTGATAAATCTTCATCGTAAGCTAATGTTTCGTGACTCCAAAGTGTTAATTTACTTCGGTAAGTTTTCCATACTTCTTTCAATACTGGATAGATGAGATTTTCACAAATAGCATCTTCAGAATTATCAATAACTCCATCTGTAAATAGCAAATCTAATTCTTCTTTGAAAGACTGTTTAACTGGAAAATCTACTTCCAGTATAAAATTAGACTGTACATATTTGATTTGAAATTTTTTAATTACCGCACTAATACTTTTGTAATTACTAAATGCCATTTTAATTTACCTTGTTGTGAAAACACTATTAACGTCTAAACACAGGTAATATACCGAAAATCTTTTTAGCACTCCCATTATCAAGCTATCATCATTATTTCAAGACTATTAATTGCGATACCTGCGGTAGTCACTGAGCTTTGTCGTTCGCGGAGCGTCTCGTAGAGAAGTGCGGGTGGAGCCATTGCTAATCAAAACCTGATGATTAAAATCTGGGGATGGGTATGTTGCACAAAACAATGTAGGTTTAAAATCCTTCATACATCGTACCAAATCAGGAAAATTGTAAATTAACCGCTTCACTTCACCAACTGGGCGGCAGAATTGAAAAATTGACGACACAACCCCTTCGTGACTAAAAGTGTTGTCAACAAATTAGCGAAAGCAACCATAAATATAATTAAAATTTCGTAGGATACAGCATCCAAAGGTTTCACACCAGCTAATAGCTGTCCGGTGGTAATTCCTGGTATTGCTACCATACCGATGAGGAGCATTTGATTGAGAGTCGGAATCAATCCGGCTCTGATGGCATCTTTGCGATATTGGCTAACTGCTTGCTGGGGCGTTGCGCCTAAGCTCAAATGGGTTTCTATTTCGAGATGGCTGGAATTTATGGTGCTGACAAGACGTTCGCCTGCGATCGCAGCTGCATTGGTAGCATTACCTAAGACTATCCCTGCTAGGGGAATTACATACTGTGGTTCATACCATCTTTCTGGTTGAACGATCAAGAAGTTGGTGTAAAGCACTGTCAGTACGGTACTAATTAAAATTGCACCCCACACTAAAGGCAATATATAAGGAATTTTTTGGCTGATCCGATTTCGTGCGACAATCGCCGTAATTGTCAGCATTATTGTTAATATCGCCAAAACTGCCCAAGCATTGTCTAAAGCCAAGATGAAATCTAAAATGTATCCCAATACAAGTAGTTGTAAGATGGTTCTCCCAGTAGCAAGAGCTAAGTTTAACTCTAGTCCTAATTTTTCCCAGGCAGATAAACCAATGGCGATCGCCATCAATCCTACAGCAATAGCTAAATCCACGAAATCCAGCTTGATCAACTCCTGCATGGGTTCTCTATCTCCATCTCCTGGTATTTCCTTTTCAAAGCAGCCCACACACCTGGAACTTTGATCCGATGTGTTGGATCTTGGTTGATATATATTACCTTTATCAATTCAAAATTCAAAAATGGTACAACCTTAACATGGCAAACACCTAGTATGCTTATTATCTGTAAATTAAATGTGCGGTAGTTTCTGGCGCCACAATTTAAGTAAAAACCCTAATAGATGCGTATCTTGGGCGATAGTCTTTTAGTAGCTCCTTTTTGATTAACAATTCAATTAGCAAAAATTGACTCTCGAAGTGCATCCTTTGTATCTCCCAATCAAATAAGAACTCATGATCCAAAGTGTAAATCCTATCCCTGCCTTTGATATCAAGCAGCAATACACCACCATCGAAGCAGAAGTAAGTGCAGCTGTCTTAGAGGTTCTGGCTTCTGGTCGCTATATCGGCGGTCCGTTAGTCGAAGGCTTTGAGCAACAGTTTGCTGCTTATAATACTGTTACTCAATGTGTGGCTTGTAATTCTGGTACTGATGCGCTCTACTTAGCGTTACGAGTCTTGGACATTGGTGCAGGCGATGAAGTCATAACAACGCCTTTCACCTTTATTGCTACGTCTGAAGTAATTAGTGCCGTGGGTGCAAAGCCTGTTTTCGTTGATATTGACGCTACTACATTTAATTTGGATGTGGAGCAAGTAGCGGCAGCGATTACACCCAAAACGAAAGCGATTATCCCAGTTCACCTATTTGGACAACCTGTGGATATGACATCATTGATGGCGATCGCTCAGTCTCATAATTTATCAGTAATTGAAGATTGCGCTCAGTCTACAGGGACAATGTGGGCTAATCAAAAAGTAGGAAGCATTGGACATATTGGTTGCTTTAGTTTCTACCCTACCAAAAATCTTGGTGGTTGCGGCGATGGCGGGGCAATAACGACTAATGACCCTGCGATCGCCACTAAACTGCGAATACTACGAGATCATGGCAGTAGAATTAGATATTTACATGAAGAAATCGGTGTGAATAGCCGCTTGGATGCTCTCCAAGCAGCTATTTTGCAGATTAAGCTGCGTTATTTAGATATTTGGAACGATCGCCGACGAGATATTGCCAACTATTACTATCAGTTCCTTAGTCAAGTTCCGGGAATTGTCCCACCGCAAGAATTACCTGAAGGTGTTGGGGTATGGAATCAATACACTATTCGCATATCAGGCGAAGGGCGAAATGGTTCTAGCGCCAAATATCGAGATTGGGTGCGTAGTCAATTGCAAGAACAGGGCGTGAGTTCAATGATTTACTATCCCCACCCTTTACATTTACAACCAGTTTATCAAAGTCTGGGCTATCAAATTGGAGACTTACCGATAGCAGAGCAAGCTTGCCATGAGGTTATATCCTTGCCTATGTATCCAGAACTGACACAACAACAGCAAGATCAGGTGATTTATGCGCTGAAAGATTGTTTGGGATGAGGGGAGTAAGAAGTAGGGAATAGGGAGTAGGGAATTTTTATATTCACCACTCCCCACTCCCCATTAAAAACTAAGCGATCGCGCGGTTGTTAGCAGTCGCTAAGGCTTCTACTAAGCCACGCACAGCAGCAATCATTGCCACTTCGCTATTGAGTTGGTTGATGGCGGAACCAACACCAACACCAGCAGCACCAGCTGCGATCGCTAATGGTGCGGTAACGTTAGAAATACCTGAAGCACACAATACTGGTACTAACACCACACGGGAAATCTCAAAAGCTGCTGCCAAGGTCGGAGCAGCTTTTTCAATTAATCCTAGAGTTCCAGGGTGAACTGGGTTACTGCTAGTACCGCCTTCGGTTTGGATAATATCTGCTCCAGCTTTCACCAGTTCTTCTGCTAACTGTACCTGTTGATCTAGTTCTAAAATGTGGGGAACGGTGACAGATAGGGTGATTTCTGGGAAAAGAGCGCGGGTTTGCTTAGTCAGCGCTAGCACTTCTGGAGCCTCAAAGCGGCGTCCTTGAGCATAGAAGGAATCGAAATTCCCGATTTCAATTAAATCAGCACCTGCTGCGACAGCTTGCACAAATTTTTCTGGTTCTACTGCTGAAACACAAATTGGTAAATTTGTCAAACTTTTAGCTAGCTGCACTAAGACTGGATCGGCAGCAATATCGACAAAAGTAGCACCGCCAAATTCAGCAGCTTTAACAATAGCAGCGACGCTAGCGGCGTCGAAGTTATTCAAGCCGCTAATCACTTTCAGGACGCGGTGGTTAGTAAATGCACGTTGGAGTGTGGAATGCATCGTCATATTTTGGCTTTTGAAGCTACGAAAATTAGGTATATTCTACCGTCCCTGGGCTGATAGGGGACTAAATCACTATCGCAGTTGCCAAATTTTGATAATTTTATTGTAAATTAAAGGGTTTAAGTCCCCTATGTCTACAGGCAGTCTCAGTTACACTAGGGGATTTTGCTACAGTCGGGGTTTAAATCCCTGTTTGAAAAGTGTTTAATTTTGAACTTTGAATTGTTACCACTATCCTAGTCAAACTCTGGAGGCCACAAATCTGCAATTGGCACTTCCCATCCTGGGAGCAGTTCGGGAACTGTTAAAATATCGCCATCACGAAGTATTATTGCTTCTTGCCCAAAGTTGTAGACTTCAACAATCCGCTCATCTGGATTGAGCAAAATTCCTACCTTAGTTCCCAAACTCAGAAATTCTTGAATCTTGGCTCTGAGATCCTCTAAATTATCACTAGGGGACTTCACCTCTACAGTCAAATCGGGAGCCAATTGAGCAAAAGACTTCGGACTGCGACGCAAGCGTTCGGCTAAAACAAATGAGGCATCCGGTGCGCGTAAATTTGAATTTGGCAACCTGAAACCGGCGCTAGAAGCTGCTGTTCGTCCCAGCTTGCGCGGTCTAACCCAGTTACGTAACTGGGCTACCATTTCAGCTGCGACTTCATCTGATTCGTATCCTGATGGACTCGAAACAACAATATTACCCTTGACTAGTTCCATGCGATAGTCGGGATGCTGTTGCTGCATTTGTTCCAAGTCTTCAAGCGTCAGGGACATAAAACCTCTCTAGGAGCGATCGCTTTATTTTGCCTAGAATTACTATACCGTAATACTTATAGACCTCTCCAGGAGCGATCGCCCCATGAATTCTCCAGTCATCGCCAAACCTGTCACTCCAAAGACATCCTATGTTTTGTTGTATAACGTCAGTTGGGATCAACTAGAAAAGCTAGATGTAGACCTAGAAGGTACAGGTGCGCGACTAACTTATTTGGATGGAATTTTAGAAATTATGTCCCCAGTTTCCGATGACCATGAAGATGCTAAAAGTACTACAAGTCGTTTGTTAGAGGCATACCTGAGAGAAAAGAAAATTCGCTTCTACGTGAGAGGAAGTGCTACACTCGGCAAATGCAAAGATGGTATGCGACGAGAACCAGATGAGTCTTATAACTTTGGGGCTAAAAAACCGATTCCAGATTTGATTATTGAAATTACTGTCACCAGTGGCGGCATTAATAAGTTGGAGATATACAAGCGTCTGAAAGTTCCAGAAGTCTGGTTTTGGGAAGATGGGCTACTTTCAGTCTATTGTTTGCGAGATGAGGAATATGAAAAAGCATCCCAAAGTTCTTTCTTCCCAGATTTAGATATAGAATTGCTAGCCCAGTATTCGCGTATGGCGGATCAGTATGATGCAGTTAATGAGTTTAGCCAGGTGATTCGAGAACATAGATGAAGGTAAAATCTAATATCATTGCTTATTTTTCAAAACACTCCATTGCTGTTTGTACCTTCTCAACTTGCTTGGGTGCTTGCATTTCGTTAAAAAGTGCGATCGCTTGCATAAAATTTCCCTTACTATTCTCAATTTCATCCATTTGTTGATGAGTTAATGCCAATTGATAGTAAGCCTCTGCTAAATTAGATTTAGCTCCTATTTTATTCAAAATTTCTATCGCTTCTGCATGATGGAAAAGTGCCCTAGCAAATTCTCGTTCTTCTCTATATAACCCAGCTAAACAAGTTATAGCTTTAGCCTTAAGCTGAGTAAAGTTGTTTTCTTCGGAAGAAAATATAGCTCTTTGGCATAAATCAAAAGATTTTTTAATATTACCTAAATTCTTGTAGGTTAAACATAGGTTTATTAAGCTATGCCCCATTCCCCATAAAGTCACTTTAGTTGATGAAGATATTGCAGAGAAGGCATCTTCAGCAATATAAAAAGCTTCCTCTTTAAAGTTAGAACATGATTTAACAAAAGCCAAGCAGCACTGAGCATAAGCCATGTAATTGTCAAGATTTCTATCTTCTTCAGCTAAGTTACAAACCGATTTAAAACAATCTTCGGCTGCTTCCATTTCCAATAAATCAAGTTTGCACAGTCCTGTATTAAACATCATAGATATTTTGATTAGCTTAATATCTAAATTGTCTAATATCTCTTCTGATTTTTTATAGCAATCTATCGCTTCTCTAATACATCCGATAATTCGATATGTATAGCCTAGTATATTGTAAAGTTTAATCAGTCTTTCTTGCGATTTTACATCGTCTATTATTCGTTTAATGACAGAGAAATTTTTCTGGAGCAGTCCCAGTTGGTAAAACGAGCAACCCAAAGGCAAACCTATAGTCCACTGTTCACCTCGCCCTTGTAAAATTACATCACCAGCCTGCTCAAAATCATTAATTTCTACATAGTGATAATAAGCTTCTAAAGCGGTTAATGCATCTGTAATATCTTTGATGGCTGGAACTCGTTGCGTCCAGCATTCTGCGGCTTTTCGGTTTACTAATTCCCATTCTTCACTGACTAACCTTAATCTACCGATAGCTTCATACTGAATTACCGGATGCAGCCAGTACTGTCCTTTTTTTGCTTCTATTAAAGACAAATCTTGCAGAGCTTTAATTACACCTCTACGTTTTTGCTCTGGTACATCCCAAAGCAAACATAAAACTCCCTCAATAGGTAATGAAGGAATATCTTGATAACGATAGCATCCTAAACGACACAAGAGGCGATAGGCTTCTAAGTCATTTTTTTGGAGACGGTTAAATTGACTGGCGACTAAATCTTTTAACTCTCTTTCCATTAATAAATCTGTACAGTTTTCCTGCCAATAGGCGTGGATGTCACCAGAAAAATCTGTCAATATTGCTCCTCGAAGAATTTGCATGGCTTTGGCGTTACCTCCATAAGCTCTGCACATTTCACTGAGAATAGTACAATCACAATTAATGTGGCAACTGCTGAAAAACTCTCGCCATGCTTCATCATCTAAACCTTCGAGTGGATAAAGATGAACTTCTACACTAGACTCCCGCAAACGCTCACGACTTGTTACTAAAGTAACGGAATGCACATCCGAATCTGCTAATACTCTCAATAGCTCAACATAAGGGCGACGATATTCTAGGAACTTGCCATTTTGATCGAGAGCAGTTTCTAGATTATCGATAAATACCCCAATTTTAGATGTTTGTTCTCGGAGTTTGCGCCGTAGTCGTTCTAAACTGATACCAAAGTCTCCTCCCGGTTCTTCGTTAAAGTACCGCCGTAGCCATTCTTCAACCACACTCTCTACAGGAGTCAGGTTTTGGATTTCTGTAGCCATCCACAGTTCTAGGACAAAATTAAATTTTTGACTTTTAAAATATTTGCGTGCTAATCTGGTTTTGCCAACACCACCTTCACCTTGGATGAGGATAACTTTTTGTCCCCGACTAACTAAGATGTGAAGTTCGGCTATTTGGCGATCGCGCCCCACGAAGTTAGAATCTAAATCTTGGGGTTTAGTGTTATTGCCCATTAGATTTGGGATATCGAGGATTATTTGCGACTGTTGAGTTGTTCTAAACCTCTGAATCACTCCTTGAAAGTTTGATTTTGAGACTTTCTCTTCTAGCACCTTTGATAGTAGATGCCAAAGTTCTGCACCAACTGCTTTTAAATGCGCTTCTGTATAACGAACACTTTTGGCAATATCGTGGTAAGTCCGCTTTTCGTCCTCCCACAAATGACCTAAGATAATTCTTTGAGTTTTATCTAAATGTTCTCCCGTCTTGAGAAAAACCAAGTTATCTACAAACTTTAAGGCTTCTTCTACACCCATTTGTTAACTTGATGTATCATTTGTAATTCATTATAACGATATTTTTACTACTTCTTCCTACCCGCCATACTACAAAATACTTTTTCCTACTCGGTAGGGAATTTACTTTATCCGACTGCAAAGCATTCTGGACTGTATTACTCTTGTAAGTAATACAGGCGAAGTTAAGTTAAGCGTCAAGAAAAGGTGGTTGAGGAGAGATTTAGAGAGCGCTACTACTGCAAGCTTAGTAAATCACACATATTACTTGTTACTGTCCGATATTAATTACTCATGAAAGTGGTGTCTACTAAACAGGCAGTGGGTATTAACTAACTAGATTCTGTAGAGCATATTTACAACTCAGTATGTAAGCCATTACCCTACAGGAGGTTCAATGATGTTAGACAGAGATTGTCATCATGATTGCAATCAAAATCAGTGCCCCTTTGCCCAAGATACACGTAATCCCAATAGATATGTTTGTCTTAAATGTGGTGTTGAGCGAGAAATAAATAAGTACTCCTCTGGTTTCGGCTCGTTTTTGCTGCTGCTGTTAGGCTTGTTTATTTCGTTCCAACTATTAGCTAATTATGAAAAGCAAAACAATCCACAAAGGCAACAACAGTCTTTGAATAATTCACCCCAACAGATGAATATCGACGGGTAAAACTAATCTTTAGGCTGGGCACGATTTCCCATAGCCTTGTTTTTTAAATGGGAAATGGGAAATCAAAAAGAATATTCGCTCGTAAAAAGTCAGCTACTTTCGTGAGTAAAATTATGGACTCAAATCAAGATACGCTTCTATTTCGCTTTGCCTCTAGATCCTTGAAATATTTCTTGCTGGTGCTAGTTGGCATTGCGATCGCCTATGTTTTATCCAGTGGTTTAGGTATTTTACAAATCATACCCATACTGCTGTACCTTTTACAACAGTTTTTGCTTCCACTAGGAATTATCCTGTTGTGTTTAATTACAACAGCAGTAATTATTGAATCTTTGCGTTAAGAATCTGGGGAGTGGGGAGCGAGGAGTTATGAATTACGGCAATTTTCTCTATAGACTACGGTTTAAGACAGCAAGTAGTCTACTACTCCAAACCCCTGTACAGACGCGATTAATCGCGTCTCTCTTCTTCACTTTCCGTAGTAAACCCTGGCATTTTTGTATCCTAAATTTCGCAGATATTTATTCCATTCTCCAGCTTGAAATCGATCGGAGAAAGGCCCTACTGCTACATGTGGCCCTCGTGGTTGCGTCCTTTCGAGGACTCCGCCAGAGCGTCCTAAATCTTGGCTAAATCGGGCTAGATTCTGCCTAATTTGTTCTGCGATCGCAGGTAACTGTTCTTGAGTGGCCGGAATAACGACATAATATCTAGAGGCTTGTTTGGGAGGATTTAGAGTATTGCGATCGCCTCCAAAGGTTCCACCGCCTACACCTATTTCCTGCCCGTTACCGAAGCTGATAATTCGGGCGTTATATATGCCTCGTGACTGTAACTCATTCACCCGTTGTTGGGCGTTAGATACTCTGTTAAAAACGCCTGATTGTATTACATTCCGTCCTTGATATTGGCGAATGTAAGCACTGGGTTCAATCTGACGAATTGCTTGTAGTGTCTGAAAATCATTAGCATCTACGTAAACTAAGTAGCGCTCAAAGTTCTGGTTATATTGACTAAACTGTGCAGGTTGAGAGGGCTGATTTGGCGTAAACTGATTGTTTCCTAATGGTTGGGAAGGCTGAAAATCCTGCTCCAATTGATTGGACTGTAATGGTTCCGCCGGTTGTAACTGCGGTGATGGCTGTTGACCAAAGGGAATTGTCGGTGGCGGTAAAATTTCACCGATTCCTTGAGCTAGTAGCACTTTGTTGTTGGGAATCAGCAGTAACCATCCTCCCACTAACAAAGGGAGAAGTTTTATAGTGGGCTTCCAACCTTCATAACTTCGACGCAGCATCTGAAATGGGATAAATTGACTTGGTAATCCTCTCGACATAGTACTTTAGAAAGTAGTCAAAGTATTTTTAAATAATTTCCATCAAGAACTAATTAGTTCACCGTTGTAGCAACTATAGCAGTCCGCTTTTATTTTTGAAATTATTTGCGTGGTGCGTGAAACGCAGCGCAAGCGCGATAGACAGGGAGTGGGGAAAAAGCTTTTTCAGGGTGTACTGATTTTTTTCAAAAATCAAATATGAGCCCTAATATATAGGGTTAACGTAAAATTAGCTCATCTGCGTGGCAAAAAATACTTCTGTAATTAATCTTAGATAAGGGTGATAAAAGAGTAAACAGCGATGTCTACGATGGGCTATGCCTACGTTCCTTCAGCTAGCTTAAAACTGAAGTCCATTGCTAGCAAGGCTTTGAAAGAGTGTGTGCTACAATTGGACAACCACGCAGCTATCGTGTCGTGCAATGTATGAAAAAAGTCGTCGTTGGTCTTTCTGGTGGCGTTGACAGTTCCACCGCCGCAGCTATGCTGCACCATCAGGGTTATGAAGTGATTGGTTTGACTCTTTGGCTAATGAAAGGCAAAGGTCAATGTTGCTCTGAAGGTATGATCGACGCGGCTGATCTTTGTGAACAATTGGGCGTTCCCCATCAGGTTGTGGATATTCGGGATCTCTTTCAGACGCATATTGTCGATTACCTGGTAACTGGTTACAGTGCTGGAATCACGCCTTTGCCTTGCTCACAGTGTAATAAAACGGTGAAGTTTGGGCCAATGGTGCAGTATGCTCATGAAGAATTGGGGTGCGATCGCATCGCCACTGGTCATTATGCCCGAATTAGCTATGACGAAGCAACTGGACGTTACCAATTATTAAGGGCTGTTGACCGCAACAAAGACCAGTCATACTTTCTTTATGATTTGTCTCAAGATTTACTTGCAGCAACTATATTTCCTCTAGGCGAACTAGAAAAAACTGATACGCGTCGGATTGCAACTGAATATGGATTGAAAACTGCTGACAAGCCAGAAAGTCAAGACTTATGCTTAGTGGAAAGTAACGGTTCCATGCGGGCATTTTTAGATAAATATTTAGCTCCCAAAACAGGCGATATTGTGGATGTTACAGGCAAAGTTTTGGGACAGCATGATGGTGTCCATCACTACACCATTGGCCAGCGCAAAGGCTTGGGAATTGCTGCTGCCGAACCGTTGTATGTGATTGAATTAGATGCGGAAAATAATAAAGTAGTAGTAGGCGATCGCACTAAGGTAACTCAGCCAGAATGCACTGTAAATCGGGTAAACTGGGTTTCCATTGCCGAACCATCCACCCCAATTCATGCCGAAGTGCAAATTCGCTATCGTTCAACCCCAACACCTGTGACAGTGATTCCGTTGGAAAACTCCCGTGTGCGTTTGGTGTTTGATGAACCCCAAATCAGCATCACTCCCGGACAAGCGGCGGTGTGGTACGACGGGGAAAAAGTATTAGGTGGCGGAATTATTGAACAGTTTAGTTGAACCCAACCGAGGTTTCGGTAGAAGTTAAAACTGCCCCTCCTGTGAACTTCAGATAGGCAAAAGCTGCCCTGAGTTTTGGAGGGGTATTTTTGTCTTTAAATTGGATAATAATGCCAGAAAAAGAGCTACTCCTCAAAACTCTGATAGAGAACATCTAATGCCCCTTCAAACTCTTTCAAAGCTTGTACGGTTCCTACTTGCCAAGCTCGTTGAACTGTCGCGGTAATAATTTGAGTTATAGGGATATTTGGAAAGTTAGGACTGTTATCTGATTCGATGTAATGTCCATCCCTAAGTAAATAAATCCTCAGTTTTTTACTATCGTAAATCCATAGTTCTGGAACTGCGATCGCAACGTATGCATCAAGTGTTATTTTTAATGTTACATCTGTTTCAATTGCCAAATCAGGAGGCGGATCGTTTGGTTCCAGTTTACGACGACCGATCATTCTTTGGTAATTCTGGATGTAGAAACAAGCATCTGGTTCTACCCCTGCTATATTTTCCCGCTTAAAAGTGGTTGAACCGAAGGGTTCATAACTTTTCCCTGCGATCTTCAGCAAGATTTTTACAATATCCGAAATTAAGTCCTTTGATTTTTCGTGTTTGGGTAGAGGAACCATAATTTCTAACGTAGACTTGCTATAAGCAACTCGTAGCGATCGCTTTTCCCCCAATTCTTGCAAAATGGACTCAAATTCCTTCCAGCTTACATCTTGAATAGACACTGTACTACCAGGCGCTAGCCACATTTGGCTAACAGGTTTAACAACGGGGGATACAGTAGTCATAAGCATTTTCCTTATAAAGGAACTATTCTGAAACTTGAGGCTGGATTAGCTTTAGCGTAACCTAATCAGATCGCTTACAGGCTAGTTGCAAAATTTTCCTCCATTGCCTAAACTCTTTTTCTCTACGTACCAGCATTTGATAAGTTAGTACATAATCTGAAAGAATAACAGTTAATACAAAGAGGGGATTACGTTGAGTCAAAATCCAGATGCCATAGCCCCGCACGGTGGACAGTTGGTTAACCGTATCGCCACACCAGAACAAAGAGCAGAGTTTCTCTCAAAAGCTGACTTTTTGCCGCGAGTGCAACTTGACGATCGCGCCGTTTCCGATGTAGAAATGATTGCGATCGGTGCTTTTAGTCCACTCACGGGTTTTATGAACCAGGAAGACTACGATCGCACTGTTACAGAAATGCGACTAGCTAACGGTCTTGTGTGGTCAATCCCGATTACACTATCGGTAAGCGAAGAAGTAGCTTCCCCCTTACCAGAAGGCGGCTTAATCCGTCTGGATAACTCGATAGGCGAATTTATCGGTGTTTTGCAACTTACGCAAAAATATCACTACGACAAAATCCGCGAAGCAATAAAAGTCTACCGTACTAATGATGTCAATCATCCCGGCGTGCAGGTACTCTATAACCAAGGTAATGTACATCTGGCGGGTGATATTTGGTTGTTGCAACGCGAACCTCATCCCCAGTTTCCCACTTACCAAATCGATCCAGCTGCCTCACGGCAACTATTTCAAGACAAGGGTTGGAAAACCATCGTCGGCTTTCAAACTCGCAACCCCATCCACCGCGCCCATGAATATATTCAAAAGTGCGCCTTAGAAATCGTTGATGGTCTATTTTTGCACCCGTTAGTGGGGGCGACAAAAGAGGACGATATTGCTGCTGATGTGCGGATGCGTTGCTATGAAATTTTGCTGGAACACTACTACCCCTTAGACCGGGTAACTTTGGCAATCAATCCAGCCGCAATGCGCTATGCTGGGCCTCGTGAGGCTATTTTCCATGCTTTAGTCCGCAAAAACTACGGCTGTACTCACTTTATCGTCGGACGCGATCATGCTGGCGTTGGTGACTATTATGGTACTTACGATGCTCAACACATCTTTGATGAATTTGACCCAGGTGAATTAGGCATTGTGCCAATGAAATTTGAACACGCTTTCTACTGCACGCGCACTAAGCAGATGGCAACATCTAAAACCAGTCCCAGCAGGCCAGAAGAACGCATTCATCTATCGGGAACAAAAGTCAGAGAAATGCTGCGGCGCGGTGAATTACCTCCACCAGAATTTTCTCGTCCAGAGGTGGCAGCAGAATTAGCGCGGGCAATGCGGATACAAGTACCGGCTTAGGGGATTGGGCATTGGGCATTAAAAAGAGGCAGAGGGGCAGGGGGCAGGGGGCAGGGGGGAAAACTCTTCTCTCTTTCTCCCTGTTCTCCTGCTTCTTCCCTACTCCCCAAACTTTTGTAACTTTACAATACAGAGTTCAGCCCTGTAAGCTGCTAACTGATGGCTGAGGGCTGATAGCTAATTATGGAACGGCGCACGTTTTTACATAGAATTGGCTCAATACTCGCGGTATTGGGGATAACTGAAGCTGAGTGGTTGACTTTGGGAAATCGCTATTATCAGGCTTTGGCACAACCCAATCCGCGTAAGTTGGCATTTTTAATTGGTATTAACCAATACCCCCAAATTCCAGCCCTCAGTGGTTGTCTGACGGATGTGGATTTACAAAGAGAGCTTTTGATTCACCGCTTTGGTTTCCAAGGGTCAGATATTCTAACCTTAACTGAGGAACAAGCTAGCAGGGAATTCATTGAGGCGGCTTTTTTGGATCACCTGGGTAAGCAAGCTAAACCCGATGATCTTGTCGTCTTCCACTTTAGCGGCTATGGCAGCCGTGTCAAATTGGAAACATCATCAGATACAATGCAAAATGCTCTGGTGCCAGTTAATGTGGGTGAATATGCACAAAATGATAAAATAGTCAATTATATATTAGAAGAAACTCTACTGCTATTATTGCGATCGCTCCCCACAGATCGAGTAACAGCAGTATTGGATACTAGCTATTATGCTCCTAGCCCAGTCTTAGGATTAAAAATTCGCGCCCTTCAGGAGTCAGTAGCAAAGCTAGCAGCAGAAGAACTCGACTTTCTCAAACAACTTCAAACTCAGAAGTTATCCAGCACTCCGATTGTTTTAGCAGCTACCTCACAAGCAAACCAGTCAGCAAGGGAAGGACTCTTTTCTGGTTTTAGTGCTGGGTTATTTACCTACGCCTTGACACAGTATTTGTGGGAATTCACCCCACCTACTAAAATTCAAGTCGCCCTCTCGGATGTGGAAAATTCTCTATATAAATTGGGTAGTAAACAGCAACCAGCGTTATTAAGTAGTCAGAAAAATCCAGATATAAAGTCTCTACAGCCAGACAATATCATTGGTGCAGAAGGCGTGGTGAGTGCTATTGAAGAAGACGGTAAAACAGTTTATCTGTGGTTGGCAGGATTACCACCACAAGTGCTGCTATACTACGGAGTTAATTCTCGATTCACCTTAGCAACAACAGAGCAATTAGTATTGCGATCGCGCACTGGGTTAACAGCAAAAGCGCAAATTTTCAAAATTGAAGGTGCAAATCCCCTACAAGTCGGACAATTTGTCCAAGAAGCAGTCCGGGTTTTACCGCGAAATATTAATTTAATAATAGCTTTGGATACTCGATTAGAAAGAATTGAGCGGGTCGATGCGACAAGTGCCTTTGCTGGATTTTCCCATGTATCTACCGTAATAGCAGGAGAAAAACCAGCTGATTATGTATTTGCCAAGCTACAGGAAATTCCTAGTCGTTATGGTCTATTTTCTCTTGGTGGGGAACTAATTCCCAATACCGCCGGGGAAGTAGGAGAAGCAGTAAAATTAACAGCCCAAAGGTTAGCGCCCAAATTATCAACCCTGTTTGCAGCTAAGTTATGGCGACTTACAGAAAATCAAGGTTCTTCCCGCTTGCCTCTCAAGGCAACCTTAGAAATAATTAGCGGTATATCGCCACAGGTGTTGATGCAACGTGAAACCATACGAACTTTCAAACCTGAAACTTCGATAAAAAAATCAGCACAGACGCGATTAATCACGTCTCTCCCGACTGCGATTGTACCTATCGGTAGCCGAATGCAATATCGAGTGGAAAACCAGAGCGATCGCTCATTATATTTAATCTTACTGGGATTAAACAATAATCATACAGGAGTTGCCTTCTATTCTTGGGAAACCCCTCAAGAACCAAATACTGCGGACACCAAGCCCCTCCTTAAACAAATCGTCATCGCCCCAGGTGAAACCCTTACCCTACCCCAAGCTAATAGTGCTTCCGAATGGCTGATTTCAGGGCCAGCTTGCTTTTGCGAACAACAACTGATTTTTAGTACTGCCCCCTTTAGTGAAACCCTCGCCGCCTTGAGTACTGTTAAGTATTCCACAGCCGAACAACAGTCGATTGGTTCATTGTTAAATCCCTTAGACGTTGCACATGCCTTGCTACAAGACTTGCATAACGCCAGCGCCCTCAAAGCAGAGATGAACAGTACAGCAGCCGACTCATATATCTTAGATGTGAATAATTGGGCAAGTCTTAGCTTTAGTTTTCAAGTTGTGTAAACAAAGATATGATGCAATATCCTTGAGTTAAGGATTGTCATTGCCCACATTTTTATAACAATCAAGCTGTCGCACTGTGACTAACATCCCGTCCCAAACTTAAGTTCTGCGGCTTAGAACTACTGTCCACTTAAGTGGACTGAAATCTTGCCTAACACACAGAGTTTAGCCATAGACATCGCTTAAAATCCCTATATTTAGTCCTCTTGAGAGGACTTAAGCTATTAGCCTGGGAATAAATTCCCAGGCAGGTTAGCAACGAAGCGAAAGATTTATTTGATGTAGCTATAAGTCTTAAAAAGGGAGGTTGGGGGATCTTAAAAAGATTAAAACGTTAACCTTAATCGTATTGGATCATCTCTAGGAAAACTTTTTTATACCAGCAGAATATAGAGTTTTTTATCACTTTAGCTTTTTATTACTTTAGTTCTACTCCTATTGATTACCCTGAGCGTTCAATTTGAGTATTTAGATTATAAGGTATGAACTATAAACTACAAAATATCTCACTTGCAATTCAGTCGCCAGCAGGAGGAAACTGAGCAAAATATTTTTTACAGTATAAAATGAACCTTATAAATAAACTGGAAACAGCATATGCCTCTTCACAAACTTGAACATTTTGACCCCAACTATCGAGAAACTTTTGGCGGAGACGATGTTAAAGCCCTGGTTCTTTACACTGAAGGAGGAGACAGAGTTGGCTCAGTGGTGGATGTTTTAGTTGATGATCATGGCCATTTCCGGTATTTAGTTATTGATACAAGCTCAGATTTTTTGGGTAAGAAAATATTACTACCAATTGGTCTTTCCCGGATAGACTATCCTGCAAAACGCGTCTATGTTGATGGATTAAGCAGACATCAAGTAGAAGGTTTAGTCGAGTACAGAGAAGACATGGTTGTTGATCGTGATTATGAAGAAAATGTCCGTAGTGTATTTCGTTCTCCAAATAGCGGTGTAACTTACGATCGCAATACATATAATTATGAAACAGAACCAGCTTTATACGGGTTAAAAAATCAGGATAATCAAACTTTTAAACTCTATGAAGAACGATTAATTGCCAGCAAACAGCGCATCAAAACTGGAGAAGTAACAGTTGGTAAACACATTGAAACAGACACTGCAAGCGTTACAATACCTATTCAAAAAGAACGAGTTATAATTGAGCGAGTTGTGCCAACAGAAGCAGGAAAAACTGTAGATTCCAGTGAACTTAAGTTTCAAGAAGGGGAAGTAGCACGCATAGAAGTCTACGAAGAAACGCCTGAGATACATAAAGAAGCCTTTGTGCGTGAAGAAGTCAGAGTTAAAAAAGTAGTAGAACGGGACACTGTGGAAGCACAAGAAACTATTCGTCGAGAAGAGTTAGATGTTGAGACTGAGGGTAATTTACAGGTTCAGGAACATGGTACAACTACACATGAGGCTATTTAAGTAGTTGGTCAATAAGTTTGTTTGCTAGATTGATCTGAAATAATCATGCAGGCAAATTTAATTTTTATCTCTGCATGTGTTGTTTTATTAAACAATTAAGATTCCCGATTTCTCTAGGAAGTCGGGAATTTAACGCTTTAAAAAATTTACATTTTAAGCAAGTATATAGAAACATGGGAATTTTTTGCTTTGCTATCATAAAATATCTATAACTTTTGATGATTAAACTTTTGAAATAATTCATTCGCCAGAAGGAGGTAAACAAATCATAAAATATCTAACTTAGTTAATAGGAGATGGGAAATAAAATTTTTGAGGAAAATATAATGGTACTTTACAAATTACAAGATTTTGAGCCTAACTATCGGGATACATTTGAAGGTCACGATCTTAATGGACTCGGCGTTTATACACAAGGAACTGATGAAAAAGTTGGTACTGTCAGCGAAGTTTTAGTGGATGAAGAAGGTCATTTTCGCTATCTAGTCGTTGATTTAGGCTTCTGGATTTTTGGTAAAAAAGTGTTACTACCAATTGGTCGTACCCGTGTCGACTATAATGCTGATCGCGTCTACACAATTGGCTTGACTAGAGAGCAAGCAGAAGATTTACCTGAATTCAATGAGCGCGAAGCGCTTGATTATGATTATGAAGAACGGGTGCGTGGGGTATATCGCCAACCCGCAGAGTACGTTCAACCTCCTGTAGATCCATTATTACCATTGGAAGCGACAGCACCAGTGGATACAACCTATCAGCAGCCGGTTACGCCAACTTACAATCGTGATAGCTACAATTACGAACAAGAGCCTTCTTTATTCGGGTTAAATGAGCAAGATCATCAAACTCTGAGATTGTATGAAGAACGGCTGATTGCCAGCAAACGCCGCCAAAAAACTGGGGAAGTAACGATTGGCAAGCACGTTGAGACTGATACTGCACGGGTTGCAGTGCCAATAGAAAGAGAGCGAGTTGTAATTGAACGTGTAACTCCAGCAGACGCAGGTACTGCGGTTTCTGGGCGCGAAGCAGACTTCCGTGAAGGCGAAGTTGCTCGCGTGGAAATCCATGAAGAAACTGCTGAAGTTCGCAAAGAAGCATTTTTGCGTGAAGAAGTCAGAGTTAGAAAAGTGGTTGATCAAGACACAGTTGAAACTCAAGAAACCGTGCGTCGTGAAGAGTTAGATATCAATTCTGGTAATCTTCCCGTTGAAGAACGCTAAGTAACAAAGTCATTAGTTGCCAACTAATGAATAATAATTAATTCGACACAGTACAGGTGAGGCTGTAAAAGTAGCTTTACCTGTGCTTCCAATAACTAATACAACTTTAGATTTTGGATTGCGAATATTTCTCTGAATATAGGTTAGATAAATACATCTATCGCAATCATTTTCTAAATGGTATTTAGATGATTGATACATTTAATTTAGCTAACTAGAAAACAGCTCATAAATTTTGCACTATGAATAGCCAACCGATGACAAAAAACATTGGACAGGCAAACTCTGACTCTCAGACTAGTACCTCATTAGCAGATTTAAAAAAGAAGGTGAATAATTTTGCTGTGTTCGATCGGCAAGGTCAGCTAGTAGGAGTAGTTCGTGATTTAATTGTGGATGCTAATCGCCGATTAAACCTAGTTATATGTAACCAGGTGAATCAAGAAACTCTAAAATATGGTCAGCAGTTAGCTGATAAACATCCTTCTTTATTTCGGTTGCAGAGCCAGAGAATAAAAAAAATAGACAAGCCAACTAAATCTGTTTTCATAGACTTAAATAAATCAGAAATCGAATATATGCCTGAATATTTAGAAACAGAAACACCAGGCGAGGGCACACTATCAGAAAACTCAACTGAGCAATTAGTGAATTATAAAACTACAAATAGCCCAGTTGAGCCAGTAGATTTAGATGAGGCTACGGAAGAACAGATTATTCGTTTACTAGAAGAACGACTAGTTGTTGAAAGCAGTAAGCGTAAAGTTGGTGAGGTGATTGTTCGCAAAGTAATTGAAACCCGGATGATACAAGTTCCTGTCCGGCGTGAAAAGTTGATTGTAGAACAAATTAGTCCAGAACACAAACAACTTGCAGAAATTGATTTAGGACAAGAGGAAATTTCTGGTATTGACTTAACGGAAGTAGAAAGACTTGAAGTTCCGCATTTTGGCACAGGTTTAATGGTAAGCGGTGAATTTAGCTCACCTAAGACTGCTAGTTTATTGTTGAATGCGATCGCACTAGAGCAAAATCACGGTTGCAATCAAGTGCGAGTGACCATTGCTGTTGAAGATGAGTCACACCAGAAAAAATATCAGGAGTGGTTTAATCGCTGTTCTAAAGGTCAGCAACCAAATCCTGAAAAATGAGTTAGTTTCTCGCTGATTGTTAGGGTGGGCATTGCCCACCCTACTTTTTTTTGCTAATTTAAGAAAATAAAGTTGGAATTTTCGTTCCCTTGGGGGTAAGTGGAATGTCAAAATACTAAGCAGTTGCCGTTCTTTTGGCTACTTGCAATGAAATTTCGACTGAAGAGACTTTTACCGAAGAAAAAACAGCGTCTGATCC
Organism: Nostoc sp.; assembly: GCF_036919495.1. Lineage (GTDB taxonomy): Bacteria > Cyanobacteriota > Cyanobacteriia > Cyanobacteriales > Nostocaceae > Nostoc. Next base: position 28,416 of record NZ_JBALBZ010000191.1, read on the forward strand.
CACCTATTCGGATTAAAGTTCGAGATGGAAAATTTGAGATTATGGGTATGGGTGCATGGCATTCTTACTGGCGCGATCCCTACCATCTGCTGCTAACGATTCCCTGGGCTGGCTTTCTAATCCTGATTTGTACTTTCTATATAACTATTAATGCTCTATTTGCCCTAGCTTACTTGATAGGAGGAGATTGTATTGCCAACGCCCGACCTGGCTCTTTTTTAGATGTCTTTTTCTTTAGCGTGCAAACCCTAGCATCCATTGGCTATGGGGCAATGTATCCTAAAACAACTTACGCCAACATTATTGTCACTATTGAAGCAATGATCGGTTTGGTGGGAATTGCTGTAATGACGGGACTAGCTTTTGCTCGATTCTCCCGACCTACAGCCCGGGTGCTTTTTAGTCGTGTTGCTGTAATTACACCTCATAATGCAATGCCGACTCTCATATTTCGCAGCGCTAATCAGCGTCGCAATATGATTCTGGAGGCGCAGATGCGAGTCTACTTAATGCGCGACGATATAACCTCAGAAGGGCAGTTCATGCGTCGGTTCTACGACCTGAAACTGTTGAGGAACCAAACACCTAGCTTTACGTTAAGCTGGTCAGTGATGCATGTCATTGATGAGTTTAGTCCTCTATATGGGATGACACCAGAATCCTTAACCCAGACAAATACTATACTGATCATCTCTTTGAGTGGCATTGATGAAACGGTTGCACAGGTTGTCCATGCCCGTCATACTTATGGTGCTAATGAGATTTTGTGGAATAATCAATTTGTCGATATCTTCCATCACACACCCGATGGACATCGCTACATTGATTACAACCGCTTCCACGATGTTTTACCTTTAGATGAAAACAGTTGAAATGCCTGAAAGTTACTCCACACTCTGATTTACAGGAGCTTCTAAGGGTTTAACTACAACCCGACCATTTTCAACTACAGTGCAACTTTTCACCTTGCTCTTGCTGAGGTTAACTGGCACATCCTGACACTGATTTTGGTGAGAGATATTTTGCTCTTGTTGTTGATTGAGGACGACAACACAACAGGGACACGACGAGAAGGACATATAAAATATTTTGATCTCTATATCTATTATCGCCTTACTGATGCTGTTTGGCTGAAAAATTTGTTACTCATGTGTTTGTCATTGGTCATTGATGATTGTTTTTTGGTACATCCCTTGCTTTAAAGATGGGTAATTTAAAGCGTATATGGAAAACTATGGCTGTAAGTACTTGCTTCTTGTGCTTGTAACCTGTTTGATATAGCTAAACCAAGTAAACAGGAAAGCGGTTATAGATCCCGCCCCGCTTTCCTCCCTGCTTAAACTTCTCTGGCAGGGTTAGACAGTGGGTTTTTCTAATGAAAAAATTTTTGAGATACCTGGGTTTAGGTTTGCTATCTACGTTTTTGACTGCAACTCCCGGATTGGGAGCTGAACGTATTAGCTTTTATTACCCTCCCTTCGGCGAATTCTCGTTGTCTGTAGATTCGCTGGAAACTTTTGCGAAAGAAGGCAAAATCGATCAAGATTTTTCATTTTATGCTAGTCGTGCTACACCCCAACAACTCGCTCAACTGCGGGATCTACTTCAGCAAAAGTTCAATGTCACTCCTACACTTGTATCTCAAGTTACCTACTCACCTATAGGCGAAGAAGTAGTGCAACAGCTAGGAGAGTTACTCCTCACTGAGTCTCGACAGAACGGCTTCTATGCCATACGTGCCTCTTTGATTTTGGCTGCTGCCGATCGAGAAGGTTTAACGGTTGTGAATTTGCTGCGGAAATTTCCTAGCAATACTGTGCGGGTGAATTTCACTGGAGGGTTAAAGATAGTTGATGACTTGTCACAATTGCTCAAAAAAAGGGATGAAGTTGTTGCCTCTCTTCAAAAAGAAGCGATCGCTGAAGCAGCCAATTCAAAAATTGACTTCTCAAAACAGCCAGATTTGCGATCGCCAGGAAAATTTCGCTGGCAGAAAAAAACCTTCGAGTTAAATGACTTTTCTCGCTCACGCCGTCTACCGGTGGATATCTATCTGCCGGAAGCTGGTTCACAAGATACTAAAGAACTGCCTTCACCTCCTTTTCCCCTGATTGTAATTTCTCATGGCATCGCCTCAGACCGCTCTACCTTTGTCTACCTAGCTGAACATCTAGTATCCTATGGTTTTGCCGTTGCCGTACTGGAACACCCTGGTAGTAATGCTGAACGGTTTCAACAATATTTTGCGGGTTTGGCCGGGCCGCCAGATCCATCAGAATTTATCAATCGACCTTTGGATATCAAATATCTCCTCAATGAACTTGAACGTCTGGACAAATCTGATCCTACCCTCCAAGGAAAACTCAATTTTCAGCAAGTTGGGGCGATCGGTCAGTCCTTTGGCGGTTATACCGTTTTGGCTCTAGCAGGAGCAAATATTAACTTTAACCAACTAAGGCGAAACTGTAATCCTAATTATTCATCCTTTAATTTGTCGCTCTTGTTGCAGTGTGAAGCAAATAAATTACCTTTAAGAAATTACGAACTCAAAGACGATCGCATCAAGGCAATCATGGCGATTAATCCAATTGACAGCTTAGTTTTAGGTGAGGGCGGAGTCAGCCAAATTAAAATTCCAGTGATGCTAGTAGCAGGTAGTCAAGATATTTTTGCCCCACCTGTATCTGAGCAGATTCGCCCTTTTACCTGGCTTTCTGACTCTAATAAGTACCTAGCTTTGATCGAAAACGCCACCCACTTTTCAGCGATCGGAGAAACTACTTCTGGAAATGATGTCTTACCTGTGCCAGCTGCCTTGCTAGGCCCCGATCGCGCCCCTGTTTATTCCTATCTCAACGCCCTCAGCGTAGCTTTTTTGGAAGCCCATCTCCTCAACCGCCCTGAGTACCGTTCCTATTTGCAGCCTTCCTACGCCACATTTATCAGTAAAGAGCCGCTTAATATCAGTATTTTACAGTCGTTGTCGGCAGATCAATTCAATCAAATATGGAATGGTTCAGCCCCAACCCTTGGGGACGCTACGCCAACGGGGAACTCAAAAGTCAAAAGTCAATAATTTACCAAGCCCATAAATAAATTTGGGGGCGAGAGACGATGCCTCCTCGCATAAGCACAAAAGGCTGACTGTAACGAAGTTTGTGAAGTTTTGTAAAGAATTGGCTGACTCTGCATAAAACCATAAGCGGGAACTGATAGGTCAAGAGACACTTATTGTCCACTTAATCAGGCAGAATTTTTTATCATGAAAAAAGTGTTTGCATTAAAAGAATCAGCCAAATTTACTCAATTACCCTTTTTTGAGTTTTTAGTCAATAAAAGCATTGCTTTTATGCAAAGATTATCTTTTGCTCTTTGTTTTGCACTTTTTGTCATGGGATATGGAGATTTAAATAAATTTGTTTCCTTAGAAGAAGCAACAATTAACCCAATTCAATATATTCTTAACAACCCAAACCGTGGAGAACAGAATAATTGGATATGGTCTTTAAAAGATTTAGAATACTTGGCTTTTAACTTATTTTTAAATTTTACCGATTCTTTAAAATTTATTTCTAGACAACTAATTTATGAACTATATCAACAAACTTTTCAAGTAAATCCCATTTATCGACAAAGGCAGGAGGAAAACTGCCTTCCGCCTACTGCCTTCGTTGATAAAATTTTTGAACTTTTTACAGCCTTGGTAGATATGCTTGTCAATTTCGCTGAAGAATATAATATTAAACAATTATTAACTTGGAGTTTTGATGGCTCCGACTTTGCTCAGTTACCCTGTGAGAAGAAAGCTACAGTCGGGGTTTAAATTCCCTTATGTAACTTTCTTCTCTAGGAGATGCTGGGCGAACAATGTGTAAATTTTGAATTATTATAGTGCTACTCAATAGCGTGGAATACAGGAAGGAATTTACACATCCGTTAGCAGTCTTGCTTTTCTCAGAATAAATGTCAGTAGGGTTTCTTTTTTGGAAATGATTTCAGATGTAACTTCCATCCCTGCTTTAATAGGATACGATTTATCGCTCTTTTTTAAATAAAGTTTCTCTGGCTCAATTGTCACCTCATAGTAAGGCACAGTTGGAATGTTGCCGTTACCCTGAGATGTAATGGCATCGGCACTAATGCCTCTGACAGCACCTTTGAGGATGCCATAATCTGGATACGGATAAGCAGAAACTCGCATTTGTACTTGCCCCTCTGAACATTTTGCTACTTGTGCGACTTTACACACCTGTACTTTGCTAATATCTGAGGAAGCAACACGAGCTTTGATTACAACAGGGGCAGCGCTGGGAGCAATTTGAGCGATCGCATCCCCAACACGGACAACTTGTCCAGTATTTCTTAATACTAGTTGGAGAATAGTACCGCTCTCAGAGGTACGAATTACAGTTTTTTGCAGTTCCATAAAAACTTGTTTAAGTTCTTGTTGAGCGCTGCTAATTTGATTTTGGATTTCAACTTGACGCCTGATGAGTTCCTCTTTCTCTTTGTTTAATTGAGCAATAGTAGACTCACCCTTCGTCAACTCTTGGGAAATCCGTTCTTGAGCGATCGCTACATTAGCATCACTAGGATTAAGTGCAGCTTTAGCCCGTTCGAGTCTAGCAGCAGCAGCTTTAAAAGCTTCTTCTTTTGCTTTAATATCGAGAAAGGCGATCCCCCCTGCTCCCACATCCTGATATCGCTTCAGTTCCTCTTTAGCTAATTCAAGAGAGGCTTCTATTTCTTTTACGTCTGCCTTACTTGTGATTTGTCTATCTTGATAATCTCTTTGGTTGCGACTCAAGTCTGCTTTGGCGGATGCGATCGCCTGCCTCATTGCATTAGACTCAGCTGCCATTTGATTTTCTAACGCTTTTAGTTGTGCATCAATTTGCGCTCGTTGTAACTGATTCTGTTCGATAGTTCCGAGTAGTTGGCTTTTTTTAGTTTGCAATTGCGAGTTGTCGATGAAGGCGATCGTATCTCCCTTTTTCACAACCTGATTTTCTTTCACTTTGATGCTTGTCACCGTTCCCTCAGCTGCTGCTTGCACTAACCGGATCTCTCCAGTTGGGCGGACGGTAGAATCAGCTTTTACTATAATGTTGTATTGAAATACACTGGCAAGGCTGAAGGCAGCGCCCACACTTCCAATTAAAAATATTCCTCCCAACCTCGTCCATATACTGACTGAGGGAAGATATTCGTCGTTTTGGACTAGGCGGAGAAAGTCTGGTTGGGGGTCTATGAGCATGAATGCTAAAAAACATTTTAGTTACGTAAATAATCTAGCAAAAAAATCTACCTAGCGTTAGCTTGATGATCAAGATTTAGGTAGATACAAAAAAATAAAAGCTTTCTTCTGTTGCAAGAATATTTTTGGCAAAATTCTCATAATTTTGGCGCTTTCGCCTTTCAGGGCGAAAGCAACAGCTTTTGATTTTATTACTGATAAGTCCCTTACCTGTATATAGTTAGTATGTAAATACAAGGTTTCTATACAGCTAACTATAAATAACAATTAGGCATCTTAGTAGGAACATCAAATCTTTATAATATTTATCTAAAATTTTATCTTTTCTTTATTTTTTTGTAAAAAAATAGTATAATATCTACAACTTTTTCAAAACTATTTCTTATTTATAAAAGATTAAGTGAAATTACGCTATTCTATATTAAAATAATTTATATAAATTCACTTTAGCTTTGTATATAAAAATTTTCCATAAAGTATACTTACGTAAAAGCACTTAGTCAAGTATACGATAAACTCAGTTGTGAATTTTATCTTATACCTAATTGTATTTAGTATAAAAAACGTCTTAATTTTAATAAGTTTATCTTTAAATGCTTATATTTACGTTATTTCCTCAGTATTAACACTACATATGTTTAAATTATGTATTTTCGGAAAAAATACATCTTTTAGTTCGCAATATTTATATGAATATGAATATTGGCACTATCTGCTATTTTTTGATAATTGAAATTTTTCTAACTAAATTTGTATAAAGAAGAACTATGTAGTATATTTTTTGAAGACGTGTAATACATGTTTCTTAAAAAATTAATTGCTTGACCTTTAGAGCAAGAGTCGTATAATACTTTTAGCGGAACGAAAAAGTGATCAAATATACTCTTTAAATGTTTATATTTATTACTTTGAAGCGACGCAATTTTAACCTCAACAATCAAGCGAGAACTAAGATTATGGAAAGCACATTATTCAGCACATTAACCGTTACCGAAGAAGCTAGTTTGTCTGGTGGTCATTGGAAGAAGCCCAAACCCCCCGTTACCCCCCCCGTTAAACCCCCTACCACCCCCGCCCCCACAACCACCAACAACACCACCACCACCACCGGTATTGTGAGCATCATTACACAAATTACAGGTCCTGCCATCGCGATCGCTCCTTGGGGTGTAGCCGCAGCACAAAGTGGTAGTAACTATAACTCTTCGCCAATTACAGTTGGAAAATAACTGAATTTTAAGTGACGCGATTTTAACCTCAACAATTCAACAATCAAGCGAGAACTAAGATTATGGAAAGCACATTGTTCACTACATTAACCGTTACCGAAGAAGCTAGTTTGTCTGGTGGTCATTGGAAGAAGCCCAAACCCCCCGTTACCCCCCCCGTTAAACCCCCTACCACCCCCGCCCCCACAACCACCAACAACACCACCACCACCACCGGTATTGTGAGCATCATTACACAAATTACAGGTCCTGCCATCGCGATCGCTCCTTGGGGTGTAGCCGCAGCACAAAGTGGTAGTAACTATAACTCTTCGCCAATTACAGTTGGAAAATAACTGAATTTTAAGTGACGCGATTTTAACCTCAACAATTCAACAATCAAGCGAGAACTAAGATTATGGAAAGCACATTGTTCACTACATTAACCGCTACCGAAGAAGCTAGTTTGTCTGGTGGTCATTGGAAGAAGCCCAAACCCCCCGTTACCCCCCCCGTTAAACCCCCTACGCCCACCACCACCAACAACACCACCACCACCACCGGTATTGTGAGCATCATTACACAAATTACAGGGCCTGCCATTGCGATCGCTCCTTTCGGTGTAGCCGCAGCAGAAAGTGGTAGTAACTATAACTATTCACCAATTAAAGTTGGAAAGTAACTGAATGTTTGATAAAAGGGAAAGAATAAACGTAAAGACACGATTAACCACGTCTTTACTCAGGTAAAGTGTCTTAAACAAACTAACCTGCTCCAATAGAGTTAGTTTGCCTTCTTACAAGACATCACCTTTGTTGCTTATCGCAGTTATTCTAGCATTACGTTTATTCTGACCGCATACTTTTGTTGAACAAAGTTAATAAAGTCTATCAACGGTTCCTATTAAGCAACTGTTGATAGATTCACTTAATGCTTTTGCTAAAGATACTGCTCACCTTGAACAGTAAAGCAGAGAAGTAAGCGCTGCTATTTGAGAAATCGCTCATATCCATGTTTAATCACTCTCGGCAGAGTAAAATCTCAAAACATTTCATATTTAGGGTTATGTTTATTTGCCTTAGTTACGGGGTTTATATCAATATACGAGCATTTAATCCCTAGCTATATCTGACTTTCGGCATTTAGCCCTAATTATTATAATTCGAGAGTGATTAAAGAAGAATATTGATCAAAATTTACTAGTTTTCAAAAAAGAGCGAAAAGGATATAGCCATTTTTGTACGTGCTAACTCTCGTTATCTTTCAGTTGATGCAGATTTCCATCAAGTTGAAAACTCGTAATTAGCATCTGAGGTTAATTAGAATCATGAAAAGCAATCAAATCTTTCCAATGTTTACCTCCTTGACTGAAGCTCAAGAAGTAACTCTGTGTGGTGGTGAAAGCAAGGTGGTTTCTTATACTCAAATAATTGAGCAAAAAGGAGGAAAGAAACAATTTAAAAAAGTTGTGAAAACGAAAACTACCAAAGGAACAACTTTAGTGTCAGGACTATTGAAGAGCCTGGGAATAAAAATATCCATAAACCTATCCTCCTTACCAAAATTTGATTGGTAGTGATGATAAGTAAGTGGGCGTGAATAATTAAAGTTTTGTAGTAAGCGGTTGGAGCCGCCTACTACTATCGAATTTAATCAATTTTACATTGCATAACATAGTTTGATTTTTTCCTCAGTTACTTAGTAAAATTAAACTGTTGGTCAAATTATTAACCACGCAGGGACGAAACCCTGCTATTTTTTTAAGTTTTTTTTACGATGCTATTGGGTACTGGAGTCTGAAATGAAATACCAAGTTGTTGCACAACATAGCGAAGAAGATTGTGGAGCTGCTTGTCTTGCTTCCGTTGCCAAACATTATCGACGTAACTTTACACTAAATCGCATCCGGGAAGCGGTAGGCACGGGGCAACTTGGAACAACATTGTTGGGATTAAGGCGAGGAGCCGAGGCACTTGGTTTCAATGCGCGTTCGGTCAGGGCATCAAAAGAAATATTAGACCGAATGAACCAAGCACCACTGCCAGCAATCATTCACTGGAAAGGCTACCACTGGGTTGTTTTGTATGGTCAGAAAGGCAAAAAATATGTAATTGCTGACCCAGCCTTTAACATCCGTTATGTCTCTAAGAATGAATTAATTGAGGCTTGGTCAGATCAAGTCATGCTTTTGCTAGAGCCAGATTCGGTTCGCTTTTATGCTCAACCTGATGATAAAGTCAATGGTCTTTGGCGCTTTGCGCGGCGGGCATTGCCTTATAGTGGCATAATATTCGAGGCTTTTCTCTGTGCTATAGTTATCGGTCTGCTTTCGTTAACGTCTCCTTTCTTGCTTCAAATTCTAACGGATGATGTACTAGTTCGAGGTGATACCCAGCTTCTTATTGGTGTAATTATTGCGGTTGTGGTGATGAATTTGGTGGGAAGTAGTTTGCAATTAGTTCAATCTAACCTGATTGCCAATTTTGCTCAAAAGCTTGAGTTAGGGCTAGTTCTAGAATTTGCTAGGGCAATTTTACGGCTGCCTCTGGCTTACTATGAATCACGTCGTAGTGGCGAGATTGTTAGCAGATTGCAAGATATTCAACAAATTAATCAGCTAGTTGCTCAAGCAGTTATCAGTCTGCCTAGCCAATTATTTATCGGACTGATTTCTTTGTGTTTCATGGTGTTCTATAGCTGGAAACTCACCTTTGTTGCCGTCGTTGTTGCTATTGTCATGAGTTCATCTACGGTGGTTTTCCTACCTACACTTCAACAAAAAATCAGAAGTATGTTGGTTTTAGACGCGGAAAACCAAGGTGTTCTTGTTGAAAGCTTTAAAGGAGCGCTGACACTCAAAAGTACTACTGCTGCTCCTCAATTTTGGGAAGAATTTCAGAACAGATTTGGTCGCCTCTCAAACATAACATTTCGCACAGTTCAGATTGGAATTATTAACAGTACCTTTTCTGGGTTAGTTTATGCTATTGGCAGCGTTAGTTTGATTGGTTTTGGCAGCATCCTAGTTATTGGTAAGGAACTCAGCATCGGTCAACTGCTGGCATTTAACGGGATGAATGGGAACTTTTTGGCATTAATCGGTGCTGTGATTGGATTTATAGATGAATTCATGCGTGCCAAAACTGCCACGGAACGTTTAACAGAAGTTATCGATTCCACACCTGAAACTCCGAGCGATAGTAGCAAACCCTTTGCTAAAATTCCTAATGATGCTGATATTATTTGCAAAAACCTAAATTTTCACTACGCTGGCAGGCTAGAGCTACTGGAAGATTTTTCCATCACAATTCCTGGCGGTAAAGTTGTTGCCCTAATTGGTACATCCGGCTGTGGAAAAAGTTCTCTTGCTAAACTGATTGCCGGATTATATACACCTAATTCTGGCAATATTCGCTTTGGCATTTATAATATGCAAGACCTAGCTCTTGATTGTTTGCGGCAACAAGTTGCTCTGGTTCCTCAAGACGCTCATTTTTGGAGTCGCACAATTATTGAAAACTTCCGCTTAGGTTCTCCTCACCTCACCTTCGATCAAATTGTCAAGGCTTGCCAAATTGCTGAGGCAGATGATTTTATTAGTAGACTACCTGAAAAATATCAAACTGTATTAGGTGAATTTGGGTCAAATATTTCTGGTGGACAACGCCAAAGACTGGCTTTAGCAAGAGCTATTGTTAACGATCCACCAATCTTGATTTTAGACGAATCAACTGCTGGACTCGATCCAGTTAGTGAAGCTCAAGTTTTAGATCAACTGTTGTTGCACCGCCAAGGTAAAACCACAATCCTGATTAGCCACCGTCCTAGAGTAATTACCCGTGCTGATTGGATTATTTTGCTTAATCAAGGCAAGTTACAAATTCAGGGGACAGTAGAGGATTTACGTGCCCAACCAGGAAACCATTTAGACTTTTTAACCCCTTAATTACTCACAGTTTTAATTAGAGCGATCTGTCTGATTAAATTTGATGAGTTTGTAGTAAGCACTTCAGTGCTTAAAAATCCAGTGAAACTCACTGTCATCCCGTCTCGGAATTCATTCCGAGGCGGGATAGAAACGCAGTACAAGATTTATTAATAGAGATATGTCAACTTAACCTAAAACTCATGTCCTACAAGGAAGTGAAGTTCCTTGCTAATAGCTAAAGTCATCTAAAGATCAATACGCTTGGGTTAAGGAAAATTGTAGGTTGGGTTAAGCAAAGCGCAACCCAACAAAGCCCCGAAAATGTTGGGTTTCGTTCCTCAACCCAACCTACACATTTCAAGGTTTTTGGGGCTAACCCAAGCGTATTGCTCTAAAGATGACTAAATAATCTGAAAAATCTTTAGTCTACTTCAGTAGACTTTAGCTATGAGCCGCTAAAATTCATTTCTGGGCGGGTATGGAAACCAACAGATAAGCGATTTTAGCTTAAGTTGACAGCAAGGAGCATTGCCATGCCCCTACCAGCGTATTTATATCATTAGTAAAGTGAAATGGTATAATCCAACATTTCGAGTGCTTTGTTGGGTTGCGCTTTGCTTAACCCAACCTTGTATCTTAGAGGATCGGGAAGGGGGTTAGGTTTTTCGTGCGCTTTTCCAGATGGCATGAATAGTCATACACCAGGCAAGTCTCAAGCATTCCTTTGATGAACTCAAAGCTAAAGCCAAACAAGTTACTCTTTTTACTAAAGTTTTGGCAGATAAATCTGCTGTTCTAATTTGCATTAAAAAGAATAATTTAACTCCCTTTCTTCTATTATTTAAAATATCAAAATCAGAAACCTTTATTTTGAAAATATACGTAAATATACTGGTGCAGCTATACAGGATAGCTGAAAGACTGGGGTTTTGCAAGAATAACCAAAACCTATATGTCTTTTTTGTTTCTTAATTAAGACTGAGATACTACAATTTTCCAAAATAAGGCTTAATTGTCAGGAAAGTTAGATATTTGTACTTAGATATTCATAAAAACTTATTTAATAAAATCTTTTTCATATATATACCTGTCGTTAAGAAGTATTAAGAAATTCTGATTAAAGAATATTGCAATACCTTGATTTAATTGCTAACGTGTGTATGACAACGATGCTGATGAGCGCTCTGATCTAGGAGAAGTAAAATTATGAGCTATATACATTCAGCCAAGTCTGTTAGGCTTTGACAGGTTAAAAACGATAAATTTCTGCCTCGTATAGACAATTATGAGGGATTGCAGATTAACCAAGAAATATCTCGTTGCTAAAGGCTTAGTTTGGGTTTGATTTCAATTGCAATTGATTATTTGTCTTACTTTGTGCCGACAAGAGACTAGCTCTGAATTGTGTGTTTCGGCAATAACGAAGAGTTTGGTAAGACTTAAATTTTGGAGGATAAAACCAATGGAGATTCAAGGTAAAGTTGCTCTAATTACAGGGGCTTCTCGTGGGATTGGACGAGCGATCGCACTCGAACTAGCCCAACAAGGCATCAAACGGCTGATATTGGTAGCACGCGATCGCCAAAAGTTAGTAGAGGTAGCTAACGAAATCGAGGCGATAGGAACAGAAACTGCGATCGTGGCCTTAGATTTGACGCAGACAATTGAAGTAAATATTGCTGTTGCCCAACTGTGGCGCAATTACGGACAGATTCACCTGCTGGTTAATTGTGCGGGAGTCGCATACCAAACCTCGTTTTTGCAATTTAAAATGCCCCAAGTCCAAGAAGAACTCTCGGTAAACTTGTTAGGAATGTACAACCTCACTAGTCTGATAGCTAGACGCATGGCCAGCCAAAGGCAAGGAACAATCGTCAATGTATCAAGTCTCATGGGGAAGGTGGCTGCACCGACGATGGCGACTTATTCTGCTACCAAGTTTGCCATCTTAGGATTTACCCAAGCCTTGCGCCAGGAACTAGCTGATTACAATATCCGAGTCATTGCATTACTACCTTCCCTCACAGACACAGATATGGTACGCGACTTAAAATTATTTCGCTGGGTGATCCCCATGACTCCCCAGCAAGTGGCTAAAGCACTTGTCACCGGAATGCAAAACGATTCACCAGAAATTTTAGTCGGATGGCAAAGTCATTTAGCTATATGGTGTCAACGCCTTGCCCCTTGGTTGCTAGAGCTAATTTTACGAATAGCAACTCCGCCAGCGCCAAATAAACAACAGCCAAGTCAAAAACTGAAAAAGCTGATGCCGAAACTAAATTTTTGATGGTTTGTTCTGGTAAAGAACATGATTTATGGCGTGTCTGCGCCTAACTCCTAAATTTTTTGAGGCGATCGCCTACCGTGTAGCAAAATTTCTACCAGAGTTGCGATCGCTCCATTATCGATCTTTTATTCCTATGAAAAAATAAAAATGTTTGTAGTTTTTAGATAGGGTTGAGGCAATGCGTTACCCAACAAAACCAAGGATTATTGTTGTTAGGTCTACGTTCCTCAAACGCCACTTGCTTCAACAAATCAGAGACTACTAAAAATAATCTGGAGTTAAGAAAATCATGATTCATCAAGAACATAACAAGTTAATGTACGACAAATATGGCGAACAATATCATCTAAAGCGAAGCAACAAAGAAAGTAGTCTTTGGAATGAATACCTCGATATTCCCACAATGACAAAGCTAATTGAGAAAAATGTCAATCAATGTGATGTGTTAGACTTGGGCTGTGGATCTGGGGATTTTACTGCAAAAGTGAAGTCTTTGGGAGGAAATGTTATTGGTCTGGATCAATCGAATAAAATGATTGAGATAGCTCGTAGAGAACACCCAGAAATAGAATTTTATGTTGGTACGGCTGAAAAAATACCATTTAATGATAAAAGTTTTGAGTTAATTTATAGCTGTTTAATGGTTCACTATATTAGAGAATTAAGTCCATTATTTGCTGAGGTTGCAAGAGTAATCCGTAGCTTGGGTAAATTTGTATTCTCATTTCATCATCCATTTAATGAAATAACCCATCAAGTTTGGAATGGTAGTGGTTATGATGTGACCATGCATCCATATTTTCACAACGATGAATATAGATGGAATATGTTTGATGAAATGGAATTAGTAAGTTATCATCATACTTTTGAAACAATATTCAATTCTTTAAATGATAATTCCTTCGTAGTAGAACGCCTAATTGAAACTACTCCAAATGATTCAATAAGGGATAAATATCCAAGATTTTATGAAATGACTTCTAATTATCCATCATTCTGTGCCATAAGTGCAATCTATCTACCTAACCAGAAATGAAGCCTAGCTTTACTTGGTGCATCCGCAGAGCGTAAACAAACTTTATCAAAAAGTAGAACACAAAGATGCGAATATCTGGGTAGACTGCACTGATGATTACTAGACTTGCCTGAGTTCGCAGTTACTGAAAATGACCTAAAAATGTTATGGCTCAGGGTATTTACTATATTTATGCTGAGTCAAGCGCTATTAGATACTTTCGCAAGTTTTATAGATATAACTTATTTCGGAGCAACTAGAAATGCTTTCCTTCCCCACGACTCTTACTCCTTTGCCCGAAATCATTGATGGCTTGCCGAATATATCTGGTTGGGAAACAGAGGTTCTCTCTGTAGTTAACGATAATCAGCCAGTATTTTTACCAACAACAAATATCCGCTTAGAAGATGTAAATGCTGTGTTTGCGATCGCCTTACACATGCACCAACCAACTATACCTGCTGGAAATGGTGGTACACTCATCAGCAATCTGCAATATATGTTTGAACATCCTCATGAAGGGGATAACCACAATGCAGATCCTTTTGCCCATTGTTACAGCCGCATGGGAGACTTGATCCCCGAACTTGTCAGCCAAGGGTGCAATCCCCGTGTGATGTTGGATTACTCAGGTAATCTTCTATGGGGGCTGCGGCAAATGGGACGCAATGATGTTCTCGATAATCTTAAACGGATTACTTGCGATCGCACCTACCAACCTTATGTAGAATGGTTGGGTACAATGTGGGGTCATGCAGTTATTCCTTCCACACCCATAGCAGATATTAAATTGCATATCATCGCATGGCAACATCACTTTGCGGCAATTTTTGGCTGGGAAGCATTAGCGCGAGTTAAAGGATTTTCGCCTCCAGAAATGCACCTACCAAATCATCCTGATGCTCTCTTTGAATTTGTGAAAGCGCTGAAAGAATGTGGATATCGCTGGTTACTCGTTCAAGAACATTCTGTAGAAACAATTAGCGGTCAATCTCTTACCCACAAACATTTACCACATCGTTTGGTTGCCCGCAATTCTCAAGGCGAAACAATTAGCATTACAGCCTTAATTAAAACCCAAGGTTCGGATACTAAATTAGTCGCACAAATGCAGCCTTATTATGAAGCAAAAACATTATCGAAACAACAGATTGGGAGTGTTTTTGTACCACCAATAGTTAGCCAAATTGGAGATGGCGAAAATGGTGGCGTGATGATGAATGAATTTCCTAGCGCCTTTAAACAAGCTTGGTGGGATATGGTCAATAACGGCGGCGGTAAATCAGGCGTAGTCGGAATGTGTGGTACAGAATATTTAGAATTAATTGAAGCTGCTGGATGCAAACCTGAAGACTATCCAACTTGTCAACCAGTGGGACAACATCAGATTTGGGAGCGAGTTTTACCAGACAATTGCCAACCTGAAGCTGTAGAGAATGCCATTCAAGAATTAAAGCAAATCAACTCTAATTTCCATTTGGATGGAGCCTCGTGGACAAATCATATCAGTTGGGTAAAAGGATATGAAAATGTGTTGTCTCCCATGTATCAACTAAGCAGCTTATTTCATCAAAAATTTGAGCCATTACAGCAATCTGACTCAGCAGAACCTGTTACCAGACAATCTCATTACCGTAACGTTCTTTTACATAATCTTTTGTTGCAAACCAGTTGTTTTCGTTATTGGGGACAAGGTGCTTGGACTGATTATGCGCGGGAAATTTATCAACGTGGCAAAAATTTATTGCAGATAAATTGAACTGAGGACTGGAAGCTAGTAAAATGTGACGGAAATTGGCTACTTTTAATATCGTGTCCGGTTAAAGACTTATCATTAAGAACGCAAGGGGGCAGGGAGAAAAAGAGTTTTCAAGTTATTGCACAGATGCAGAAACTATAACTAATCTGCCGGACATGAGATAACAAGGGTTTTAGAGCAAATAAATTTATTTATGCCCAAAAGTAAAAAGATTTATTTCTCGTGTGACACATCTCGAAATAAAACTTCCTTGGTTCAGAGCCAATACATTTATGTATGGGGATTCCCCCCCTGCTCCCTACTCCCTGCCCCTTTTCCTCTTATTGACCTTGCTTATTATGCCAGTGTCATAAAAACACAAAACTAATTTAGTAAATCAGGTTCTTCGCGCACAATTCTGTCGTAAAGAGGCTGGAAGCCGAACCACCCACTTGTATGTGACCCCACTTGAGTTTGTGTTAAACGGGCTGTTTCGTGTTTGATAGTAGTCGGTCTACCCGCAGCTTCTGCCAGTAGTTGGGCTTGGCACGATCGCTCTAAGTTAATGTACCAATAGGCAGCTTCATCTACCGTATGTCCCACAGTTAAAATGCTGTGGTTACGCAGGATTATAGCTTTGTTTGGCCCCAAGGCTTGCGCCAATCGCTGACCTTCAGAAATTTCTAAAACCACACCTGTAAAGTCATCAAATAGTGCATGGTCTTCATAAAAAGCACAGGAATCTTGAGTCAAGGGGTCAAGAAGCCGACCTAAACTAGACCAAGCTTTACCATAAAGTGAATGGGCATGAGCCGCCGCGATTACATCAGGTCGAGCTTCATGAATCTGAGAATGGATGGCGAAAGCAGCTCGATTCACTTCAGCATCGCCTTTAACCACCTCACCTTCTCTATTAACTAATAGCAGGTCAGAAACTCGGATATGACCGAAGTATGTTCCTAATGGATTGACCCAAAAATGGTCTGTAAATTCAGGATCGCGAGCCGTAATATGGCCTGCGATTCCCTCGCTGAAACCAAACTTACCAAACAGGCGAAAGGCAGCAGCTAGGCGTTGTTTACGGTGCAGGCGTTCGTCTTCAACTCGCTCGAATACGGGGGGTTGTGGTCTAGCGTAGGGCATATTTTTTTTCTTCTTCCTCTTTGCAGGGAGCGTTAGAATATCCAGAGCGAAAAGATTTGACGCTGTGAGATTCTGGGATGAACTGGTGACGCAAAATGCAACCAGTATCATTACCCAGAATATGGATAGATACAGATGCGCTCTGGGATGTAGTTTTGACGGCGTGGATATCACCATCTGGGGGTAACAGACGATAGATATCCCCTGGTTGAAGCAATCGCACTTCAGTTATTTGTAATTGTGCGTGTCCTTCAGCATCGCCGTTATCTACACGGCGATAGACTGTTTCTTCTTGATTGCCTTTGTATAAACCAATTAATCCCCAGGCTAAATGGTCGTGGACAGGAGTCGTTGAACCTGGAGGAATCACCAAACTAAAGATTGACAGGGAACGGTCTTTGGCGCGATAAAGTAGCCACTGACCAATACCACCACCCATTCTGCTTTCGGGATTGGCTTGGGCAAACTTCTGGGGTAGCCATTCCTGTTGGGCAAGCAGTTCTTGAAAATAGGGTTCTAATCTAGCGAGGGTTTGGGTGCGATCGTCAACAGTAATAGCGCTAATTTCACGCACTGTTGCTACAAAGGATCGTAGTTCCTGGCTCTCAATAAACCACTGGTCTTCTGGCAATGGTTCTAAGATGGTGTTGTTTGTCATCTATACTCCTCCGTTTGGGAGGCAACTAAGATTAATACCAATTTTTTTATCTTTGCTGACAATAGTACTAGTACCGCAAGGCGGAAGTCAAAAGTCAAAAGTATTATGGAATCAGCTTTTTAGGGATTTTAAATGGTTGCTCTATTTCCGCCCTGTTGTACTAGTAGTTTTAATACCAGGATGAATTTTGAAGCCAAGTTGCTCAAGTTTAAGATGAGAAAGGGATTCCTTCAGAATTATAGTAAAGGGATATCGCTGAAATACTGTCGCTTTACCTTGTGACAATAGCAGCCTAGCACGGCTGATGCGTACTGGATATAACGGTTGTTGGTTGGCATTAAGAATGAATACTTTACTCATATAATCGTGAATTGTGGGACAAATAGTAGCAGCAACATCTATACCTTTTTGGTAAAATCTTTTGCTGAAGTTCGTTTTTTAATAAAATAAAGATAAGAATGAGAGTCTAGAGGTAAACTCCTGCACTTTTATCTTTACCACTCATTAGAGATTTCCTTGAATATTTTTTTGGGGAGTCTCTTAGGTGTGATATCGATTTCTTTAAGTACGGTAAGTTGGTCGGAGAACCGTTCAATTAACTACAAGCAAAAATTATCACATACAAATTTAAAAAGCAATAGGCTAACTGTTCGGGGAGGAGATTAAAGGAAAGTAGTGCGTTTCCTCCTTCCCAGGCGAGAGTTGAGCGTCAAAAGGGCGTAATTGATTGTAAATACAGGGTTTTTTCTGACTGCGGATGCTTGAAGCGAAGTAATTTTACCTGGCGTTGCAGTGAAAGCGGGATGAATTAACAACTTCCAAACTTCCCCCCTGCTTCCTCTACTTCCCCTACCTGCCCTGCTTGCCCCAAGTCATCCCACTTGCAACACCTTTTACCTTGGTTAATTGTCACAACACCGGATAAGCTGATGAGCATTTAAGTTGCATAACACCAGGGCTGAAGCCGTTACTACAAGCGAATCAGTCTGGAAAAATGAATGACGATTAGCTTATCGCTTCATAAACCTTGTGAACCTGGCGTTGGTGAAACTGCTGGTTAGTTTGCCGATGGGTTTGGCGATCGCGTCGCGTGCGAACAACAAAATCCCAGATGTTTTTTGATCTAGGCGATGCACAGATGCAAGCGCCATCCCTTTCAGCAACAGATGACGTAATAGTTATATACAAGTGAACGATAAACATCAAACATAATGTTTATAATTAGCAACTAGCTGTATTAAATAAAGGCATTGAATGGCTCAAAATTGTGGATAAGTTTGCTCTCCATAATTTAATTAATAATTTAGAGAGAGCGTAGAAAAACTTTTCCATTAACTTAAAAAATTAGTAAAAAATGTGTTAGATTTCCTAAATTAAAAAAGAAGTACGAATGCAAACTGTGAAGCATAAATCAAGCCATATGTATGTTTGTAGGATTAAACAAAATTAATAACTGGTTGACTTTCTGTGGATATATTTGTAAATTTAACAAACAAACAAAAATGTACATTCATATAAAAAATGCTATGCAATTGATAAAAAATGATTTGTAAAAAGCTGAAACGACCTATTTACCTTAATACACAAGATGATGTGTCTGTACAGTATGTAAATCTTAGTATTTCAAATTTTTTCAAATCTACTGATTGCTAAAACCATTCAGGCCAATTTCGCAATACACTAATAAAGAAATAAAAGTGATAAAAATAACTAGACGAGAAGCCCTGAAGCTAGGAGCGCTTACAGGTGGTTCTTTGCTGATTCCTATAGGCTTGCTATCTCGTGGACAAGCAGCAACTGCTGGTAGTCCTCAGCCTACTCGTTTTAGGATCAAACTTCCCATACCGCCAGTACTTAAACCAGTGCGGAGCAATGCGACTACAGATTACTACCAAATCACGATGAAAAAAGCTCAGGTTAATATTTTACCTGGGCTAACAACGCAGATATGGGCGTATAACGGTATTGCTCCTGGCCCCACAATTAAGCAACGTCAAGGGCGACAATCAATAATTCGCTTTATCAATAATAGTGTCGATACACCAACATCAGTTCACTTACATGGCATGGGATCGTTACCGCAGTACGATGGCTATGCTGAAGATTTGACACCACCAGGTTTCTACAAAGATTACGTCTATCCGAACCAACGCGCTGCTACTTTATGGTATCACGACCACGCCATTCATAATACTGCGCGTAATATTTATATGGGTTTGGCAGGCATGTACATTGTTCAAGATGACTTTGAGCTTGGACTACCCTTACCCAAAGGTAAATACGACGTACCACTATTTATCCAAGATAAACAGTTTACTAATACTGGCAAGTTAGTCTTCAATACCCAAGGTGAAATTAGTCAATATGGTGATGTCATTTTGGTCAATGGTGCGCCTTGGCCGCGCATGGAAGTAGATACCTGTAAGTACTGTTTCCGGATCTTGAATGGTTCGATTTCGCGCTCTTATAATCTTGCCCTGAGCAACGGCGATGATTTTATTATGATTGGCACTGATGCCGGATTAATGAGCGCACCAGTTAAAGTCAAAAATTTCCGGTTGGCGATGGCAGAACGCTACGAATTTATTATTGACTTTTCTAAATACCCAGTTGGCTCTCAGGTAGTGCTGCGAAATCTCGGACTTCCTAACAACACGAATTACGATGGTACGAATCAAATTATGCGCTTTGATGTTGTGCGGCGTGAACCAGATAATAGCTCTATTCCCTCCAGGTTACGTACAATCCAGCCTATCCCAGAATCTTCAGCAGTACGAACCAGAGAATTTCAGTATGAGCGATCTAATAATCTGTGGGTGATCAATGGCAAAACCTGGAATAACACCCGAATTGATGCTAATCCTAAATTAGGCGATGTTGAAATCTGGAAATTGTCTAACCCATCAGGTCGTGCGTTTCATCCTATCCACCTTCACCTAGTTGATTGCCTAATGCTTGATCGTAATGGTAAACCACCTTTTCCTTACGAGCGTGGGTTAAAAGATGTCTTTTATGTTGGGGAAAACGAAACTATACGAGTAATTGGTAAGTTTGGCCCTAATACAGGCAAATATATGTCACACTGCCACAATGCGGTTCACGAAGACCACGATATGATGAATCAGTTTGAAGTGGGACAGGGTGGACGCTCACCTTTTGCAGTTGCAGCAAAGCCACTTCCAGCTCCACCTTTATAGGCATTAACGCTAAGAGGATTATTTAGAGAGAAGGCAAGGGCAGGGGGAGCAGGGGAGGCAAAAAAATTTGTATCAATTATTTCGTGAAATTGGATGAGTACTTGCAACAAGTCTTTGCGCTTATCCCTAATTATCCTTGTCCCCAAGTCCTCTTCGTTGAGCATCAAAAGGGTGTAATTGCTTGTAAATGAAGGGTTTTTTCTGACTGCGGATGCTTGAAGTGAAGTTCTCTGGCGTGCAGATGTAAGCGACTGGTAACTGCACAGCATCCATAAAAGCGATCGCCTAAAATAGTTACCCCAAGTCCTCGCGCATCAGCTGCATGAACCCTTAATTGATGAGTGCGCCCTGTGAGCGGCGTAAATTCTACACGGGTGTAATCTTGTTCTTTGGCAATTACCTGGAAGTGTGTCAAGCTGGGTTTACCGTGCTGCCAATCGACTTTTTGATAAGGACGATTTTCAGGATCTCCCCACAGTGGCAGGTCAATTTTACCTCGCTCAACTGTCATAACACCGGAAAGTATCGCTTCATAAACCTTGTGAACCTGGCGTTGCTGAAACTGCTGGCTAATTTGTCGATGGGTTTGACGATCGCGTGCTAACAACAAAATCCCCGATGTTTCTTGATCTAGGCGATGCACAGATGCAAGCGCCATCCCATCCGGTAACAGATGACGTAAGCGACTCAAGACACTATCTTGGCGATCGCGATAACGACCAGGTACTGAAAGTAATCCAGCAGGTTTGTTGACAGCAATTAGCCATTCGTCTTCATAAATAATGGGGATTTCTCCCTTCATTGAGGGAAATTCATTGGACTCAAACACATTAGGTCTAGGTAAATGTGTTAATGTATTTAGTAATAGTGGAGTTATTATGTGAAAATACTTATTAGGGATTGAAATAGGTCTTAACCCGGAGAGCAAAAACCCCATCAATGGCTGGCATCGCTCGGCACATGCTCCATAAAATTTTCCCTGGATTTTATCTTGATTTACCGAAGACGCACCCCACCAAAATTCTGCCATTGCCACGGGTTTGAGATTATGTGTTGCCGCATAATGGAGCAGTTTTGGGGCACAACAGTCTCCTGTGCCAGTGGGCGAACCTCCTGGCATCAATTGCTGTAATGATAGCGATCGCCCAGAAAAGTTAGTCAGGCTGTAGGTAGCCTGCATCTGAGCTTGTAATTGACGGGATAGTGCTTTACGCTGTTGTTTCAGTTCGCTAATTCGGGCATCCGTTGCTGCAATTAACTGTTGAAGAGGCTCTAATACGGCATTTTGCTGGCGTTTAAGTTGTCGTCGCTCAATTCCCTGCTGACGGCTCTCTTCGTCGAGTTGTTCAAGGGCAATCGTGAGTGCTTCTGAAGAAAGTGTATTGCAGATTTGCTGACGTTTCTGTTGTCGTTGATGTTTGCAATGGCGATGGCGATCGCTCATTGCTTGCAATTGTTGCTCAAATTCATTAGACAGAGTTTCATACTGCTGGCGTTCGGTTAGTTGCTTTAAGGTAAAGAGTTCCTGCTTAATCGCGTCCAACTGTGCCAAAGTGCGGGCTTCCTCTAAAGCAACTTCGTCTCGTCCTGGAATTGGTGGAACCCAGCCCTCAACTACACTGCAACCATTCAAAAGACCGGAGAAGGCTTTGAGTACCCTTTGTTCGCCATCAGGCAGTTCAACTAATAGTATTCCATACATCTTGCCTTCACGAGAATAACAGTCATTGTTGGCAAGTTGTTGCATAAGTCCATGAGCGATCGCTTCAGATATTGAGGTGCGGGGTAATTTTAGGCAATCACCACTTTGGAGACAATGCCCCTCGTACCAATAACTAGGAGATGAGCCACTTATGGCAAAATCGCAGTCGATAAAATCTGAAAGTGCGTGCAGAACTACCATACAAAGTATGATTGGGGAGCATCCCACTTTAGCAAAAATATATTAATCCTGCGTTGCGGATTATCTTGAGCTTTGGAGTCAATCACAAACTAAATTCTACTGCGCCATCTTCATCCACATCTGCATCATTACCCGCGATCGCTAGTTCAATTTTCATCAAATCAAATGCAGGAATCATCTCAAGCTATTGATGTAAAACGATCGCTTGTTTATTATTTAATAGCTGTGAAGCTTGAATTTGCGATCGCCTCTGGAGTGAGAAAAGTCTATTTAACAGAGGGAAGCTTTAGTTCGATGCCTACTTTGTTACCTATATCTATAACATTGTTTTCAAAATCTGTCATACCTGCGATCGGGGCAGCAACTACAGTAGCAGCAGTTAGTAAAGCTACTAAACGCTTTTTAAGTTTGGGTAAATTGCGTTCTTTTTCTGGCTTTTGAATTTCTGCTTCTACATCATCAATATCAATGATCATGTCGTCGCGGGTTTCCGGTGGGAATTGGGCGGCAGTTTGGCGCAGGTTGCCGATTAGTTGCAGAATTTCGCTGATGTTTGCGCCGCTTGTTTGGTTGAAGTTAGAGGCTTGCTGACTGGCGTTGTCTTTGACTTCGTTGGCAAAGTTGGCGATGTTTGCGCCTTGAAAGTTGTTTGTGTTTTCTGTCATGGGTTTAAAATCTCCTTGGTGGTTGTTGTAAATCTTGTTGACAATTGTAAAGCGATCGCTTTCTGGATCTACTTTTTGTATTTTTTGACGTGATTCTAGTGATTCGTAGCCATCTAAAAGTTGACGCAGATCGAGTTTTAATTTTAGTTTGCCAATGGTGATTGTGCTTTCACCCATTGATTCGAGTCCGAGGAGTTCTTGGTAGTCGAGAGGCGGATGGTTGGGATAGTTGGGGACGGGAACCCATTCGGTAATTTCGAGATTGGGAAGCCGATTTCCTCGTAAATCTAGTTTTTCCAATTTCGGTAAATTTTCGATCGCCTCTGGAATCTGGGTTATTTGGTTGTAACTGAGGTGAAGCTGCGTCAGATTGGTTAATTTAGCGATCGCCTCTGGTATCTGGGTTATTTGGTTGCCATCGAGGTCAAGCTGCGTCAGATTGGTTAAATTAGCGATCGCCTCTGGTATCTGGGTTATTTGGTTGTTATAGAGGATAAGCTGCGTCAGATTGGTTAAATTAGCGAGCGCCTCTGGTATCTGGGTTATTTGGT
>NZ_JBALBZ010000192.1:0-28956 GCF_036919495.1 Nostoc sp.
TCCTGCCAATGTGCCGTCCATACTACAACTTCGCTGTGCCTACCTCAATGGTCAACTTGCTATCTAATGTCTTTGCAAAAATGGGATGCTCCCTGCATCAACTGCGTGTGCAGCATGGGTTCAGTGATACCACTAAACAAATATTTTATAATTTAAATTTTCAAATATAGGTAAAATCACAGCAATTTTGTCAATCTATATATAGGTATATTTAAAAATATTTTAGAAGGTGGCATAGAGGTGTGAGAGTTATCGCCAAACTTTGCTTATGTTCAGAACAAAACACCCAATCCCAATTTACAGATTATAAATCCGTATAAGTTTTTGGATAACAAATTAATCAGCTAAAAAAACCGCCACTAACTATCATAGGGCGGTCTGGTTAAGCAATCGGAGGGTAATTACAGATTACTCTGATAATAAATCAAATTGCTGTAACGAAGTTTGCATTAAATTGGGGAGTGGGGAGTGGGGAGTGGAGAGTAAGGAGTAGGTATGGGTTTATTCTCCCCTTGTCTCCCTCATTTCTCTCGTACAGTGGGCGCGGAAATAAACATACCATTTCAAATGGCGCAAAAGCTTGGAATATAATTCTTTTGACTTTTTACTTCCGCCCTGCGGTACTAATCCCTTCCATAAACACTCATTGGTTCCTTGATAAATCGGGTGTAAAGATGCTTAAACGTAGATTTAATTACGCGGGGCATACCAAAATCGATGGGCATTAACTTGTCTGGTAGCCGCCAATCTTCTATTTTTAATAAGTCAGGATTTAAATGCGGAAACTCTATGTCAACTAGTTCTGGACAAACTCCTAGCCTTTGGGAAGCTGCAACTGTGGGCACTTGCTCAGGAGAAACATTGAGGATTTCTATCATTGCCCGATCTAAAGCAAATATATCTGATGCGGCCGCTAAAATTCCCAATTGGCGAGGTTCACCATTACTGGGGCCATTTCCTTCATGACCGATGATGCCATCTAATATGGTTAAGTTAGGGTTAATTGCTCTGGCAGTTTCTACTAACATTTCACCAAATCTATTCGCATCTTTTCCAGCTTCCATGTGCCACCAAGCTTTCATTTTGCCGGGAACGCAACCAAACAAGTTTTTTACGCCTAGTGTTAATGTCAACTGCATGTGTGATTTCACTTTAGGTAGGTTAATCACTACGTCTGCTTCCATCGCTTCTTTAGACAGCCGCAGATGGTTAAAATTGTCACTAATAGTTTGGTAACGCTGACCATGAAAATCGATGATGGGGAGATTGAGTTCTTCTAAAATAGGCAGATAGCCGTTTGCTACTGCTACGCCCCTGGCACTGCCAAAAGCAGGACTATCGCCCAAAAATGGCTTGCCGCCAACTTCAATTACCATCTGGGCAACTTCGTAAACTAGTTCGGCACGGGTGATACACTCTTTACCAGGACGCGTACCTGTAAGTAGATTTGGTTTTAGTAAAACGCGATCGCCTTTTTTCACAAACGCTGCTATTCCGCCAAAAGGTTCCAGGAGAATGACTAAGGATTCTCGTAAAGCCTCTCGTTCGTAAGATGTAGCCCGAATAAGACTAACAGATGGTTTTTGAGTCTGCATGGATAAATGGGGAGTGGGGAGTAGGGAGTGGGGAGTGGGGAAGATGAGGGAGCAGGGGAAGCAGGGGGAAAATTCCTCTCCTCTGCACCCTTCCCCCTGCCCCTCTGCCTCTTCCCCATGCCCCATAATCTATTATTCTGTTCTGAGCGGTAAGATACCACTCATTTGTTCTAGATTTAACACTGTAGCTAAGTCTGCTTCACTCATCAATCCTCGTTCTAAAACAATCTGCCGTAAAGATTTACCAGTTTCTAAAGATTCTTTAGCGACGGCAGCAGCGTTTAAATAACCGATGTGGGTATTTAGTGCGGTTACTAAAGCTAAACTACCTTCGGCATAAGCTAAACAACGTTCTTGGTTGGCAGTAATTCCCTGAATGCAGCGTTCGGTGAGTGCTGCGATGGTATTACCCAGAATTTCGATACTGTGAATTAGGTTATAGGCAATAAGCGGCATCATCACATTTAATTCTAATTGTCCGGCTTGTGCAGCTAATGCGATCGCACTATCGTAACCCATCACCTGAAAGCACACCATTGATGTCATCTCTGCCATCACTGGGTTATATTTCCCTGGCATAATCGAGGAACCAGGTTGCACTGGGGGAAGTTGAATTTCTTTCAAACCAGTTTTTGGCCCCGAATCCATCAGTCGTAAATCATGAGATATTTTGACTAAATCCTGCGCTAAGTTGCGTAAAGCGCCGGAAACATTTACAAATGGTGCCATACTTTGCATGGCTGCCATAAGATGGGGTGCAGGTTCCAAAGGAGTATCAATCAATTCTGAGAGAACTTCTACCACACGGGCGCGATACAAAGGATGAGTATTTAAACCCGTTCCGGCTGCACTACCTCCCAAACCCAGCACCATCAAATCACCAGAGGCGGTATAAATCCGGTTTTGGTGTTCTGTAAGGATTTGCGCCCAAGCCCGAAAATTCTCACCCAAACGCACGGGTACTGCGTCTTGTAAGTGGGTTCTGCCAGATTTGACGATATCTTGAAATTCTACAGCTTTGTTTTCTAAGGATGCGATCGCACCATCTATTGCTGGGTGTAATGTTTTAGATAATGCCAATAATCCACCAATGCGAATTGCGGTAGGAATCACATCATTGGTAGACTGCCCATAGTTAACGTGGTCATTGGGACTAACACGTTTGTAATTACCCTTTTCTTCACCAAGAATTTCTAAGGCGCGATTTGCCAAAACTTCGTTGACATTCATGTGGTGGGATGTTCCAGCACCCGCCTGATAAACATCTACGACAAATTGATCCCGAAACTTCCCAGCCAGGATTTCATCAGTTGCTTGGACAATCGCCTGACTAATATCTTGGGGAATGCAATTTAGTTCTCCATTTACAATTGCCGTAGCTTTTTTAATGATTAATCCAGCATCTACGTAAGTAGGTAAAGGCTTTATGCCGCTAATGGGAAAGTTTTCGATAGCCCGCAGCGTTTGAATGCCGTAATAAAGGCTACTAGTAATTTGGCGATCGCCCATCGAATCGCGTTCGATGCGGAATTGAGAGTCTGTGTGTTCAGTCATAGTATTGTTTTAGGAGAGCTACAGAAAACAGATTTTCCCACGCAGCCACACACAGATACACTAATCTGCATAGATTTTGCATATTTGCTTGGCTGCTTGTTGCTTTACACTTGTTAATTTTGAAGTTTGATTTTTGAATTCCCTATGACCATACCCAACTGGATTACTTTCTCTCGCCTATTGGGGATACCATTTCTGCTTTACGGTTTATATAATCCCACACCTCAAGCTCAGTGGATATGTTTGGCGATTTTTCTTATTGCGGCGTTGACTGATTGGCTAGACGGCTATTTGGCGCGAAAACTCAACCAAATTAGTGAGTTAGGTAAGTTTCTTGATCCCTTAGTGGATAAACTTCTGGTACTTGCGCCGTTGCTAGTTTTTATTGAATTAGGAAAAGTGCCAGCTTGGGGAGTGTTTTTGATTTTAGCGCGAGAATTAGCGATCGCTGGTTGGCGGGTGAATCAAACGACGATTATAGGAGCGAATATTTGGGGTAAACTCAAAACTGTTAGTCAAATAGTTGCGATCGCACTTTTGATTGCGCCTCTGGGTGAAGTGTGGCAAACTCCCTCTGTGATTGCTTTTTGGATTTCTGTCGCCCTAACTTTAATATCTGGGGGTATTTATCTTGTACCGCAAAATCCAACTAAAGAAAATCCACAGTTAGATACAAAGCGAACCTAAAATAAAACCACTGTGGCGATCGCTTTCAAAAATGATTCAATAAAATTTTATTGGAGTTCTGAGGTATAGTCTTTATTCTTAACCCCTTGTACAGACGCTATTCATCGCGTCTCTCCTCACCCCTAACTTTTTTCATGCCATCCAAAATCTTACCACCGCCCCTCAAACCTGGAGACTTACTGCGAGTAATAGCCCCTAGTGGTGCTTTGCGAGAATTTGAGGCATTTGAACGGAGTGTAGAAATTTGGCGATCGCGTGGTTATCGAGTAGAAATAAGTCCTCAGATAGATGACAAATGGGGTTATCTCGCTGGTACAGACGAAACCCGCCGTCAACAACTAGCAGCAGCATGGCAAGATCCTGATTGTCGTGGTATCCTCAGTGCCAGAGGCGGTTTTGGCAGCACCCGTATCTTAGAAGATTGGAATTGGCCAAACTCAGGACTTCCCAAGTGGCTCATAGGCTTTTCTGATATTACAGCTTTATTGTGGAGCCTTTATACAGCAGGAATTTCCGGCGTTCACGGCCCCGTACTGACGACTTTGGCAGATGAGCCAGATTGGTCAATTGAGAGATTATTTGATTGGGTAGAAGGTAATTCTTTCACCCCTCTCAAGGGTTGCGGTTGGGGTGGTGGTGTGGTTACTGGCGCTTTATTACCAGGTAATCTCACAGTTGCTACTCACCTTTTGGGTACACCAATCTTACCACATCTGGATGGTGTAATTCTGGCGTTGGAGGATGTTACGGAAGCACCTTATCGTATCGATAGAATGCTGACACAGTGGCGTTTGAGCGGTGCTTTGTCTCAAGTCTGCGGTATTGCTTTGGGGGGTTTTACTCGCTGTGAAGCGCCGCCAACTATATCTAGTTTTAGTGTAGAAGAAGTATTGCGCGATCGCTTGGGTGATTTAGGGATTCCGATTGTTTCTGATTTACCTTTTGGTCATGATAGCCCCAATGCTGCGTTACCAGTGGGTATAGAGGTAATTTTAGATGGGGATGCGGGAATATTAGCGATCGCGCATCCGCATTAATTCATTCCTATAAATAGGAACTTCTAGGAATTCTGCTCCTTGATTTGATCATGCACTCACAGAATAACCTGCTAAATGCTCTGGTAAATTCCAATTAATTTTTGGATCTGGCTGATGTTTTACTGGTTCAACATTTCCGCGCCAAGCAGCTCCCATAATTTGCATAGTTTGATAGATGATTGTGTTCCACCCTTTTTGCTTTAAGTAGTCTAAGCCTTGCGTGACATCAGGAGAAGTTAAATCATGGAATAAAATTAAAGCATCTGCCTCAGCCAATTTTTCACAGATAATCGTATCATTTAGAGGCGCTGGTGCTTCATGATCGCCATCAATAAAAATCAATGACCACTTACGTTGTAATTGTTTAGCTAATTCTTCCACCTTTTGTGGGCTATAACCGTCTACTAGATTAACTGAGTCGAGAACATTAGCAAGTCGTAGGGAACTAGTTACATTTTCATAAACATCTTCTTTAGCTAAAACAGGATCAATTACATCTAATTCCACTCCTGCTAATGCCAGATGGCAGGCAGACCAACCCCGCCAACAACCAATTTCTAAAGCTTTTTTGCCGGCAAATTTGAGTCCTGTATTATATAAAATGTGTGCTTCATCTCGATTCAGGAACCCTATAAATGGCTCTTGTTTATCCACGTACCAGCTATGAGGAATTTCTGGACGTAAATAAGGCCAATAAGAACTATTGGGATCTCCAACGATCATATTGGGAAAAGAATAATCAGGATAAATTATCTCAAATCCTGGTGAAATATAGTCCCAAGTTGACAATGGGACATTTTTAATAATTTCATTAGTTTCAGTCATATCTGTTCTTATCTAAAGAATTTGTTATTTACGAATTTCGTCAGCTTTACCAACACAATACAGTACCATATTAAGGTTAAATAGTTAATACTCATAAAAATCATAGTTGTCAAAATTGATGCAATCCTCAAAGAAAGATGATACCACCACTTTTAGGGTAATTACCTCTAGTGGAGCCTTGCAATAATTAGAGGCATTTACACACAGGTTGTAAATTTAGCGATCGCATGGTTTAGCACAAACAGATAAAAACTGTCGCCATACCACCTAGCATCAGCATGACAAGATCCGGATGACCGTGATATGATCTGTGCCAGAGGTAGTTTTAGTAGCACCAGCATCCTAGAAGATTAGCATTGGCAACAAAACTCATGTTTTGAAAAACGCTTTTAGTACTTGCGGATCATCCAAATAAATAATTTAGTTTATCTTTTTTTAGTATGAATATTCAAAGCCCTTTGACAGGTAAAACCGATATTACTTGGCTGAAAACCATACAAGTAGATACACTAATTAACGACTGGAATCAGACTTTTAAGATTGATATTACCTCAGAGCTTCGTGAATATAAAGAAATTCATCTCTACCAGTGTAACAAAACTAAACTTCAATTTTTCTTACCATTTGATATTGCTGGTTCAGAAAAACTTTATGAACAATTGCAAAAAATTGATTAGTTTTATACGCCTGACAAGTGGGAACATAAGGTTGCTTTAAAGAATTTATCAAACTGCAATGATATTTTAGAAATAGGTTGTGCATTTGGTTCTTTTGTTGAATCAGCTTTAAAACTAGGTCTTAACGCTCAAGGAATTGAACTTAATTCATCCGCAGTTGCAGTAGCTAAAAAAAATAATCTACCTGTTGAAAGTATCAATTTACAAGAATTTGCAGAAACCTACCCTTTGTCTCAAGATGCAATTTGTAGTTTCCAGGTACTTGAACATATTCCTCAACCTAAAAACTTCATTGAATTCTGTCTTCGCACTTTGAGAACTGGAGGAAAATTAATTTTCTGTGTTCCCAATGCGGAAAGCTTTTTACAATATCAATATGATTTACTAGATATGCCGCCGCACCACATGACGCAATGGAAAGCTTCAACATTTAAGGCACTAGAAAATATATTCCCTGTGAAGCTCGAAAAAGTAATTAAAGAGCCTTTACATTATTATCATGTAGATAGTTATTTGCATTCATACGGCAATCATATTTGCAGTATTTCGCCTTTAGGAAAAATCATTTTAAATCGGTATACAATTCCTTTATATGGATACCTATTAAAAGCTGGATTAAGAAATATTGTAACTGGTCACAGTATATATGTACAGTTCCGTAAACTAGAGGTATGAACCTTAATTTTGTACATTGATTCGTTAGTGGTCATTTGAGTATGGGTTAGCAATTTGGTAAGGTTATGCTAACAACCATTTTTTCAGCACTAATACTTAATTTTACTGGTAATCCATTATGAGTCCGATAAAATTTGATCCAATTCCAGAAATATCAGTTGTCATCTGTACTTACGATCGCGCCAAATATTTAGATAATGGCATTAATAGTGTTATCAACCAAACCTTTCAAGATTGGGAACTGATTATAGTTGATGATGGAAGCCAAGACAATACTTTTGAAATTGTCAATCCTTATGTGCAAAAATTCTCCAATATCCGATATCTCAAACATCAAAATAAAAAACAAGCCTACGCTAAAAATGCTGGTATTCAGGCATCTTTTGGCAAATATATTACACTTCTTGATAGTGATGATGCTTACAAACCCAATCATCTAGAATCACGACTGGGATATATGAAAAATCATCCAGAAATTGATTTAATTGAAGGTGGATTTGCTAGTGAAGAAGAGATTTTTGTGGCAGATTATTTTCAGCCAGGTAAAACAATTAATTTGCGAGAATGTGTTTTAGGCCCGACAATTTTCGGTAAGAGAAAAGTATTTTTTGAGTTAGGGGGCTTTGAAAACATCCACTATGGAGAGGATACAGACTTTTGGCATCGGGCAGCAAAAATTTTTAAAACGCAAAAAGTTACCAATCCCGAAACATATCTTTACACAAGAGCGGAAACTAGTGTTACCAAAAGTGTTTTAGAACAGCATTCATAAAATTAGGTAAATAGAGAAGATAAGTTAGGAGTTGCGGCTTCTCTCCCGTACTGACTGTATAATTATTTCTGCTATTCTGCAACAGTAAGTTTGAGTTTGTCTATTTTGCTAAAGTGAGTAAAATCTAACTGTAAGTATGCATATTTGTCATATAGTTTTGAATAACCTTGGTGGAGCGCCAAAAGTTGCGGATTCGCTAATATCTTCTCAGGTCAAGGCTGGCTATGAAGTTTCTGCTGTGATCCTGACTGATTTAGATTCACGATGGAAGGTATCTTTTAATGCAGCCCAAACAGTCATTGTGATGAAAATTGCAGGCACTTTATTTTATATTGGCGGAGCGATACATCAAATATGGGTAGCGATCCAATTAAATAGGATTATTGCTGAACAGAAACCAGATATTATTATTTGTCATAGTACATTTCTTACTAAACTATTTTATTTGTCTCAGCTTATCCCTGGAAGTTTATCTATTCCATATATTAGTTATATTCATAGTGATTATATCTCTGAATCACAGATTGAAATCAAAACAAACCCGATCAGTGCATTAATTCAAAACTTATCTATAAGTATTACCAGCAGGATTGATATGCAGGCGCTTCAGCAAGCTAGCGGAATAGTTTTTGTCTGCAAAGCTCTTTATCAAAGATTTGCAAATATTGGTTTTAGGCATCCTCGAATAGTGATATCCTACAATCCAGCTATAGATGATATAAATAACCAGCCTCTTCATCCTACAGCCAAATCGTGGTTTAACAATTCGCAGTTGATTACCTTTGTATGTGCTTCTAGATTTCACCATCAAAAAGACCATAAAACTTTACTCAAGGCATTTGCTAAAGTTAGTGAACATAACTTAAATATCCGGCTGATTTTGCTAGGAGACGGTGAATTAGAGACAGAAATACAAGCTCTGGCAAATTCTTTAGCTATTAATAATATTGTCCTCTTTACTGGTTCTGTAAGTAATCCTAGAGCTTACTTTTCACAATCTAGAGCGGTTATACTTTCTTCTCATTTTGAAGGCTTACCACTAGTTCTTGTAGAAGCTGTAGCCAGTGGAGTAACGTTTATTGCCAGTGATTGTCCAGTTGGCCCCCGTGATATTTTTGAAGTCCTGAAATGTGGAACGATAGTACCACCAAGTGATATTGATTTATTAGCAGAAGCTATCATTGACCATGTAAAAACCCCTCAACAGAAGATTGATCGCTTTGATCAAATTGCAGAATTCTTTAGTGAAGCTAGCTGTGCTAAACAATTAGAAGGTTTAATACAGCAAGTTGTTTCTCAATAAATCTCAATAATTAGAATAATGTGCTAGATAATCTATTTTTGTGTTTAAAGACTTTATATGAATATTAATTTTATAGCTTCCAAAATTAGATCCTTTTGGTATTATTTTATCAATTCTACTTTGCAGCTTTGGATTCTAGGAATTATTCTGAGTTTATCTCTGATATCTTTATCTAGTTGTCAGCCAATTAGAGAAAAAGATGATGGGGTAATTCATCTGGTACTTTGGCAAGCTATTAATCCACCTTCACATCGAGAGATTTTTGAAAAATTAGTAGATAAATTTAATCAAACTCATCCTGATATTCAGGTTGAGTCTATCTTTGAACCAGAACCTAATTTACCAAAAATATTAACATCAGTTGTTGCTAATGTGCCCCCAGATATACTGTCATTCCACCCTGAATATACAGGTCAATTTGTGGAATTAGGGGCACTTCGACCTTTAGAAGATTGGTTGGATAAATCGCCCTTCAAGTCAGACATTAGACCTAACTTATTGTCAGAAATGCAGTTGGATGGTCATATTTGGTCAGTGCCAATGCACACCAGTAATATTGGGATTTTTTACCGTCCTAAACTCTTTGAAGCTGCGGGAATTACAGAAATACCCAAAACTTGGGATGAATTAAGACAAGTTGCCAAAAAATTAACTATAGACCGCAATGGGGATGGCCGCCCCGAACAGTATGGTATGTTACTGCCTTTAGGAAAAGGTGGATGGACTGTGATTAGTTGGTTGCCGTTTTTATATAGTGCTGATGGCGAGATTGTAATCAATAATCGCCCGAGTTTAACGAATGTAGGTGCGATCGCGGCCTTAAAATTTTGGCAAGACCTGATCGAAGATGGTTCAGTAATGCTTTCTGCCCCCGAACGAGGTTATGAAGAGGAAGCTTTTCTTACAGGTCGTGTTGCAATGCAGATTACAGGCCCTTGGACGTTAATTATGAAATCTGAGGTCGATCATCAGGTATTACCCATACCAGCAGGTGTCAAAGCTGCTACAGTCACAGGTACTGGAAATTTTTTTGTGATGAAGACCACACCAGCAAGAGAGCAAGCAGCATTCAAATTTTTAGAGTATGTTTTGAGCGAGGAATTCCAAACAGCATGGAGTATGGGGACGGGTTTTTTGCCAGTTACCTTCACATCAGCTCAAAGCAAAGCTTATCAGCAATTCATCAATGAAAAACCAGTGTTGAAAGTGTTTTTTGACCAATTACCAGTGGCACATTCTCAACCAATTATTGCTGGATATAGCCGTCTTTCTGACAGTCTTGGTCGAGCTATAGAAGCCACAGTACTAGGAGAGTCTGCTGAAAAAGCCCTCAAGACAGCACAAGAACGTTTAGAGCTGATTTGGGATGATAAATAAATAGGACTGGGTATTGGCTAACTGGTAGTATCCTCTGGGGATGTAGTGGCTTGAGTAGATACAGGAGTTTTTAACTAAATATGGTGGTAGTTGTAGCGATGCACGTTCCTAACTACATCCCAGTTCCACCAAGATATTTACTGGGGTATATGGTAATACAAAATACTTACTAAATTTATAACTTTGACCGGGTTGGAAAATGAGCGGGTGAGTCATAAATATTAAGGTTATGGAATATTATGGATAAAAGTTAGGAATAAACTCTAGTTTTGGGATGTAAATTTCTTTTCAATGTACACAAACCAATTGCTGGTATAGCTCCCAAAATAACTGCTGTAAGCCCTTGTTCACTCCAATATAGTATGGTACTACGGTAAATTTCTGGAATCAAATTTTGCACCAGAAAAAGCAACCAAACTAAAATAGTGATTAATAAAAAAGAGATTGAAGGCAGAAAATTCCACCACCAAACGCTAGCTGTATATCGCCTCAATACTAGCCATTGGCAAATCCCTAGCCAAATACCAGAAATTATATATGCGATCGCAGACAGAAATCCAAAAATAAAAGTTTGCTCAGGAGATAAAGTTTCATTTAACGATATGGCAATACTTGAAAGATAGTTAATCCAGGCTGTAGAAACGCCGTTAGCAATCAGCCACCCTACACTAGTAGCAAATATCCATTGCCAACCCGATAAATATCGGTAAAGGACAAGGCTCTGATCGGCAGCAAAAATCACAGCAAATATAACATTGCTGAGACTTCTGACCAAAATACCCCATGTTTGTGGTTGGATTGCAGCGCTAGGTGAGGTTTGGAGAATAATTTTCTCTAAGGCGATACTGGCAACGCCACCCACAACCCATCCGATCAGGGTCATTAAGGTAAACTGGATAAAGAACCTCTGTCGCTGCGATCGCGGAATCAAAAATTTTCCTGGGTTAGGATCATTATTAGCAGATGCAACAGGATCGGGACTGTTAGAGTCAGTTTGCATATCAAGTTAGGGGGCTAGGAAGTATGGATATCAGGAAGATAGAGGAGCAGGGGGAGAATAACTAATGCCCAATGCCCAATCCTCAATTAAATATTGATTCTTGTTTTACCCTATTTCTCAGTCGCCAGTCCCTATTTTCCATTCCCCACTGGCCACTCGCCACTTCCCCAAGGCGAGGATATTATGTCAATAATAGCAGTTGCGTAGGTTGGGTTGAGGAACGAAACCCAACATTTTGGGGGCTTTGTGAAAAATTGCTTTGTTGGGTTAAGCAAAACAATTTTTCACAAAGTCAAGGGTATTGATGTTGTTTTGCATCTGAATGAGAACTGCTATATTGCTAAAAATTTAGTGGTAAGCTAATCGGCATTTAAGCTGCATAATATAAATGCAGAGTCGATTGAAAATAACTATGCCACCACCAGCTAAAAACTTTTTAACTTCGGAACAAGTTACTCAGTTGCAGCAAGCTCTTAAGGAGAGCGAACTACCGCACGTCAGGGAAAGAATTTTAATTATTTTGCTCCAAAATGATGGCAGGACACAACAAGAAATTTCTAGATTTTTGGGGTGTTCCCCAAGGACAGTAGCATATTGGTGTATGCATGGAGATCCAGATAACCTACAAACTTTACATAATAAACGAGAGTACGAACATAACCGAAAAGCCACTCCTGAGTATATTAAACTGTTATTAAAAACAGTTGATGAAGAACCATCAGATTTAGGTTATGAATTTGGTCGATGGACGGCAGAAAGATTAGCTACATATTTAACAGAAAAAACAGGAATTGATTTAAGTAGTTCTCAAGTGAGGAGGATATTAAAGCGAAAAAAGTATAGTTATATCTGGGCTAAGTATGACCTTGAAGACAAACAAAATCCTCTAGTTAGAGCAAAGTTTAAAGAGAAGCTTGCCCAATATTTAACAATAGCAAGAGAGCAGCCAGAGCGAGTAAAGGTATGGTTTTGGGATGAGAGCGGCTTTAGTTTACGTGTAATTCGCCGTAAGAATTGGGGTAAGCGAGGAAAACGCAAAAATCTTACAGGGCAACGTCGGCGTGGTCGGGTCAATGTCATGGGAGGAATTAGAGAAGGAGATCGAAAACGGGTATGCTTTTTTATTAAAAAAGGTGAGGGGGATATTTTCTATGAACAATTACAGCAACTAAATAAATTAATTAAAGAAGAGTGGATAAGTCAGGGGAACTGCCTCGAAGATTTTCAGGAGCATGGCCCTAAGATTATTTTAATTTTAGATAATGCTAGTTTTCACAAACGGAAAGATATTCTCGCTCAAATTGCCGAATAACTCCCTAACTTCATACTAGAATTTTTACCTCCATATAGTCCTGACTACAATATTATCGAATTAGTTTGGTATTCATGTAAGGAATACATTGCTCATCGTCTATTTAAGTCACTAGACGAGTTGAAGTCTTTATTAGATAAACTATTAAATCAGGGTGAGTTAGTCATTAAGTGGCATCGAAAGATAAAAAACAAGGGCAATAGTGGCTATGTTGCAATTTAAATGCCGATTAGCTTATCCCATCGTAGACATCGCTTTGAGTCTCAGAAACTAAACTAAACGAGAAATGCTGATTCTTTTATTGGTTCTTAACCTTGGTTGCG
Organism: Nostoc sp.; assembly: GCF_036919495.1. Lineage (GTDB taxonomy): Bacteria > Cyanobacteriota > Cyanobacteriia > Cyanobacteriales > Nostocaceae > Nostoc. The sequence continues at coordinate 13,138 of NZ_JBALBZ010000192.1, forward strand.
ATCAAAAGTAATTTAGATACCTTTGCCCTGCCCACTACAATTACACAACAACCTTCACATAATCTTTAAAGATATTTTAGTATATACACCGTATCTTTTGCGAGTGATAAAAATAACAATAGGATTATAAAGCCTCAAGAAAAACTTGCAATCTTTGAGCTTGTTATACCCAACAAAACTAATCTAGAAATACCTAATAATATTTGTGGTTTTTCTAGTTTATTGGAGTAATGAAGCTAGGACTTTATAACTAGTTTTTTCGGAAAATTCAGTCTTAATTCTCTTTATTTTCTTCAATTTTTATTACTAGAATGCTGCAAAAATTCTCCTTGGCTTTATTCGGAATAACTGCTGCGATCGTGAGTGCAAATCCAGCTAGTGCCGTAACTCTGCAAGTCAACACTGGCCCGTTTTCTAGTTACGCTGATGCCAAAACTGTCACCTTTGACGATGGCACAGCAAAAGATCCTAATGGATTTGTTACTTACTCTAATATTACTAGTAATATTGTTCAAGGTAGCTTATCTAGTCAATACGCCGCACCTTATGGGGATAACACCAAATTTCTAACAATTGCTCCAGTAGGTAGTAATGTTGCAGGCGACAGTGGTTTTGTCAATATTAACTTCAAACAAGCTGTTAATTACTTCGGTTTTTATGCAGGTTCATTAGATAGTTACAACTTTGTTGACATTTACAAAGGTAATCAGTTGTTAAAAACTTTTAGTGGTGAAGATGTGCCAACTGCTATAGCTAATGGTAGTTGGACTAGCACTGAAGCTAATATGTTTATCAATCTTGTAGCTGATACAGGAGAAACATTTGACCGAGTTGTGATGCGCTCAAATGGTGTTGCCTTTGAAACAGATAACCACGCCTATAGACTAGCCAGCGTTCCTGAACCTAATGCCATGTTAGGTGTGTTAGCAATAGGTGCTTGTGGTATGATGTCACTTTTCAAACGCTCAGAAGATAAAGCGACAGTGAAAGGATAAATTTATCAGGATACCTGTTGAAAACCTTTAAAGATGTGCCTCTACACCATACGTAGAGGCACATTTATTATTTGTCATGGAGTTTTCCTTATGCGTTCCCTTGATGCAGAAGTGAAAAGTGCATTTCTACGTAGGACTCAAAGCGATGATTTCATGGGATAAGCCAAAAAAACAATAACTTGTCGCACTTGCCGACATTAATACTGTAGTCAAGCCAACCGCTCGCTCATATCCAATAATCAAAATATAATAAAATATTACTATTATGCGCTGCTATTCACTTTTTCCTGAAAACCTGCTGGAAAAGCGTAATCCCAGAATGATAAGCTAAACAGTGGCATAAATAGGATGAAGTAATAAATGGGTGTTTATTCAACGACTCCTCATCTCTTACGGGCTGCTCGTGGTGAAGTAGTAGATCGTCCCCCTGTCTGGATGATGCGACAAGCGGGACGATATATGAAAGCATATCGAGACTTAAGAGATAAGTATCCTTCCTTTCGCGATCGCTCGGAAATTCCAGAAGTAGCAATTGAAGTTTCCTTGCAACCGTGGAGAGCTTTCCAACCAGACGGAGTAATTTTATTTTCTGATATTGTCACCCCATTACCTGGTTTGGGCATTGACATGGATATTGCCGAAGGTAAAGGGCCAATTATTCACTCGCCCCTCCGCACTCAAGAACAAATTGAACGTCTGCATCCTTTAGAACCAGAAGCAGCTCTACCATTTATCAAGACAATTTTGCAGGCTTTACGTTCTGAAGTAGGCGATAAATCAACGGTGTTGGGCTTTGTGGGTGCGCCGTGGACATTAGCAGCTTATGCAGTTGAGGGAAAAGGTTCTAAAACCTACTCCATCATCAAAAACATGGCATTCTCAGATCCGACGATATTGCATCAATTATTAGCTAAATTAGCAGATGCGATCGCTATCTATGCCCGTTACCAAATTGACTCTGGCGCTCAAGTTGTGCAAATGTTCGATTCTTGGGCGGGTCAATTGAGTCCTCAAGATTATGACACCTTTGCTCTCCCCTATCAGAAGCGAGTTTTCCAGCAAGTTAAGCAAACCCACCCCGATACACCTTTGATTTTACTAGTTAGCGGTAGTGCAGGTGTATTGGAAAGAATGGCACAATCTGGCGCTGATATTGTCAGTGTAGACTGGGCAGTAGATATGGCAGACGCACGAGCCAGATTGGGTAAGCATGTCAAAGTTCAAGGAAATCTTGACCCAGGCGTGTTATTCGGCTCTAAAGAGTTTATCCGCGATCGCATTCTCGATACCGTTCGCAAAGCTGGTAATTGGGGTCACATTCTCAATCTCGGTCATGGTGTCTTACCGGAAACTCCCGAAGAAAATGTTGCTTTCTTCTTTGAAACAGCAAAGGAATTGAATCTTGCAGGAGTTAAGGGTTAGGAGTCATTCAATTTTAGATTTTAGATTTTAGATTTTAGATTTTTCCTGCAATCCAAAATCCAAAATTCAAAATCTAAAATTTTCAGAGTGATAAGTTATCAGTTGCGATTCGGAACTTTTAACTTCATTTTTAACTCTTTAGTTTTAACTCCTAAATTTTGGTAAATTTTCTATGAGCCAGAAACGGATTTTAGTGACTGGTGCAAGTGGTTGTGTAGGTCATTATTTAACAGAAGCCTTAATTAAGGAAACAGATTACGAACTGTATCTACTAGTCAGGAACCCAAATAAACTGCAAGTTGATACCAAGGCACGTTCAGGCATCAACGTTTTGCAAGGTGATATGCAAAATATTCGCCAGTTTGCCGATTTGCTATCCACAATTGATACGGCGGTACTCACAGCCACAGCTTGGGGTGGTGATGAGACATTTGATATTAATGTGGTCAAGACTATAGAGTTGCTAGAATTGCTAGATCCAGAACGTTGCCAGCAGGTAATTTATTTTTCGACAGCTAGCGTATTAGATCGATATAATCAACCATTAAAAGAAGCCGGTGAAATTGGGACAGATTACATCCGTTCCAAATATGACTGCTTACAGAAAAAAGAAAAATTAGCGATCGCACCCAAAATTACCACAGTATTTCCGACTTTAGTTTTGGGTGGTGATGCCAATAAGCCTTATTCTCATCTCACATCTGGCATTCCAGAAGTTACAAAATATATTAATGTGATTCGCTTTCTAGAAGCAGATGGCAGTTTTCACTTTATCCACGGACGAGATATTGCCACTGTCGTGCGATATTTGATCGATCATCCTGCCAAAAACGATCAACCACGTCGGCTTGTTTTAGGTCAAGCACCATTAACTGCTAATCAAGCAGTGAAAGAAGTTTGTGCTTATTTGGGCAAAAAGATTTACTTTCGCATTCCCATATCTATACCATTGGCTAATTTAATTATTGTTCTGTTCCGCATTCAGATGGCTGCTTGGGATCGGTTTTGTATGAACTATCGGCATTTTACATACGAAAAATTCATCAATCCCGGTAGTTTCGGTTTGCCAAATTATTGTGCAACCATGAGTGATATTTTAAAAATTAGTGGCGTTAAAGGTGTCAAGTAGAGTATTTGACACTCTTAACATTGAGTTAAAAACATCTCACACCAAATCAATAATATTTAATAAATTGGCAAAATCTTACGTAACTATAGCCTGTCAGTAAAAAAATCAGGCAATATTTCTATGAGTATGTATAAATTAACCTGAATGTTAAGATAGAACAACTTTAATAAAAAGTCAATAGCTCTTTATTTTCGTTAGAGTGGGATAACAATCAAAGTGTGAGGATTGATACTACATGCGAATCTTGTTAGTGTATCCAATATTTCCCAAAACCTTTTGGTCTTATGAAAAAATCTTGGAGTTAGTCGATCGCAAGGTTTTATTACCACCTCTAGGTTTAGTAACAGTGGCGGCTATTCTACCACAAGAATGGGAATTCAAGCTGGTCGATCGCAACATCCGCAAAGCAACAGAAGAAGAATGGGCATGGGCAGATGTGGTAATTCTCTCTGCGATGATTGTCCAGAAACAAGATTTACTTGACCAAATCCAGGAAGCAAAAAAACGTGGCAAGCTAGTGGCAGTTGGCGGCCCCTACCCAACCTCTGTACCTCATGAAGTTGAAAATGTTGGCGCAGATTTTCTAATTCTGGATGAAGGGGAAATCACGCTACCCATGTTTATTGAGGCAATCAAAAGGGGAGACACATCTGGCACTTTCCGCGCCACAGAAAAACCTGATGTCACAAGCACACCAATACCCCGCTTTGATTTATTAGAATTGGATGCCTATGACATGATGTCGGTGCAGTTTTCGCGCGGGTGTCCCTTCCAGTGCGAATTTTGCGACATTATTGTTCTCTACGGACGCAAACCGCGCACCAAAGCCCCAGCCCAACTTTTAGCAGAGTTAGATTACCTCTATGAATTGGGTTGGCGGCGGGGTGTATTCATGGTGGATGACAACTTTATTGGTAACAAACGAAATGTGAAATTGTTGCTCAAAGAGTTGAAAGTCTGGATGGCAGAACACAAGTATCCCTTCCGATTTGACACTGAAGCTTCAATTGACTTAGCCCAAGACGCAGAAATGTTGGAGTTAATGGTTGAGTGCGGTTTCTCGGCGGTGTTTTTGGGAATCGAAACGCCGGATGAGGATAGTTTGCAAATGACCAAGAAGTTTCAAAATACTCGCAGTTCTCTAACTGAGGCAGTGGAAACCATTATCAAAGCCGGATTACGCCCAATGGCTGGGTTTATTATCGGGTTTGATGGCGAAAAAGCAGGTGCAGGCGATCGCATTGTCCGCTTTGCAGAACAAGCAGCTATTCCCTCTACTACCTTTGCCATGTTACAAGCGTTACCTAACACCGCGCTTTGGCATCGCCTGAAAAAAGAAGGACGACTACGGGAAAACCAGGATGGCAACATCAACCAAACAACATTGATGAACTTCCTGCCCACCCGTCCTCTAGAAGAACTTGCACGAGAATATATTGAAGCATTTTGTACTTTATACGACCCAGTACAGTACTTAGATCGTACCTATCGCTGTTTCTTGATGATGGGTTTGCCAAGTTGGAAAGCGCCAGCGAAAATGCCAGAGTGGGTAGTTATTAAAGCGCTACTAATTGTAATTTGGCGGCAAGGAATCAAACGGGAAACTCGCTGGAAGTTCTGGCATCATTTGTTTAGTATTCTCAAGCGTAACCCTGGAGTTATTGAGCATTACATCGCCGCTTGCGCCCACAATGAGCATTTTCTAGAGTATCGCCAAATTGTGCGCGATCAAATTGAAAGTCAGTTAGCTGAATATTTGGCACAAGGTGCAGAAACGCCTTATGTGCTAGTGAAGGAAAAAGCAGAAGAAAAAGCTGAAGCGGTAGTCAGTTAGTTTCATTGGAAAATAACAAGTGATCTCATGTCGGCTCGATTACTTATTAAACCTTAAGAACTCCACCCCTAACCCCTCCCCTTACCAAGGCTACGGTATACACACAAGTCTGAAATAGCTGAAAAACCCAAGGTTTTACCCCACCCTAACCCTCCCCTTTACAAGGGGAGGGAACTAGATTTTCGGTTTCCCTCCCCTTATAAAGGGGATTGAACTAGATTTCCGGTTTCCCCCCAATATATCGGGGGGATTAAGGGGGGTAATTCGACTTGTGTGTACACCGTAGCCTTACCAAGGGGAGGGGAGACAAAGCGCAGCTTTGGCGGGGTGGGGTTCTTTTATTATGGGTAATTTAGCGGACATGATATTATTTACCGCGATCGCGTTCTAAGTCATCAATCACTTTTTGCAAATACCAATCGTCTGACATCCCAGGATGGTAATATTCCTCCTGCTGAATTAATCGTTCGGCAATTTCCCAATATCCGCCAACCATTCGCAAAAGTCGCTGACGTAGTAGGTTATATTTTTGCTTTTTTGACTCTGGACTAAATTTTTGAATTTTTTCTAAGCTACTTAAGACTTGTTGATAATTTCCCCAGTCTTCTTGTTCACAAAAAATACTCGCCGCCCGTTGATAATCATCCAGGGCATTTTGCATTTCTTCTGTGCAAGTATAGGCAATGCCGCGATTGTAGTAAGCTTGAGCATCATTAGGATTGAATTGTAGCGCTTGGGTGTAATCTTGAATTGCGCCGAGATAATTACCCATTGTCCGATAAGCATTACCTCTGGCAATATATGCTAAGGGATCTTCGGGTTGCATCTGAAGTGCTTGATTTAGGTCTGCGATCGCTCCTTGATGATCGCCCAATATAGAACGCGCTTTACCTCGGTTGCGATAGACAATGGCATCTTGAAAATCTAATCGCAATGCTTGATTAAAATCTGCGATCGCTTCTCGATAATTCCCCATTTTGCAACGCACAACCCCACGACAGCAGTAAGCTTGGGCATCTTGCGGATCAGCTTTTAATACCCAGTTTAAATCGGCAAGTGCCTCTTGGGTATCTCCCTTTTCAGCCTTTTCTAATAATTGTGTAAAATATTCATTGGTGGATAAAATGGGCGCATTTGGAGAACGTGATTGCTGTACAACAGGTAATTCTTGGGGTTGTAGCTGTTTAATTTGTTCCAGACACAGACGACAATTGTCTTTATCCTGTTGTTCTAAATATAACCCAGCAGCTTTTTTAAAGCTAGCGATCGCGTCTTGAATATAACCCTGTTTGCGCCGTACTATCCCCCGCAGATTATAAGCAGGAGCATAATTGAGATTGAAACGAATAGCGCGTTCAACATCGTCTAGCGCCCCCGGTAAATTTTTCAGCGCCACTCTTGCCAATCCACGACAATAATATGCCTCTCCACTTTCAGGATTCAACTTTAGGGCTTCGGTATAATCTGAAACAGCCTTAAGGATTGCTCCTGAATCATAATGTGCCAAACCCCGTTGCAAATAAGCTTCGGTAAAGTAAGGTGTTAGTTGTAAAGAATGGTTAAATTCCTCAATTGCTCCAGCGTAGTCTTTTCGCCTAGCCTTTTCTAATCCTCTATTGTAGAATTCGTCATTCATGGCATTTGTTTGGTTGATTCAGTTAGTTGAATTCCAGCACGCTTGTTTCGTAGGCTAACCTATACACTCACCCTTCATATTTTAAGTATTCAGCGTGCCTTTGCTTCATTTTCGTGTATTTAAAAATGTATCGATAAAAATCTATGGTTATTCTAGACTTATGCTTCCGGGCTAAGGAACATGGATTAAATAAGATGCAAAATTTTATCCTGTCTCTAGCTTCCCTCTCCAATATATCGGAGAGGGATTGAGGGTGAGGTAAACCAGGGATATAAATTGTATGTTATTTAATTCTCATTCCTAACTAACAGGGCTAATAAGATTTCAACGATAGAGAAAATTGTGGCTTTATCAACTGATATGGCAACTTTAGCAATCAAGTTAGATAAACCACTATCAGGACGATTATTTTCAATTACAAATAAAAAAGCTGGGGAAATGACTACATTCAATTCCCCATATCTCGCAGATTATGAAATATTTACGGTTAACTAGAATTATTCTGAAAGCAAGCTAGGAGAAGTCAGTACAAAAACATCAAAGCTTCCTTGAGCGTCAGTTTGTGGTTTTATAGGATTCGCAAAATGGAAAAATTCATGGTCATTGACCAATAATAGTTCCCCCGGATTTAGAACTTTACTAAACACAGGTTTTTCTTTTTTGGCAGTATATAGATGTGTTTCTCCACCTTGAATATTATCTCTATCTACTGAAAAGATACCAATAAAATCAGTACCATCTTGATGGATACCTTCAGGCGCTGGACTACCCGAATTATCTGGCGAGCAAATAATTCTAATTTGATGAACTCCGATTTCAGCTTCCGGATGAAGTTTACAAGAATCACTAAATGCTAAGACAAGATTTCTAAAAATATCGAGTTCTATGAGTGCATCATCTAATTCTGCAAACTCTCTTTTTAAGTCGCCCAATAATGGATTGTACTCTTTACTTTGAAAGAAGTAGCCATGAGGTAATTTGATTAACTCATTTCCAGAAACTGTGAACCGAGATAATCTCCTCGAACGAAAGTTGCCTTTGATATAAGGGTCAACAGGCATATTTCTAAAAAATGGCTTGAAACCTTCTAGATTTATCGAATTTACTTTTCTTAGAGTAAAGAGAAAAGCATATTCTAATTCCGTTGATGCTCGCACTTGTTGCATAGGATTTACCTCCTTGCACGTTGGAATTCTCCCGGATTTTTCTTTACGGGAGGCTTATAACACTTAGTATATGCTACTTTATGTTAACATGTTGTTAATTTGACTACAAAAATTCGCATTTTATGATATAGGCAGTTACTCAATTTCTGTTATGGTGCAGAGTAGCTGCTGAAAAGATTTACTGTTGACAGGTAGGTGGGTAAGGAATCGACGTATATTTACTAGCAGCAATAAGGTTTTATAATGACAGATTGGCTTTACCGTTACCCACCTTTGTATCCAGGTATTCTACTAAAACGCTACAAGCGGTTTTTTGCTGACGTTCAACTTACTTCTGGCGAAATAGTGACAGCACATTGTCCCAATACAGGGCCAATGACTGGAGTATCAACTCCCCAAAGTGCTGTACAGCTTTCCAAAAGTGATAATCTTAACCGCAAATTGGCTTACACTTTAGAACTAATTCAGGTACATGATAACGAGCCGACTTGGGTAGGCATAAATACTTTTTTACCCAATCGGGTAGTAAAGCTAGCTTTGGCTAAATATCTTTTCCCAGAATTGGGCGACTATAGCCAAATCAAGGGTGAGGTGGTTTATGGGCTAGATAAAAAAAGTCGAGTGGATTTTTTCTTAACGGGGAGTGATGAGGAACGCCCGATTTATTTAGAAGTGAAAAATACAACTTTGTCTGAGGGGAGACTAGCTTTATTCCCTGACACCGAGACTACAAGAGGACAAAAGCATTTGCGAGAACTAATGGCACTGCTACCTCTAACTCGTGGGGTGATGCTTTACTTTATCAATCGCGGTGATTGTACAGAGTTCTCCCCTGGCGATCGCACAGATCCTATATATGGTAAATTATTACGGGATGCGATCGCTCACGGTTTAGAAGTCTTACCTTGCCGTTTTGATATTTCTCCCGAAGGTATTCGTTATTTAGGTTTGGCGAAACTAAGAATTTGATTACACCTAATTAAATCTAAACGCATGAAACAACAAATCCATCTAGACAGTATCTAGATGGATTTGTTGATAGTTGGTGTTTACAAAAAAACATTCAACCAGACTCTCATAGAGAAACGACTATAGGTAGTCGCTCCGCCAGAAATAGCATTAGCTATTCTGCGTTTATTTATGCAGGAATCAAAACTGTGTCAATTACGTGGATGACACCGTTATCAGCAGCAACATCTGCTGCTGCAACAGTTGCATCATTGATTTTAACGCCGTTAGAAGCGTCAATTTTTACATCTGAACCTTCAACTGTTTTAGCTGTCTTCAGCTTGACTACATCAGCAGCCAGTACCTTGCCTGATACTACATGATAGGTCAAGATTTTCTTGAGCTTAGGAATATCTTTCAGTAATGCGTCTACTGTACCTGCTGGAAGCTTATTAAACGCTTCATCAGTAGGTGCGAAGACGGTAAATGGCCCAGGGCCTTTCAGTGTATCTACTAAACCAGCTGCTTGAATTGCTGCAACTAGTGTGTTGAAAGAACCATTATTAGCGGCGGTGTCAACAATATTGGCCATGTGCTTTACCTAGTTCTGTGTAATCTGTTACAAATCTAAACTATTTATTTAATAAAATCTATCTATCGTTAGAGGTATGCTGAATAAAATTTTTTATTGATATCATAAATAATTATCTATATTTTTATACTAGTAAAGAATTATACACATATTGTCTGGGCGGATGAGTTATGGGGACTCCTGGATGCATAGTTTACCGCCGCAGGCATCGCTCTTTTTTATATGCAACGGTAGGAGTGATGGCTGTTCACTAGTATCAACACAGCACTTATTTTACCAAAAAAGTTAGTTAAATAGAAACTTAAAAGTATTTAGTTGGTATAAATAGGGTTTTAGCTATTCTAGGAGCTATATGAAATTTTCTAGTAAAACCTTTGCTATATATGTAATTTCGAGCTTTTTAATAACTTGGATGCGCCTGCCATAGCTCTTTGTCATGATTTATTAACCAAAAATGTTGGTATTGTACAGATTTAACTGATATTATTTCATCACTAAATACATTTCACTTGCTGTTTGTGTAATTACGGTTGGAAATAATAAACGGTCTATCACCCTAATGCTTGTAGTAATTGTGATTGGCTGTTTATTTGCAGAATTTATTATGCGTAGGACTTACGCATAAACCTTCTCTAACTCCCATTTATCCATATCCTCTACCTCTGCCATCTGTGTAGGTAGTTGATTTTTCGGTTGCCTGTGCGTAAGTCAGGTATGTCAACAATGAGACTTTTAGGTAATAATTTCCCCAAACTATGACTTTCATCAACAGAAGAAGACTTATTGCTTGGATGGCTACAGCAGTTACCAGCATGATGCTAGTAATAGGCTTCCAGTTTGTCCATTTCTCACCAGCACAATCTGCAACCACACTTAATGTATATGCGGCTGTCAGCTTAACAAACGCGCTGAATGCCATCAAGACTCAGTACCAAAATGCTAATCCAAGCGTCAATGTTGTTTATACATTTGGTGCTTCTGGTACCTTGTTAAGCCAAATACAAGCAGGAGCACCAGCAGATATTTTCATTTCTGCTGCTACCGACCAAATAGATGTCTTGCAGAATTCAAGCCCAAGTAAATTGGTAGCAGGTAGCCGTAAAAACGTTGTTAAAAACAGTCTAGTTTTAATTAAACCTACGACATCTCCTGTTAGTGCTGGTAGTGCTGGTCTCACTAGTATCAATGGTTTGACCAACGCCAACATTACTGGCATTGCTATAGGTGACTACACAGGTACTCCTCCAGTTGTGCCAGCAGGAAATTATGCCAAACAAGTTCTCACTACGCGAGGTATTTTCACTGTCACAAGTCCTAAATTATATCGTGGTAGCAATGTGCGTACCGTTTTAACTGCTGTTGAAAATAAAACTCTTCAAGTTAACGGTGTAAATAAAACTATTGATGCAGGTTTTGTTTATAAAACTGATGCTCTGATTTCTAACAAGGTAAAAGTCGTAGAAACCGCCTTACCATCAGAGAGCAATCCGATTGTCTACCCACTAAGTATCCTCACCAGAACTACAGTTCTCTCGGCGGCACAGAGTTTTTCTAGCTACTTAAGTGGTACTACAGCCCAGGCTATCTTCAAAAATAATTATGGCTTTGCCCTGCCTTAATTACCACAAAGTAAATCAATTAAGTACTCGTTGTCGTGAATATTGAACTATTTGGAGTAATGTTTCGTGAAGTTCACTAAAAAACTCTCAATTATTGTTTGTAGTTTGACCACCGCCTTTCTTCATACTGCTGTGATTACCAATACTTATAAATCGGCAGCACAAGCGGAAGGACAAGAGCTAATTATCAATGGGGGATTTGAAAAGGATTCTCTCGTAGATCCTAATGATCCCAACACTCCAAACCCTAATATTATCGGATGGACTAAATCTGGCGATTCGATCGATACATCAGGTATTAGAATTAGTAATTTTCCTAATACTGGTAATCAAGGTTTATCACTTGGTGCATTTTCAGAGATTAGCTACATATCACAGACTATCCGTACAGTGCCTGGTAAACACTACCAACTTACTTACTATTTAGCATCAACAGAGGAAGCACCTGACCTGAAGAATAAATTTAAGGTTTTTATAGGTGGAAATAAGGTTGATGTTAAAAATAATACTTCTTTTCAACCCTACACACAATACACGTTAGGTTTCAAAGCAAAAGGAACATCCACAGAGATAAAGTTTGGTTCCAAAGCCAAGTATGCGTTTTTATATTTGGATGATGTGAGTGTGAAAGCGACACCTGAACATCAAGGAGAAAATTATGGAGATTCAGGGGTAGGGGATTTCCAAGAAATAAATTATTCATCTTGTGGGGTGGGCATCTTGTCCGCCCTAAATCTGGGACAGGTGGGGATAATCATCCCACAAGAAAATTTGGGATGTTTTTTATTCGGAAGTCCCATAGATGATGGTGATGAATAAACCACGGGTAGAAGTATCTCAAGTCTAAATTGATAGTTAAGCCAGTTCGTAGTAAGGACTAAAGTTCTTATTTTCTAAGCACTAAAGTGCTTACTACAAACTCTCAAAACTAGCTTGACAAAATAGTAAAAACCCAAACAATGTCTGTCTCAGTAAGTTTTATTGACAAGTACTTAGAGCCAGCATGGATGTAACTATCAACTTGTTTTAATTGTCAGAATTTGGAATTATTTGGAGTCAAGTTTTATGAAGTTAACTAAAAAACTCTCAATTATTGTTTTTAGTGTTACCACTACCTTAATTAGCACTGCTGTAATTACCAATACTTATAATGCAGCAGCACAAGCGGCAGAACTTGTTAAAAACGGAAGCTTTGAACTCGATCCCCTCGTAGATCCTAACAATCCCAACCTGACAAATCCTAATGTTATAGACTGGATTAAATCTGGCGATGCGATGGATACATCAGGGATTAGAATTAACAATTTTCCTCAGCATGATAATGGTAATCAAGGTTTATCGATTGGTTCATTTATAAATCCTGCTTACATATCCCAGAATTTGGCTACAACTATCGGTAGTAGCTATAATCTTAGTTTCTTTTTAGGAACAGACGAAGATAGCAGTCAAGTTAATAACATATTTCAGGCATTTGTCGATGGAAATAAAGTTTTTGATAAAATAAATACTATAAATATTGCTGGAGTTCCCTTCACACAATATAACTTGAATTTTTTGGCGACAAAATCATCTACAGAGTTAAAGTTGGGTGGTAGAGCTAGCTATGGTTTTTTATACTTGGATAATGTGAGTGTAACACCTGTGCCTGAGCCATCAAGTATTGGAGGAATAGCAATTGCTGGGTTAATGGGAATATGTCTGAAGAAAAAGAAGGCAATTAGCTAGAAATAGATGGACTAGGATTCAACTTTCACATAATGTTTGACTTAAAGCCGTAACAGCGATCGCTGTTACGGCTTTGTCATAAAAGGAATATAGAGGTATTGACAAATACAGTAGTCATAAATCAATTGTGAGAAAATAATAACTGTGTAAATTTAACTAAGTATTAGGTGCAAAATGTGGAGGCGTTCGCTAACTTAATTGAACGAAACCTATCGAAAACTTCGTGAAATCAAAGGCGCATTTACACACCAACTTATAAGGTAATTAAAATGACTTACGATTCAGAAGATGTCCAAAAAATCCTTCAAATAGCACTCGCTCGTAAACAGGAAGGTGGATTTTCAAGAGAACAACTTATAGAAATGGCATCTGAATTAGGCATCTCTTCTGATATTTTGGAAGCAACTGAAAATAAGTGGTTAGCTCAAGAAGAAGAAGAACGTTTGCGTCGCACATTTAATACTTTCCGACGCAGAGCTTTTAGGGCACATTTAGTTAGCTTCGTAGCGGTGAATTTATTCCTTATTATTTTGAATTTAATAACTAGTCCTAGTTATTTTTGGGCTATCTTTCCAGTATTAGGATGGGGGTTAGGACTGTTTTTTCATTGGTGGGGTGTTTATCAGAGTAAATCAGAAGACTACGAGATAGCCTTTCAGAGTTGGCGTGCAAAAATCTAAGCTTCTCCCTACTTTGAAAAATGGGATTTCCAGAAGAGGCTTTAAGTCCTAAAAGCAATTGAGTTTATTTAACCTCTAACTCATTTTATGATACTGAAATGCGATTTAATTTGTGAAAAACCAAGCTGACTAAAAGCTTGCCAAATCAAGTTTTGCTTCTCGGTATACTTCGCAAAACTCAAATATAATCGGTAGGAATTTCATCCCTTCAAGGACTGGGATTACCGCCGATTTATTTATTAGCCATAATGACTAATGACTAAATTGGATTCCTATAATTTTTTGGGGGCGATCGCTTCACTAATCATGATAGTGGAAGTTTGCTTCTTGTTAAGCCCCTTCTCTATCACTTGAGAGTAATCTTTCACCTATAAATGGGGAAATTTCCCTACTTGATACTTTGCTGATTTCGCTATTGGATAAGATTCTCTGAGTGATTGGATAAATTAATTCTTAATAGTCTGCAAATCTGCTTGGGGTATAGCTTTCCACTGCTCCAGGGTTGCCCTACAAATGATCGGGATAACTGCTGTGTGGTTATTCAGGCTGATCCAAACCTCTTTAACGAGGAATCTAGGATATTCAGCCAGCGCTATTGTCCAAATTTGTGCGTCCTTCTAGATAAAATTTTCCCTTAAATTTGGGGCAACCTTAAACTTGAGTCGTTCTTTAAGCACACCCTGTGATCTCTGTGTTTGCTAATTTGCCAAAATAGAGATGTAGGCTAGAATAACCACGCTTTTAGCATAGCTTGATTGCTTACACTCAGGAGCAAGGATCGGCTGGTTTAAAATAAGTTAACAGGAAGGGAGTATGGAAAGCAACAACTGGTTGCAACAGCTAATGATGGTAGGTCTTGGCACAACGTCTATAGTCGCAGAAAAACTGCGGCAAGTCAGCGATGATTTAGTTAAAGACGGTAAGCTCAATCCTGAGCAAGCCAAGGCAGTTATAGATGATATTGCCCAGCAGTTAAAGTCGGAGCAGGGAAACTTCGATGTGCAAATGCAGCGGCAAATGCGAAATATGATGCAAGATTTGGGGGTGGCTCGGCAGTCAGAAGTGGACGAACTGCGGGGTAGAATTGACCGTTTAGAGCGGCAATTGCGCGATTTAGAAAATAAGCTTTGGCGTTAGAATGCCCTTTCTGATTTAAACTAAATGTGTCCTGTTGGTAATGTTTTTGCCAGGATACCTAAGTAAGGAGAACTGATTTTGAAACCAATTTTCCTCAGCGTGGCGTTCATGCTGGTGTGTGTTGTGCTTTTGGTTGTTGGGCAAGTAGGCAGTAAACAGAATAGTGCCATTGCTGCCGAGTTAGCCCAAACGCCGCCAGCGTCCACAACTGTAACTGAAAACAATATCTTAATTGCGAGTAATACTATGTCTGACGCTAATGCCGTAACTACCCCCTCTGGATTAAAGTATGTGGAGTTAAAAGAGGGGACTGGGGCGACTCCTAAATCTGGACAAACGGTTGAAGTTCACTATGTCGGCACTCTAGAAGATGGTACTAAGTTTGATAGTTCACGCGATCGCGGCCAACCCTTCAGCTTTAAAATAGGCGTTGGACAGGTTATCAAAGGTTGGGACGAAGGAGTTAGCACCATTAAAGTAGGCGGTCGTCGTAAGTTAATCATCCCATCGGAGTTAGGCTATGGCGCTCGTGGTGCAGGTGGCGTAATTCCACCCAATGCAACTCTAATTTTTGATGTGGAATTGCTGGGAGTAAAATAGCGACTAGTGACTGGGGATTGGGTACTGGGGACAAGGGAGAATTATTAAAAGAAGTTTTTATTCTCTCTGTTCTCAATGCCCAGTGCCCTATCAAATAAATTAAGTATTTTAGAGTACGGATAGGGCAGAAGTACAGCTAGAAAACATGAGAAAAGTATCTGTAACTTAGATCGGATTGCCGCGACTATACCAACAATCTAAAGGTCAAACTGATACGTCCCAATGTTTCTGGTTGCTTAAGAATTCCGGTTCTTCCGCTACTTTTATGGCGAGAATCAAAATTAATTAGATTTTAACAACTACAATTTAATATAAAAAATGGTTAAAATTTAGATA
>NZ_JBALBZ010000193.1:0-16236 GCF_036919495.1 Nostoc sp.
CAGACAGAATTAGAGCGATCGCAATCTCAACTGCAACAGACTCAGACAGAATTAGAGCGATCGCAATCTCAACTGCAACAGACTCAGACAGAATTAGAGCGATCGCAATCTCAACTGCAACAGACTCAGACAGAATTGGAGCGATCGCAATCTCAACTGCAACAGACTCAAGTTGAATTGGAGCAATCTCAACTGCAACAGACTCAAGCTGAATTGGAGCGATCGCAATTTCAACTGCAACAGACTCAGACAGAATTAGAACTTTCTCAACAGGAAATTATAGCGATGCAGAGTAGTAAATTCTGGAAATTACGAAAAATATGGTTCTGGTTAAAAGGGCTATTAGGATTGGAAAAAGATGAATCAATAAAAAATAATTAAATATATACCAAAAAATGATGTGCAAAACTCTATTTTTATTATCTTGTAAATATAATAAATAACTAATGCTGCTCATATCAATTTACAATTATACCAACTTTAGATATAATTCTAGAGTTTAAATCAGTATAAGAGGTATAAATTCGCTTAACTACACTACATAAAACTTAACTTTAGAAGTTACGGTAGCTTTTATGTAAGTTATCACCAAGGATAAAATTAAATAATAACTTAAAACAAAATTATAGTTTGTCACTATCATTACAAAAGTAGAGAAATGTCAAAATCTAAAAATATAAATGCAGTTAGGTTATTTATCACATCGTTAGGCAATCAGTTTATGACTGAAATTGCCGAAATATTTGCTGAAGGCTTTAAAAAAAGCGGTCTTTCAGTAGAATTGCTTGTGGATAAAATACCCTCGACAAAGGTAGAGGATAATTTAATTCAAATTGTCGTTGCTCCTCATGAATTTTACCCGCTATATCTTGAAAAAACATTATCTACATCGAAAGTTTTAAAAGTTACTAAAAACGTTTATGTTTTAAATGTTGAACAACCAGGTAGTACTTGGTTTGAGATTGCTTATTACCCAGCTAAAGATGCTAAAGGTGTATTTGATATAAATAAACAAGGAGTTCAAGAATTTAATAAACGTGGTATTCCAGCTATTCATACTCCTTTAGGTTATGAAGATTTATTTTTTAAAGCAGAAAATAATAGTGAACTATCAAAACCAATAGATATTTTATTTATAGGTTCTCATTCACCAAAAAGAGAAATATTTTTATCTAAACATGCTGACTTTTTTAGTCAATATAATTGTCATTTTATTATGTCAAGAATCGATAAACCGAACTTAAAAA
This sequence comes from Nostoc sp., assembly GCF_036919495.1. GTDB lineage: Bacteria > Cyanobacteriota > Cyanobacteriia > Cyanobacteriales > Nostocaceae > Nostoc. Next base: position 1,248 of record NZ_JBALBZ010000193.1, read on the forward strand.
CTACTCCTGGATTTTATTCAGGAAAGAAGCGAAATAAATTATTAGATTCTAGTAAAATTATACTAAATATTCACTTCGCTCATAGAACTTATTTTGAGTGGCATCGGATTTTAATGGCTATTAGTAATCATTGTCTAATAGTTTCTGAACAAAGTGATTATATTGAACCATTAGTGAGTGGAAAGCATATTGTAATGAGCGAAAGTGAAGATATTATTGAGTATTGTAAGTATTATCTAGAAAATGAAAATGCTAGATGTCAAATTACTAAAGAAGCTTACGAATTTGTCATACATAATTACACTGCACAGATGGTTTGTAATTCTTTAATTAATAAAATAAATAGTTTATAATATTTTAAAATGAAAATTGGTGAGGTGAAAAATGCAATTTGATAGTTTAGAGGTACGCAGAAATTCTTTAATTAGCCGTTTACAATTAGCCAAATTATCGGAAATTTTAGGCAATAATCCTTGGGTATGTGAAGCCAATTCTGCATACAAAGAATTTACAACACCATGTGTAACTGTAGTAATCACACTCTTTAACTATTCTGAATACATATATGAATGTTTGAATAGTATCTGTAAATCTAATGTTTCTGGTTTACCACAAGGATTTGACATTTTAGTAGTTGATGACTGTTCAACAGATAATTCTCAAAATTTAGTTAAGCAATATCTTGCTGAGTCTGACATTCCAATTTGTTTAATTAGTAAAGCTTTCAATACTGGTACAAGTGATGCTAGAAACATAGGACTAAAACTTGCTCGCGCACCCTATGTGTTTATGATGGATGCTGATAATTGGATTTATCCTAATTGTTTAACAACGTTATACAATGCGATCAAAGATTCTAATTATGCAGCTACTTATGGCATCATCAATAAATTTGAAAATGTAACTAAACAAGGATTAGGCTTTCTTTCCTATTATGAGTGGGATATACGCGAGTTAGTCAGAGCGCCATATATTGATGCTATGGCAATGTTTAATAAAGAAGTTGTTATTAAATTAGGTGGCTATTCCACTGAATTAATTGAATATGGCTGGTATGGATGGGAGGATTACGATTTGTGGTTAAACTTAGGAATGTCTAATTATAACTGTAAGCTAGTTGCTAACATTGTAGCAGCTTATAGGACTCATCCTAATTCTCAAATTCATACTACTAATAAATATACAGCGAACATCGCAAAATATTTTCATAAAAAGTTTGCCTTTTTAATAAAGAAATACGACGATTTGGATAAAGTTTTTGGATTTATAGTTGATACACAACTGGAGGAAAGGCAAATAGATTTGGAAACTACTCATACCGAATTGGATAAAGCAGATGCTCAGATTAATCTGGCAAAATTAGAAATTCATCATTTAAAAACGAAAATTGCAGCAATGGAAAGTAGTAAATTTTGGCAAATGAGGAAACTGTGGTTTAAATTTAAAAAAATAATTGTTTCCGGACAAAATGAGTAAATACAAGTGATTATGATCAAAGATTTAGGAAAAGAAATAATCTCAAACTCACTTAGAGGATGTTTGAAAAGTCATGATTAATGTATCAAATATTTTTATCCATCCTCCCCGATGCATTGAGGAGGGAACCGGATTTTTCTTGTTTCCCCCTAATATATCGGGGGGACTAAGGGGGGGTAACAAGGCGATTAAAATCACAGCCAATCACTTTTCAAACAACCTCTTAGGACTTACGCAAAAAGTCTTAAAAAGCTTAATTTATTGAACAGCCAAGAATGCCATCGCGTAGCGTCTCGTAGAGAATAATCGTAGATTTTGCGTAAGTCCTATCACTAAATAATTCTTCCAAAATACTAATTTAGCCAAAATCTGTGAAAGTCCTGCTCAGGTTCTACTTTGTGAAGATTAGAACAATACTTTTGTACAAGTTGCATAGGGAGCATCCATTTTTGGAAGAAACATAATTTTGGTACTCCAAAAACCCTACTATATAGTTCATCTAAAAAAGTAGATCCGCCGAAAGTGGATGCTCCCGTTGCATATCTGGTTATGTTAAACTTATAATTTCAACTAAAATGCAGGTTCAAGAAAAAATTGGTATTGTTTTAGCGACATATAATCCTCATATTGGATATTTTCAGAAACAGATCGAGTCTATTCAAAACCAGACTTGGCATAACTGGGTTTGTCATCTAGTTGATGACTATTCTCAACTTAAATATCAAGCTGAAATTAAAAAAATTATTGATAATGATTCACGATTTATCTGCCATTTTCATAGCGATAATCTTAAGCATTATTACAATTTTGAACGGGGTTTACAATACTGTATTCAAGACCCCAGAATTACAGCGATCGCCTTTTCAGATCAAGATGATATTTGGGAAGCAGACAAATTAGAAATATTGCTGACAGAACTACGTTCTAAACAAGTGCTTTTGGTTCATTCTGATCTGAAACTTATCAATAGTTACGACGAAACTATTCATCCTTCTGCCTGGGATTTTGAGGGACGTAATCCTGAAAAATCTACAGTAGAATTGTTATTACTTCGCAATGTGGTGACAGGATGCTCTTTATTATTTTGTACTTCTCTGATTCCCTATATTCTTCCCTTCCCCAAACATGAATTTGGTTGGCATCACGACTGGTGGGTAGCTTTAGTTGCAATTAAAAAAGGTAAAATCGCCCATCTTCGGCAACCATTAATCCGTTATAGGATTCACAATTCTAATACAGTTGGGGTAGTCCAAAATGCTGGGAAGATATACACTGAATTTATAGTATGGGCTAGGAATAAATATCGAATTACGGGTAAAAGCTATTTATTTCATTATAACTTAAGTAAAGCACTTGCTGATCGTTTTCAAAGTGAACCTAATTCAAGCTTAACTAATCCTTTTGATACTCTACGATTAGATTTTGGTTTAGGAATTCTGAAGCTTTGCTATCAAAGTTGGCAAAACAGATACGGTTCTGAAGGTATAGCTCTACGAATTTGGATTATTAAGGTTTTGTTTGATATTCAAAGAATTAAAAATTATATATTTAAGTTTTTGTCAATATCTCAATACAATAATATCCAAAATAAATGAATCAACAGCAACCTATTTCTGTGTCGATTATTTTAGTTAACTATAATGGAAAAGAGATTCTACCAGATTGTTTAAATTCTATAGAAAAGTTTATTGATATACCTAGCTATGAAATTATCATTGTAGATAATGCCTCTAGCGATAATAGCATTGAATTATTAGCAATAAATTACCCCCAAATTCACGTAGTTAAACAGATAGAAAATCGCGGCTTTGGAGCAGGAAATAATGCAGGTGCAAAGGTTGCTAGTGGAGAATTCTTATTTTTATTAAATACTGATACTGTACTTACTAGTAATATTTTACCCCATCTAATTGAGTTGATGCAAGAAGATCCACAAGTAGGAATTATTGGCCCAAAATTGCTAAATCCGGATGGTAGTTTACAAATTTCTGTTTCGCCAGCATTAGGAATCAAAGGTGAATATCAAGCTCGTAAGATGCATCAAGATTATTTAAATATCTCTCAACAAAGTTTAATTGAGCAGGAATTTCAAGAAATTAAAGAAGTCGATATTGTTGTAGGTGCTGCTTTTTTTATTCGCTCAAGTTTATTTCATGAATTAAGTGGATTTGATGAGAACTTTTTCATGTATTTTGAAGAATCAGATTTATGCCAAAGAGCGCAGTATCAAGGATATAAAATTATCTATACACCTCATGTATCTTTGATTCATTTGAAAGGATACTCAATTCAAAAGGCTGCAAACATAATGAGTATAGAATATAGGCGTAGCCAGATTTATTATTATCAAAAGCATCGCCCTTTGTGGGAACAAATTTTATTACGTATGTATCTTTTTTATAAGTTTTTTACTGAATTTATAACTACAAATAATCCTAACAGTCGAAAAATTATTGTTTTGTTATTTACTTTTAAAAAATCTGCTGTTCAAGGATCTTTATCTAATTAATATAAATAATTTTATTATGCCTATTTTAGGAAATTTATCTTTTGCTCCAACTAAACCGACAGGTTGGTTAAGTTATAGTCTGAATTTATTTAAAGAGCTAAAAACCTTAGATATTGACGTTTTAAGTCCAATTGAAATTTATGGTATTAAATGTCATCCGTCACCACCAGATATAACAACAGATTTTGGTATTAAAGGGCATTTAAAGCGTCTGCTATGGACGCAATTTCAACTGCCAAATATTTATCGGCAGATGAAGTCTACATTATTATTTTCTCCTATCCCAGAGGCTCCTCTATTTTCTTCCTGTTCTTATGTCGTTACTGTTCATGATTTAATTCCTTTAAGATTTCCACAATGGTTTTCTATAACGCAACGGCTTTATTGCAGCTATTATATTCGTGCTGTAATAAGACAATCAAAGCACGTTATTTGTGATTCAATCGCAACATCTGAAGATTTAAGCAAATTTTTAGAAGTTCCCGAAGACAAAATAACTGTGATTCCACTAGCGTATGACAGAGAAAAGTTTCATTTTTTTAATTTACCAACGCAAAATTATTTCCTTTATTTAGGAAGGCATAATCCTCACAAAAATCCTGAACGTTTAATTACCGCCTTTGCTGCCTTACCTAACTGCAAAGATTATGAACTGTGGTTAGCAGGGCCAAGCGATCGCCGTTATACCCCAATTTTAAAAGCGCAAGTTGAGCAACTAGGTATAACTAATCAAGTAAAGTTCCTAGACTATATTCCTTACAGCGAATTGCCAAAAATCATCAATCAAGCGATCGCTCTGGTTTTCCCTAGTCTCTGGGAGGGTTTTGGTTTACCTGTCCTCGAAGCAATGGCTTGTGGTACTCCTGTCATTACCTCCAATCTCTCCTCCTTACCAGAAGTAGCTGGCGATGCAGCGATTCTGATCAATCCCTACAACACCGGAGAAATTACAGAGGCTATGCAAGCTATTGCAACTGATTCGGAGTTGCGATTGCGCCTTTCTAGCCAAGGTATCACTCACTCTCAACAATTCAGTTGGGAAAAAACAGGAAAAGCAACCGTCGAAGTCTTATCCCGCTATCTATAAAAGAGAAACTAACGCGAAAATCTGGATGCAAAAATTTAGGATTTTGTCGAGATTTCAGATTATCTTGACTAATGGCTTCTAATTAATCCTCAATCCTTATGAAAGCACTAATTCTCTCTGGCGGTAAAGGCACACGTTTACGTCCCCTCACTTATAGTGGAGCAAAACAACTCGTACCAGTTGCAAATAAACCTGTTTTATGGTATGGCATCGAAGAAATGGTCGCTGCTGGTATTACTGATATTGGCATCATCATCAGCCCGGAAACTGGGGCAGAAGTCCAAGCGAAAACCGGAAATGGAGAATACTTTGGAGCGAACATCACCTACATTGTACAAGACCAGCCACTTGGACTTGCTCACGCCGTCCAAGTTGCCCGTCCTTTTTTAAAAGATTCTCCCTTTGTAATGTACTTGGGTGATAACCTGATTCAATTAGGTGAGTTACGTTATTTTCTGCAACAATTTAGCCAACAACAGCCAGATGCTTTGATTCTCTTACGTTCAGTTGCTAACCCTAGCGCCTTTGGTGTGGCTGAGATCGATGAAACCGGACGGGTATTACAGTTAATTGAAAAACCCCAAGTTCCTCCTTCAAATCTAGCATTGGTAGGGGTTTATTTCTTTTCTCACCTCATCTATGATGCGATCGCAAATATTCAACCTTCCGCCAGAGGCGAACTGGAAATTACTGATGCTATTCAATACCTAATTAATCAGAAAAAACAAGTTTTAGCCTATAATCTCCAAGGTTGGTGGTTAGATACTGGGAAAAAAGACGACTTACTAGAAGCTAACCGATTGATTCTTGACACATATCTAAGAGCATCAGTTCTTGGCGAAGTCGATTCCCAAAGTCAGATTATTGGGCGAGTCCAAATTGGTGCAAAATCTAAAGTAATTAACTGTACAATTCGGGGGCCAGTAATCATTGGTAGCAATTGTCATTTAGAAAACTGCTTCATTGGGCCGTATAGTAGTATTGCCAACAATGCCACACTCATTGATACCGATTTAGAACACAGCGTGATTTTAGAAGGTGCTAAAATTGCTGGAATTCATCAGCGTATTATTGATAGTGTGATTGGACAAAGGGCACAATTGACTCTTGCACCCCGTCGCCCCAAAGCCTTAAGATTTTTAATTGGCGATGACTGTCAAATTGAACTAACGTGATTTACTTGTTAAAAACAGGAAAAGCTACGGTCGAAATGTTACCTGTTAGCTGTAAAATACAAGCATTAAATTACTCTCACAATTAACACTGTGGCGGGTTACTCGAAATAATATTGATGAGCATTGTACAGACCAAAATCCCTGAAGTTATACAACTTGATCCCCAAGTATTTAAAGACGATCGCGGGTTCTTTTTTGAAGCCTACAACGACCGAAAATTTGCCCAAGAGACTGGTATTATTGCGAATTTCGTCCAAGATAACCACTCCCAATCTAAACAAAACGTTCTGCGGGGATTGCACTACCAAATTCAACAACCCCAAGGTAAACTTGTCCGGGCTATTGTTGGCACTATCTTTGACGTAGCCGTAGATATTAGAAAAAGTTCGACTACCTTCGGTAAGTGGGTAGGTTATGAACTCAGTGCTGAGAACAAACGCCTATTGTGGATACCACCAGGCTTTGCTCATGGCTTTCTCGTGCTTTCAGAAATAGCTGAAGTTCTCTACAAAACTACAGATTATTACGCACCTCAAGGCGATCGCACAATTCTATGGAACGATCCAGATTTAGCTATAGATTGGCCTTTGAGTACACCACCGATTTTATCAACTAAAGACGAAGCCGGGAAATCTTTGAGAACTGCTGAAGTATTTGATTAAGCTTGATGATTGCCTTAGGCTCAAAAACTAATTAGGATGAGTAAATTAATTTTGCTGATTGGTAGCAACGGTCAAGTAGGTAAGGAACTGCAACAAATACTCCCCTACTATGGCGATATTATCTCAGTAGAACGCCCAATAGTAGACCTTGCCCAACCCGATACTATCCGCAACGTCATCAGATCAAAACAGCCGCAAATCATTATTAACGCCGCAGCTTATACTGCTGTGGACAAAGCAGAAAGCGAACCCGAACTTGCTAGCGCTATTAATGCGATCGCACCTCTAATTATTGCTCAAGAAAGCCAAAAATTAGGAGCTTTTCTAATTCATATTTCGACCGATTATGTTTTTGATGGTAATCGGTATCGTCCTTACCAGGAAACCGATGCTACTAATCCCTTGAGTGTTTATGGTAAAACCAAACTTGCTGGAGAAGAAGCAATTCGGGAAACTTGCGCCGATTACCTCATCCTCCGCACTGCTTGGGTTTATGGAACCTTTGGCAAAAGCAATTTTGTCAAAACCATGCTGCGACTAGGTGCAGAACGCCAAGAAATCCGTGTCGTCGCCGATCAAATAGGTAGCCCGACTTGGGCGCAAGATATAGCCACAGTTATAGCCCAGACAATTCCCCAGTTAACCCCAGAAATTAGCGGTAGTTATCACTACACTAATAGCGGCATTGCTAGTTGGTATGATTTTGCCGTTGCGATTTTTGAAGAAGCACAACAGCTAGGCTTCCCTTTGAAAGTTGAACGTATTGTCCCCATTACTACCGCCGAATATCCCACACCAGCCCTTCGCCCTGCCTATTCTGTCCTTGCTTGTGAAAAAATCTCAGCAATTTTAGAAACACATCCGCCCCATTGGCGACAAAGACTTCGACAAATGCTTACAGATTTGAAAATCGGGAATGGAGAATAGGGCATTGTTCATTAAGTTTCTTCCCTATTCCCCATTCCCCACTCCCTATTCCCTATTTACTTTGACTTTTCAAAACTCCCGTTTCATGTTGTATTGGCAAAACATCTAAAATATCAGTTTGGGAACAATATTTTAAATCTTCGTGACAGTCAAGACGCAACAATCGTTGGCCATGACTAGCTTGGTGAAGTAATCCCAATAAGTTATCTTGCCACTGAGAATAAAGAGCGATCGCACTAATTACTTCATCATTACCAGCTAGTTCTTCTGGGGACAGCTGTGTTTGCTGTAAAAGACTATGAGCGATCGCACCTGCACAAACTGTATCTTCTAAAGAAAAACTACCTTCCCAACCAGAACCGACAATCCACACTGTCTCTGGTTGTTTCTCTAAAAGAAATTGCACCACCGCCGCCCGGTTAATTAAGGCTGCTGCTAATAGATTTGGGGAGTCTTGTACCCGTTGTAAGGCACGAGTACCATTGGTGGTACTGATAAACAAGCGACGCCCTTGCACTAATTCTGGTGTGCAGTCGAGGGGAGAGTTACCCAACTCAAAGCCAGCTACTTTCGCGCCACCGCGTTCGCCAGCCCGCAGACGTTTTTCAGAAGGCCATTTTTCGCTAACTTCAATTAACTGATCTAAATCGCTGAATACTTGTACAGCTTCGCCTCCAGCTGCCAAAACTGTCGCAATTGTGCTAGTGGCTCGCAAGACATCGACTGCGATCGCACATTCTGGCGCTTTACCCGTTGGAGTCAATTCAGGAGTGTGGTATACGAATAGCTTCACGCGCTGGATACACCTAGTTTAATACTACTACCGCAAATAACATTCTACCTAGTTGGTGTCACTAACTATAATCTCAATTCCTCCCAGAGAATTTTTTACCATCAAAAAGCATAATATTAATATGTTATTTAATACATGATGGGACTGAGGAATAAATCTGCTAGGGGTTTTAACTAAATTTTAAGAGTCTCTAATAAATACTCAAAAAGCCTATTTTTATCTGAATAGACTTTCAGACTGCCGCACTATCTAGTAATCTAAAACAAGAACAGACTTAATCTTTATGGGGAAAAAGTTACAGCTTCAAGGTTGCAGCGCGAAGAGACAGATATTTACTTGTTCCCCACTCCCCACTCCCCATTGAAATTGCTATGGCACCTTTACCCGATTACCGCCCTAAACAACTATCTTTAGGCCCATTGGAAGCGGAAATTTTAAATATCATTTGGGAACTTGGTTCAGTCACAGTAAAAGATGTACACGATCGCATTCTGGCTGACCCCAACCGCGAATTAGCGTATACTTCTGTCACTACTGTCTTACGTCGCCTCACTGATAAAGGTTGGCTAGCCTGCGATAAGAAAGAGCGAGCGTTTTACTGGCGGCCAATGCTGAGTAAACAGCAATCAGATGTCATCAAAGCCCACGAGCAGTTACAGCGATTTCTGGCAGTGGGTAACCCCGATGTTATTGCTGCTTTTGCTGATAGCTTAGATGAAGCAGCTAGTGAGCAAATAGCAGCGATCGCTAAACGCATTCAATCAGCACGCCAAGCCAGGGAGGAAAAATGATGCATCTGATGATGATTTTGATTGTGTTGGCAGTTGCCTGGTGGGTAAGATCCTCTTGGAATCAACCCCAAGGTAATTGGAGTATGCGGTGGGGGCGATCGCTATTTTTGTTCCTTTTCCCGCCCTTGCTAATTTTTATGACAGCGATCGCCGTGCTGTTTATGGGGCCCCAAGGACAAATGGGTGGAATGTACACAGGCTCAGTCAGCTATTTACTAGCATTAATTTATTTAGCATTTTTTGCCATTTCATGCATTAAACTCGCCTTTCAAGGTTGGCAGTCTGTAGAATCTGCTCGTAACTGTCCTCTGGTAAATTTGGGGGATAAACGAGCCAGGTTACTGCAAACGGGGGCGTTGTTTGCAGGTCAAATTGGTTTTTGGCAACCAGAATTGGTGGTTAGCCAAGGATTACTGCAAATTCTCTCACCAAATCATTTAGAAAGCGTCTTAGCGCATGAGCAAGGGCATCACTATTATAGGGATACATTCTGGTTTTTCTGGCTGGGCTGGGTTCGTTCCTGCACTGCATGGTTGCCGAATACAGAACCTTTGTGGGAAGAAATGTTAGCTTTGCGCGAACTTCGTGCCGATGGTTATGCAGCATTACAGGTAGACCCTCTGGTGTTAGCAGAATCACTTTTATTAGTAGTTAGTACCAGCCCAGTATTATCAGAAATTTGTTGTGCTGCATTGGGTTCCTCTGGTGTAGATCGCTTACAACAAAGAATAGAAGCCCTATTAGCACCTCCAGAAGCAACCCAAGTCTCTCAATTCCAATCTTGGCACGGTTTTCTTCTAGCATTATTGCCTTTAGTAGCTGTAGTATTTCATAATTAACTTGAATTTATAAAGCTATAGCAATCCTATTTTATTTGTGAGAATTGAAAGCCAAAAATCCCCAATTTCTTTGATAAATCGGGGATTTGTGCTAACGAAAGCCGCACTAACTATCTCAATTAATCGGCCTGAAATTATTCGAGTTTTAAGCAAAAGCGATCCCTTGAAAACTTCTTCTAAATGCAGATAACGGTAACATTAGTGGAGTATCTTAACACATTCTGATTTCCTGATCCACCTGCCAAAACTGGTTTCAACCTGATTATTTATTCTCTCACCAATATTGTTTGTTTATTTCCGCCCTGCTTTACTAGACCAGCGATTTAGCATCGTTAGTCAATTCTATTATATCCGCTAGACCCGCAGCATCTGTTATATCGGGAAATGTTAGCCCAAGTGGGTTGTCAGGTTGTGTTTGATTCTGTTCTGCCGTAGTAAGGTAGAACTGGTAATTACTATTCCCTCCTTGACCTTGAATCTGTATATAGTAAGTTCCTGGATTTAATGAAATGCTTTGAGTTGCTTCAGATATACTACTATTTTGATCATTACCAGTATTAGAACCAGTATTAGAAGCTAAAATCTCACCGTTTGCATTTAACAGTTGTTCACTGATGCTCCCAGAAAAGCTAAATTTATCTATCGTAACAGTACTGGGTTGATTTAAAGTGAACTGATAGTAGTCATTAGGATCGGATGAACTCACATGTTCCGATACTAAAGTATAATTTGAACCTATTGTAAGTTGGCGAGCAGTGTCTAATGTGTTCCCAGCGTATTCACTCGCAGCCTGACGTCCTTCATCCCTACCATATAAACTAAAGTGTTCGACTAAATTGATGCCTTTCAAAGAAGCCAAATCGGGATTATTTGCTTTATAGAAACCAGCATCAAAATAGGGTGAAGATTTACGCCCTTCATTTATTCCATTGATTTCAAACTGCTGCAACAACTGACTGTTGTTCAAATTAGCTAACTCTTGGTTATTATCACGATAGTAAGTAAAGTCAAAATAGGGTGAAAAGTCACGCCCTTCGTTTATCCCATATATTTCAAGGTGGTTCAAAAGTTGAGAATTATTTAGGTTTGCGAGATCAGAGTTAAGCAACTGATATTGTCCAGCACTGAAAAGTGGATCAAAGCTACGACCCTCAGTAATACCGTAGTTTTCCAGATGATTAAATAACTGCTCGTTGTTAAAGCTTGCAAGGTCACTGTTTTTAGCACGATAGTAGTTAAGGTCAACCAATGGAGAGAAACTGCGTCCCTCAGCTACACCATAATTCTCCAGATGATTCAACAGTTGGCTGTTGTTGAAGCTTGCCAGGTCAGAATTGCTAGACCGATAAAAACTTAAATTAATCAGTGGTGAGAAGGAACGGCCTTCATTTAAACCATAAGTCTCGAAGTGTGATAAAGCTTGAGCATCATTTAAACCAGCTAAGTCAGCATTAGCATCACGATAGAAATTGGCATTAAATACACTTGATATATTTAGGGACATATCATCAAACTTCCTAATATTTTGTACTCTTAATTTTACGTCAGTTCGACAAACCCAAAAAGGGATTGATACTTAGTTTAATAATTAAGATAAATGCCATCTGCTTACGTTTTTTCTAACAACTCCCGCTAAATTTTTGCACTCAGGGCACTAGGAACGCATTGCCTTCGTTGAATCAAAATATTACAATGTGCTATTTTTTACAAAATATTTTATAGCGCACCTTCTTTTTGTACGTATATACTGAATCTACAAAATGAAACTGCTGCGTTTCGGATTTTTACTCAGATATTTGGGCAAAACGTCACTACTTACTATGAGAATGAAGAGTACTAAATTCAAAGACCCTACTTGTTAAGGTAAGGATTATATTCGTGGTTGGTTGTAAGTATTTCATCCTCTGGTAAAAACGTTACCTACCTTAATACGCATTAACGTCGCGCCCCATTGGTGACAAATACCAAATACAATCCTTGACATCAGCACTCACGAACGCCGCCAGCCTAATTCTCGCACCGTCTAGCAGATGTTCCCATTACCCACCAAATACAAGTGTAAGGTTTCTTGTTCTAGCTGCGATATCTAACGACAAGGTGCTTTACGTCTACGCAGCCCTTATTTAGGATACGTATACCAAAATACACCTAATTCAGAAACTTCACAGTTGAGTCAAGCAACCATAAACCTCTGAGAGGTAATCTAGAATACAAAATTTAAAACCAATAAACTCCCCAGGCCGGATTCGAACCAGCGACCAATCGATTAACAGTCGATCGCTCTACCACTGAGCTACTGAGGACCACTCACAATTTATAATCTTAGGGCTAAAAATAGTATTTGGCAAGTAGTTTCGCCAATATTTTTTTTAGATATTATTTTTAGATACTCAATTTATAGAATTTTTACAGCCAAAACCCATTCAGGAACTTAAGCAGAGACTTTTAAATACTAATATCTACTGTAATCCCATTCGTAATTCAGCTAGACGCTGCCGCGCCTTAGCATCAATGGCATTAGCTAAAAACCTACTCTTAGATTGTTTGCGCGTATGATACTTCTGTCGCATCCGACAAACGGTAGTTTCTACTTCCCCACAAAGTTGTTGTGCCGACAACCATTCAGCCCCATACCCTTGTATCATCAGCTGCTGTGCCCGATCTGATGTAGCAACAATTACACGAGAAATTAAAGATTGGGCTATTTGCTGGCGCATAGACGCACAAGATTTTTCAATATAAGTATCTGCTGTCTGCCCAAAATCAGTGTAATAAACAGACAAAAGCTCAGTAATTACTTCTTTATTGCTAGAAGAGTTCTGATATTGGGCATCAAAAACTATTTGAGTTGCATAACCTTGAAAGGCACTATAACCAGTCATCGCTTCTACAAGTTCACCCCGTGCTGCCTCTAGTCCAACACTATCACGCGTTTTTTTAAGGCAAGGCCAAGCGCCAATTATATTGTAGCCGTCTACTAACAAAACGGCTTGCAGTAAGGAACGGGGCATGGTTTTTAATCACAATTTTCTAGAGTTAACAAAATTCATTCATAAGTTTTATAATAATTGATGCATAGTCTGTAACACTATGCTACACAGAATAAAAAATACGGCAGCCTCATAAACCTAAAACAGACATACCTACTTAAAACGCGCCTTTGTTTTAAAAGGCGCGTTGCAGTTCATTTTCAGTAGTAATGAGAATGAAGAGTACTGAACCAAAAGACCACCTATAAAGGGTGGAGCATGTACCGCTATGAAAGCCTAAGTACTTTTTACTTTACTCAGCACTGGCTCAACCTTAGCTATCTGCTAACAGTACTCAATTAAGAGGCTTCGCTGTGTACCTCCATTAGACGTTGTTTGAGGCGTTGAGGTTCACCCCTATCTACCAGAGAGCCTTTTTCTAGTAAGAAAGCGCCGTCACAGTAATTTAACTCGTCTAATCGATGTGTTACCCACAGAGCTGTAATACCTCGACTTTTGACAAGGCGGCGCACACCAGCCACTAAATCCAACTGGCTATCTGGATCTAGTAAGGCAGTGGGTTCATCTAATAATAAGACTTCACAGCGACGGGCGATCGCACCAGCGATCGCGACTCGCTGTTTCTGTCCCCCAGAAAGTGCGTAGATAGGGCGTCGTAGGAGAGTAAGCAAATTCACTGCTCCTAGTGCCTCTTCAACCCTGGCTCTAGTCGCAGCAGGTGGTAACTTTTCTTCCACTAATCCAAAAGCCACATCAGCACCAACCGTTGGCATCACCAGTTGATGATCTGGATTTTGGAAGACAAAGCCAACGGGGTGCAAAACCCGAATTTCCCCAGACTCAGGAGCTAATAACCCCGCCAGCAGTCTGAGTAACGTTGATTTCCCACTGCCATTTGTACCCAACAGCATCCAAAACTCGCCCTTGGGTACTTCTAAAGAGCAAGATTTGATAACTTTCTCTCCATTAGGCCAACTGAAATTTAAATCCTTGACCTCAATGCCCACTTGAGCCATTTCTCAACCTTGCTTACTCAGCAGCTACAGCGAAAAAGCCAGGAGGCCTACCACCACCAGGGGTTGTACCATCTTTCTGAACAATCTGCACCCCAGAAATTTCACTAGCGCGGACAGCAATTTTTTTCTCTGTCTTGCCCTCGCACTTGAGTTCCACAATGTCAGGGTTACCAGAGCGTATTGCTGCCAAAATCAGCTGATAGACAGCCTCAGCATCCTCTGCTGACTTACGTTGTACAGAAATAGGGAAAGCAGTGTTTCTGATGCTTAAATCGATGGTAAACATTTAGCAATAATCAAATTTAACTGTGGACTCATTTTAGCGTCAGCTGACTGATTCTAGGGAAATGAGCATTGGGCATTGGGCATGGGGACAAGGAGAAAGACTTGTTGCAAGTTATCACTTATGTCCCCTTGTCTCCCCTGCTCCCTCATCTGAATCAAAAATTAATTTTTATTACAAAACCCCTAGAAAAATTAACGATTTACACCTAATATGATTAAAGGTGTGTAAAAAATTGTAAACTTGGTTAACAACCCGGTTAACTTTCTGCTTATGGAAGGCTTTTATTTAGCCATCTATAATACAGATACAACCTGTACTTATAAACATTTGGAGATTTGCTCTAATGACCATCGCAGTTGGACGCGCCCCTAGTAGAGGGTGGTTTGACGTATTAGACGACTGGCTCAAGCGCGATCGCTTCGTATTCGTAGGTTGGTC
>NZ_JBALBZ010000194.1:0-7174 GCF_036919495.1 Nostoc sp.
ACTAATTGTAACCACGAATACTCTTTGTAAATTAATTGATCAGCGCAAGTAAATTGGCCAGATGTATGATATTCTTTATTTATAGGGAATCTAAAACCAGAATAAAAACTCCTTAGATTCCTTTGAAGTGAGTATCAGACCAGCCTCATCAGTTATTGGTGATGGCATAACGTTAATCGAAGTGGAGCAAAACCGCCTAAAAATCGGTTTTTCGTTTGGCGAAGCCATTACCATAGCGTAGGCTGGACTGATTTTTTTATGTATCTTCTTTGCAGCGAAAATAATACTTGTCTTGCTGTGAGTAAACAGAAATTTCTCATTCATCTGCCGTATCTGTTGGAAGTTTTTTGTATTTTTGGTGACAGGATTGGAACTAATTTTTAGCACCCTTGTTGTATCTCGCATCCCGCTAATATTTACTGCCATATCTGTAAGAAGCTGTTTAACTTCTAGCAAATAACTGCAATATTTATAGTGCTGGATAGACGGTTAATGTCCACTATCTAACAGCATCAATTCAGTCACAAACTGGGTAGTAAATACTTTCAAGAATTACAACTCCAATTTGATTCAATACTCTACTTGATTACACTATAATCTGGGAGCCAAATTAATAAGTCTGCGCCATTATTGAGGTTTTTATGCGGAAAATCGCTATTTATGGAAGAGGGGGAGTTGGCAAGTCCACAACAACTCAAAATGTAGTGGCTGGACTCACTGATCTGGATCGTAAGGTGATGGTTGTAGGGTGTGACTCAAAAGCAGACTCCACCCGGCTCCTCTTGGGGGGATTCCACCAGAAGATTGTACTCGACACGTTGCGTAAAGAAGAAGATGATGATTTGAATCTAGAAGACTTCCGCCAGGTGGGATGGGGGAAGACGCTGTGTGTGGAATCGGGTGGGCCGGAACCTGGTGTAGGATGTGCAGGTAGAGGCATTCTGACATCAATTGGGTTGCTGGAACAACTTGGTGCTTATGATGATGCAGTTAGACTTGATTATACATTTTATGACGGTCTGGGGGACGTGGTATGCGGTGGATTTGTCATGCCCATTCGTGAACGCAAAGCTCAAGAAGTTTACATTATCACTTCTGGGGAAATTATGGCAATGTATACCGTCAACAACATCTGCCGAAGTATTCAAAAGTATGCACCCATAGGCGGTATACGTCTGGGAGGATTGATTTGCAACTCTCGCAAAGTCGATGAGGAAGATGATTTGATCAACGCTCTGGCAGAGAAACTGGGGACTCAAATGATCTACTCCATACCCAGAGACAATATGGTGCAGCAAGCAGAGTTCCACCGCAAGACGGTGATTGAGTATGCTCCTGAGTCTGAACAGGCGCAGCACTATCGCAACCTAGCAATGGCAATTGACCAGAATACAGATTTTGTCACTCCGAAATCTATGTCTAACGATCAGCTAGAGGAACTGCTGGTACAGTTTGGGTTGTTTAGACACCTCCAAACATTAGGTATCACCTCAAGCTCCACAAAGGTTGCAGATTCATTTTCGGAGATACCTCTTGAATAGGACGATGCAGTAGGGGTTATCCCTCATACAAAGTGTCTGGAGCAATTGGCGATCTCTGACTCGAAAAAGCAGAAAAAACTGCGTAAACTTCTTACCACCATTTGAGAAATCGGCGTTCTGAACCACGCCAAAATTCGTCTACCTCATTGAAGGAGGAGAACTCATTATGTTGACCGAAGAGGTTTTAGTCGAAAAATTTATCACCGTAGTCAAGGAACGCTGCGCCAAAGTAGGTGAGTTGCTCCAGTACTGCCACGTCGAACTCGTAAACTCTTACTGGGGCTGCCCTCCAAAACTTATACAACATTTTGTTGTTTATTATCCGAATATGCTGTTTGCCTCAATTAATGACAACAAAGATGTTTTCAGAGGCGTTGCTCAAGATTTAGGGATATGTCAGGCTGTTTGCATAAATGCCACACGCATTATTCGCGATCCCGCCTCAAGGTTGAAGGAAAAGAACCCGATCTTATGGTTGGAACTTCAGTGGGTGGCAGTACCAACTAAAAAAGGCAATTGGCATCTAGATCAGGATTTACCGCACTCGGACTAAGTTTTTTTTGGTGACGTAGCTTGCCACCGTTGGCGATGCCTAGGTTGGCAAGCTACGCTAAATCACTAAAATAGTATCCAAAAATGCAAGTATTCTAGCAATATGTATGCTATGCTTGCAGAAAATAAGCAAAATTGTCAAAACATCAATATGTCTGACAACAAAACGGCAAACACTAGAAAACTTTGCTATTGACCCAACAAATTTAAGTTTATCTGCTGTGGCTTTTTCTAACGGAGATATACAGCCTCATGAAACTGGATGTGAATCTTTGCAATAACCTGAAGTCAATTAGAACTCGCTTGGGTATGAGTCAGCAAGAATTAGCTAATATAGCTGGCGTAACTCGTCAGAGTATTGGTGGTGTGGAATTGGGACAATATGCTCCTTCTGTTGCTATGTCACTGCGTTTAGCCAAAGCTCTTGGCTGCCAAGTCGAGGACTTATTCTGGTTTGAAGAAGATTTACCAGAAGTTGAGGCAATTCTTACGGGATCAGTCCCTAAGCAACAGCGATCGCGAGTTAGTCTAGCGCGGGTTGGGGATCAATGGATAGCTTATCCCCTCGTTGGGAATGATGCTTTTCGGATCGAAATGATTCCAGCTGATGGTGAGACGCTTGCAGCGATCTACCCTGATGCTAAGGAATCCGTAAGGGTGGAAGAGTTACCCAGCATCAGCAAATTGCCATTAGCGTCAGAAGTAGCTAGTGATGAGCGTCAATCGGAGGGTGAAGCACAAAACCAAAACGTTACAAATAAAGTCCTGGTTCGGATTCTGGATGATATAGACAAACTACACAATACAGTTGTGATTGCTGGTTGTACACCTGTGCTTTCCCTCTTGGCAAGAGCAACTGAACGTTGGCATCCGCAACTGCGAATTCATTATCGTTTCGCCCACAGCAAGGCTGCATTGCATAGTCTGTGCAAAGGTGAAGTTCATATTGCAGGAATGCACTTATACGATCCCAAAACTGGGGAACATAACATTCCCTTTGTGCGGGAAGCCTTAACAGGCAAGAGTGCCGTTTTGATTACCCTTGGAGTTTGGGAAGAAGGTTTGTTAGTCCCACCAGGAAACCCAAGGGGAATTAAAACAGTTTCCGACTTAGTAGAATTTGGAGCAACTATTGTCACCCATGAAGCGGGTTCTGGCGGTCAGATGCTTTTAGAACGGAAACTCCAAGAAGAAGGAGTGCCATCCCAGACTGTGAAAGGATTTACCCATATCGTCCACAGCCATCAAGATGTTGCCTTATCTGTAGTCTCAGGAATTGCTGATGCAGGGATTAGTACGGCATCTATAGCTGCTGCTTTTGGGTTGGGATTTATCCCCCTTCATAGTGCGCGATACGACTTGGTGATTATTAAAGAATACTTGCAAGAAGAACCAGTAAAACAGTTCCTCAGTATCTTGGGACATCAGCTAGTGCGATCGCAATTAGAGATTCTCGGCGGCTATGACACTAGCAAGATTGGGGAAGTTGTAGCAAATATTTAAATAATTCGTAATTCGTAATTCGTAATTTGTAATTACGCACGCAGACTCGCTTTTCGCGTCGCTAACGTAATTCGTAATTATTAACCCACGGCTAAGAAATATGTCTTTTACTTTCCACAACTCAAGTTAGCTGCTGTGCATTTCAATTATGAATTACTCAAGCAAATCAAAATCACCCAACAAGTTAGCTGATCATGAATCATGACTTCACGATGAATAAACATCCAGTTCAGATTAACGATACAACCTTGCGAGATGGCGAACAAGCCGCAGGTGTAGCCTTTAATGTTGAAGAAAAAATTGCGATCGCCACTTTTCTTGATGCCATTGGTGTTCCAGAATTGGAAATTGGCGTTCCGGCAATGGGACAAGAAGAAGCAGAGTCGATCCGAGCGATCGCTAATCTGGGATTAAATGCCCAGTTACTTGGCTGGAACCGTGCTAAATTGTCCGATATCCAGGCATCTATAGATTGTGGTTTGGAACGGGTGCATATTTCCGTTCCCGTCTCAGAAATTCAGATTGCCGCCAAGTTTGGGGGTAAGCAGCAGGTAATGCTGGATCTTTTGCGGGATGCGATTAATTTTGCTTGCGATCGCGGTTTAGCTGTATCTGTTGGCGGAGAAGATTCTTCCAGAGCCGATCCATCTTTTCTATTGGATGTAGCGTTTTATGCTCAAGAGTTGGGAGCTTTCCGGTTTCGCTTTTGTGACACTGTAGGAATTCTCGACCCTCTGAACACTTACAGCAAAGTTCGCTCCCTTGTGCATCATCTATTCATTCCCATAGAAATGCACACGCATAATGATTTTGGACTGGCAATGGCGAACTCGCTAGCTGGTATTGAAGCAGGAGCGCGATCGGTTAACACTACAGTAAATGGGATTGGTGAACGCGCAGGTAATGCGGCGTTGGAAGAAATGGTGATGGCACTGAAACACCTTTACAACATCCCAACAGGTATTAATACAAAACGGTTGCTGGAACTATCGCGATTAGTTGCTAAAGCTGCCAATTGGCCGGTTCCTCCCTGGAAAGCGATCGTGGGTGAAAATACTTTTGCACACGAGTCAGGGATTCATGCTCATGGTGTGTTGCAAAATCCCGGTACTTACGAACCTTTTGCGCCGGAAGATGTTGGTTGGGAACGTCGCCTTGTTGTAGGCAAACATTCCGGTCGGCATCTGATCATCAGTGTGCTGCAAGAACATGGAATCATACTCAGTCAGCCAGAAATTCAATCAGTGCTGGATGCTGTAAAGCATGAGTCAGTAAAAGTTAAGCGCAGTCTCACTGTTGAAGAACTCCTGAGTTTTGTTCCCCAAAGGTGAACTTAATGGGGAGTCGGGAGGGTTAAGAAAGCATCACAATTCCGTCTCTGGTTAGCGTAGGCGCAGCCCGCCGCAGGCATCGCAGTTATTGTACCAACTGCTAGAATATTACCAATTATGTTGGTAATAGCTATGCCGAGAAAAGAGCAAGGATGGATCACTTTTCAATTGTCTCCAGAAGAACGGCAACTTCTAGAGCAGTAGTGCAAGCGGTTCCAACGCACTAAGACTGATGTTTTCCGCTCCCTGTTGCGTAGTCTCCAAGGACAATCACTCAAACAGCAGGGAAAGCAGTTTGATCCTGGAGAGGTTGATCTGGACTTATTTTGAGCAGTGGTGAAGAACCGCTATCGGTAAAGCGAGTTGTCTTGCACCTAAACAAATTTGCAATGAGGTTGGTAATCCCTCTGAAATTGTAAAAAAGCGTTCAAGTTCAAAAGTTGGCTATGACAAATCCTACAAAATTATTGCGATCGGGATGGGGGATCTGGGACTGGGTACTGGGCAAGAAAATATGAGTAAGTTCTGTTAGGGTCTGAATCTCCATCTAAATCTTCCCAGTCCCTAGTCCCCAGCCCCTAGTTCAATACCACTTGATGTCCAGGGTAATCATGATTGGTTAATTCTACTAAAGGTTTTTTCTACCATGCTTAATTTTGATTCCATTCGTACCACAGCAATGCAAAAAGTCCCATACAATTGGGCTTTGATCAAAAACCTGCTTTCACCAGAAGCAAGTTTAGAACTAACTGCGAGTTTTCCCCACGAAGAGTTTCGCCTGTCGGAGGGAGAGGGATATGGATATTCTTGGGGAAAGATGCTTGCTACTAGCGAGGATATTTCCTTGATGCTCAAATCTAGCGATAATCGCTGGCGAGAGCGGATGGCACAAGGCAGACTTACTTATGACTTGAGACACCTGAGTAGAGTTTGGCGACAGTTGATAGAAGGATTGTGGACAGATTCTTACCGCAAAGCCATAGCTGAAATGTCTGGGTTGGAACTAAAGGACTGTGTAATGGATATTGGATTTCGCCGATATAGCTCAGGACAGTTGCATCACCCTCATACAGACGAGCTGAACAAAGTTTTGACTCATCTGCTATTTTTCAATCAACAATGGTCTGTAGAGTGGGGAGGCTGTTTGCGAATTCTCAAAGACTCCCAGCCGGAATCTGCCTTCCAAGATATTCTACCCCTTAGTGATTCCTCAGTTGCGATCGCACGTTCTGACAATTCTTGGCATACGGTAACTCCGCTTACTTGTCCTGCATCTGAGTATCGGCTAGCCTTACGAGTTGCTTTTTTTCGGAACGATCTAACTTCAGATTTTGGAGAAACCCAGCTAGCTGCGTAGCAATTAAGTATTTTCTCTCTACTTTTGTCAGAAAATCAGCCTCCTGATTTTCTGATTCTTCCTTTTCGTTGTTGGTAATCCCTCTGAAATCGTCAAAAAGCGTTCAGGTTCAAAAGCTTACTATGACTAATCCTACAGAACTACTGCGATCGCGCTACGGTGAAGTTCCCTTCAATCACGAAATTGACTGGAACGATTCTCTAGAAACGCTAATAGCCCACCGTTCAGTCCGGTCTTATCTATCCGATCCTTTACCACCAGGAACCCTAGAATGGCTAGTTGCTGCTGCTCAATCTGCTCCTAGTTCAGCTAATATGCAAACCTGGAGTGTAGTAGCAGTTGAAGACCAAGAACGCAAAGCAGAATTATGCAGGCTGGCTAATAATCAAGTATGGATTAACCAAGCTCCCGTATTCTTCATTTGGTTAGCAGATTTAGGTCGTCTAGCTCATGTTGCCCTAAGTCGCGGACTAACTCCTGTAGCTCTGGATTACGTAGAACTGTTGGTTAAAGCCATAGTCGATGCTTCAGTCGCAGCGCAAAATGCGACTGTAGCGGCTGAATCTATTGGTTTGGGAACAGTATATATCGGCGCACTTCGCAAAAGCACCCAAGAGGTAGCTACGTTATTGAATTTGCCACCTTTTGTCTTCCCTATATTTGGGTTTTGTGTAGGCTATCCCAATCCTGAAGCACAACCTGTTGTTAAGCCGCGCCTACCTCAGTCAGCTGTATTCCACCGGGAAACCTATAAATTGGCAGAGCAAGATGAAGCCATTGCTCACTACAATGATATCATGAAAGAGTTCTACACTGAACAAAAGATGAATGTCCCTGGTGATTGGTCGCAACATTCAGCCGAGCGAATAGCCACTTTAGACTATTTAAAA
>NZ_JBALBZ010000195.1:0-44716 GCF_036919495.1 Nostoc sp.
CTTCGGGGGTCATGCCTATGGTTTAAGTAAGTATTGTGTTCTCCCCATACTACACTCATGAATCAGTATTTCTGCAAAAATGGGATGCTCCCCTTCGTTGGGTTAAACCTTTTTCATCAATCTAAATTCCCTATGCCCCTAAATAAAAATATATAGGACTAATATTTGATTTATGAAAAAGCTCGGTACAGATCGAAAAGCCTAATTCCTTATTCCCTACTCCCCACTCCCCGCCCACGTAGATAATTTCAAAAATCAAATACGATTCCTATAATTTATTACTAATATCTAATATGGAAATTAAAATATCCCACTATTATTTAATCGTCGATCTAGAGGCTACATGCTCTGACAGTGGGACTATTCCCCGCCATGAAATGGAAATTATAGAAATTGGTGCAGTGATGCTCAATCGAACAACCTGGGAAATTGATTCCGAGTTTCAGCAATTCATTCAACCTGTGAGACATCCGCAACTAACAGGTTTTTGTACCGAATTGACTAGTATTATTCAGCCAGATGTTGACAAAGCACCAAAATTTATAGAGGCAATTTCTCGTTTCAAAGAATGGATTTATTTATTTCCCAATCATATTTTTTGTTCTTGGGGCAATTACGATAAAAAGCAATTTATTCAAGATTGCGCGTTTCATAATTTCCCTTATCTTTTTAGTTCCGAACACATCAATATCAAAGAGGAGTTTTCAGAATATCTTGGTGTGTCTAAAAAATTTGGCATGGCACAGGCTCTCAATGAGTTGGGGATAGAATTAAAAGGTACACACCATCGTGGCATTGATGATGCTCGCAACATTGCAGCTATCTATAGACAGATTAATTAAAACTAAGCTGAATAATGGGTAAGTAGTAACGTATCATCTTCAACTGTTGCGGTACATTAGGAAGATATAGCGCTTTCGGTACTTATCTCACTTGGTTAGTAATTCAACTTAATCAGGGTACAGCTAGATAAACGTGACGGAAAAAGACAAGCGATCGCTATCCGAACCAAGGCGTTACCAGCCACAGAACTTACTTAATATGTAACTTCTGTTACTCGTGCAATATCAAATTAATAATTCTATTTAGACAAAAGGATTTTTGGAGGAAGAATCTTTCTTACTGGGTGAATATTCAGAGCAATTCATCGCTTCTTCAGTGAGGACAATAGAAGGATTTACCGCACATTTTAAATAATGATTATTGGAATAAAAGCTACATTTTTTACAGGGAAGTTTGTGTAAAGATTTAGCAGGAAATACCATTTTATAATCTAAAAGTGCCTGGATTTTTCGCAATATTAGGAAAAAAACCATCCAACTAATTACAAAGCCAACAGGAGATAAAGATATTACTATATCAGTAATAGTTAATTCATGCGTTTGTGCTTTATCTTTCGTTGCTTCACTCACGATTACTTGATGTAAGTTACTATTGGTTGCTACATTTGTCGGCAACATTTGAGAATGATACATATTATTTACCTCTTCTATATGTCTTTAGTCTCTCGATTTTTACTAGCCAGTTTACTAACTAGTTATTTGGAAATATATCCTGACTATTACTGTGTCATCGAAATTAGGTTGACAACACTGTTTCTTTAGGAATATATAATCATTTATCGAGGAAGAGAATTCAGCATAATTTTATAAACAAGACTTGATTTTACCTAAATCGCGGCAAAGTTATAAATATTCCATATTAGAGATGTAAATATCAAAAAACTTTGGAAGATAACGATATTTAGGGTTTAAGTTTATTGATCTGTTTTTTAATAAACAAATCACTACACATTTTTCAGTAGATCAAGTTCTAATGTTTATAAGGGTTTAATTATAGGTTTAGCAAAATAAAACTTCAGTCATATCTGCCAAGAGTTTTGCTTATATTTTTAAGTTATATATCCAAGGGGAGAAATTAGATTATGGACTTACAACTAGATGTTTTTATGTTAAAATATATGCAAAAATACTTTTAAAAGTTTCTGAACATCAAACTCATGCGACTTTGTAAGTTATATTTATTACAAAAGTTTTGAATGCAATGATTTTGCATTGACAGCTTATCTAGTAGCGGGTTTTTGCTGAAGGTGGGGCTTTTGGAGTGCGTGTAAATGGCCCCATGCATTGGCAGTGATTAATTCTATTTTTTTAAGTATTTTTGCTCGAATTACTTGACAACTAAGGTCAGGGCTATTTCATTGTCTGTCATCTAGCCGTTATCTAGCCCGCCTCAGAATGAATTCTGAGTCGAATAGTGAAAGTTGTCTAAAGACGATTCTACCAGACCCTCCGCGAAAGGGTCTACATTTCTCAACCTAACCTACATTAGAGTTATTTTTTAGGCAAAACCTACGCAATATTGCCAGTTGCGTAAGTCCTGAATACTTTTACAAGCGAAGCGATCGCCAGGTAAATAGAATTGCACTGTAGGGGCACAGTATTACTCATACGTGTCAACAAAAGCCTAGAAATAGCTTAACTGTTGCTTCCTCACCCGCCTGGAATTTCAGCTCCAAGCAAGACATGACTTTTACCTTAAGTTGACACCAATGATCATAACTGTACCCTTACAGAAATTAAAGCTGCTGTAAGAATTATGAATTACGGATTTTTAAAGAGCGGTGTTTGTAACCGACTATGCATAGTAGAACAATTAGTAATAAAAGCGCTTTGATCATTGATGGCTCCACTACCTTCTTCACTTCGGTAGGGGTTTTAGGAGTAACATTACACGGAACCTCAATGATCTGTGTGTGATCGGGAGCATTACCACTGGGAGTCAGATCGCATTCGCCTGTGCTGGTGAGAGACAAAGGTGCATTTCCTGAAGAAACAGATGAAACAGATGCTTGAGCTGAAGAATTATCGCCATTCAGTAGTAGAAGCAGAATTAAAGCAAGACCCCCAATTCCGAATATTGGCCAGAGTGGAAAGGAATCAGGACTGTCTTGTACCAAAACATCTCCCATAGAGGCTGGGGAAGTATCAACGCCCATTACTTCTCCATCCAATGCTAGTGGATTATCACTCAGCAATATATCTCCTGGGATATCTTCTCCCAAGAGCTGACTAAATTCCTGTGGAATCGCGTTAATGGGACGTCCGAGTTCCCCACCATTTTCAGAGTATGGAAAGGATAGTACTTCAAAAATCCTCTGTTGGAGTTGGTTTGGATTTCCCGAATTCAACGCATTCAAGCCTGTAGAGATTTTATTCAAATAGAAATTCGTCATCTCTGGGGACAAACCTAAAGACTGAATCTGCTCCTTAATGTTGGGAATTTTTGAGGCTTCCTCAAAGAGTAGTCGTCCGTATGACAACTTCAAGTCTAGTAATCCATTACGGAGACTAACCGAGTTATTGGTTCCTGAGTATGGTGACCAGTAGAACTGTTTGGTTACAAGTCCGAGTCCTTCTACTGGATTCCGACCAACAGGTTGTCCAAGAAGGTATTGAGAACTATCCATGATTGCGGGGGATTGGTTTCTCCAAAATGAGGCGTAAGGCACCTCAGAAAGATTGGGATTGTTACCGTAAAAGCTAGCGAAATTCTGGAAGTTTTCTTCCCCACCAGCTGCTCGTATCAAGAGGTTTTGATAGCTAGTCCCCTCGTTTGAATCTAGTAATCGCTGAATTACCGATCCAGTTTTATTGCAGGTCAGACCAAATCCCACATCACATCCAGGAATGACTCGCATCTGGCTCAGATTCTGGTTATTGATTTGGTACTGGAGATACTCATACTCCAGTCCTGGTTGGATACCATAGCGTCCAATATTGAGCTGTGCAAAACTAGACTCACACATAGTAAGTACTACTGCAACAGATGAGAATACGATGGTCGCAAACCGAACCCCCTTTTCTACGCTCGCGTAGCGTGTCGCAGACAAACGCTCTACGAATGGCATTGCAATTCTTTGAACGATTGATTTAGGCAAGATGCACCTCCACTAAATGACAGCAATTTCATTGGTTGTTCACGCCCCTCTTTCAGTCCGTGGGGTTGATATTAATAGCTCCATAAATCCAATGGGTCGCAGCAAGATCGCAGACTCACCGAGTCTGCAAACAGCATTCCTATCCTTGTTAGCTAGGATTAGGGATTGGGAGAAAATTTCTTTACGAGTTGAGTGAGGTTTGAATCCCCATCTATACTCATTACACTCCCCACTCCCTACTCTCTAGTTCATTCAACTCTTAGGTAAAGAAATGTTGATTGTGATTCCGGTACCTTTGAGATTTCCTGATGAGAGCGTGTGATATAAGACCAATCCCCGGTTGGGTTGGTCGAAAAGAAATCCACGACGTGTAGGTTTGATTTTGCCTTCTTTTACTAAGGAGACAAAGGCTTCTAAATACCTGTGTATACCTTGACGGTTCTCTGGGCTAGTATTCGTATGACGCTTAATGAGCATCATAAAGAAGTCCAAACTACGATTTTCCTGTCCCTGAATCAAACTGCCTTCATCTAGAAAAGAACTTGCTATGAGCCTGCCATCAACTTGTTTAACCTTAAATAGGGTAAAGTAACGCCCTTCTTTTTTAGGATCGTTCACATAACAGACCCAAGAACCCTCTTGATTCTGTATAAAACCCTGTTCAGCAAGGTAAGAAAGCAAAGAATTACTTGCCTTGGTTTGTACTGGAGGTAATAAATTATCAATGGGATCTAAAGAGCAAATCTTCTGCGTTGTTTTCCGTAGAGAAGCAGCAAGAGTCTCCTGGGTATAGACTTGTGGTGTCTTGTCATTAGCCATTGCCATAGTAGACATCGTAGCGATCGCAGATATTTGGAGAGCGATCGCTCCAACCAAACGAACAATAATATTCATGTTTTTCCTGTTACTTTTGCTGACGTTGTTAAGAATCGAGTCATTACTAAATCAAGATTGATCTAGCAGTCCTAAATCATTTTTTAGATTTAAGTGTTTCCCTCATTTGGTCGAGGTAGCTTAAGTTTTCGACAATGAAATCGGGATTTTGTATAGGTAACTACCCACAAAGAGAAATCAATATCTAAATAAAACACACAATATTAATGTCTTCTTGACAAGACAAATTTGGCTTTTCGATATTTTTACATACACGAAAAACAACTGACTTAGTGTCTAAACTTTTATATTTACTCTTGTCTAATTTTTTGCCATTTCAAAAGGGTTTTATACGTTCTTAGCTAGCTCTAATGATTTATCAAAGAGGACTTTGTGAGCTATTTAGTACCTTATATAAGCGGAATTTTAAAAGCTCTGTGCTTGGCACATTGGCGCTTTTGTGGATTTCCTTGGTGGTTTAAATAATTTTTCTTTTTTGAAGGTAGCGCACCTAACTAACTGTTTCAGCATGTTTGAAACTTTATGTATAAAATAATATCTCCTGACAGTAAAATAATATTACCATGAGCTTGAGACATGCAACACTATTGTGGACAGTTGTCAAAGTTGTACACAGTGAATTGTAACTACCTCTTGATTAAATTTCATGGCAAATAGCTGAGAATCAAAATCAATTTACTTATACATTACTAGTATTTTAGAATCTAGTACCTTTGTTCTTAATCCAGTAAATCATGTTTTAAATAAAACTTTTTATTACTAAGTACAAATTTTACTATTTATAAATTTCTCCGCCGACTTAGTTAAGCGATCGCGGCAACTGGAATGATAAATTTAAGTTTAAATTGATACACAGACTGATTGCCAAAATCCTTAATTTGTTACAGCCTTCTGCTTTCTGAAGCATCCACTGTCGCTTCCGTAAGTCAGCAAAAAAATTTCAATATCAATATATGTATACATTCAGGCGTTGCAGAACGGTGAGATAAATTGGGGCAAGCTGGCGTTACACGGGAAGCAGGGGGAGAATTTTGGAAGTTGCTAAATCATCCTGCAACTATGCAACCCCAGCCAGTCTAGTAGAGATTTTGATTCTAAACAAGACTAATTTTGCAAAGCCTCGATAATATCACATTCAAATGAATTAATTTCATCTTCTCTAGAAAATATCTATCTTTCGACATACTTTTTAAAAAAATATTGTTATACAGTACACTTCGCATGGTGGATTGACTTAAATATATTTACATATGTTATGATTTCTATGGTCTAATGTTATGATTTGTGTTGCAATTTTAATTTACCATTTGGTAAATTATTAGCTAAATTAAGCTAAAATAGTCTAATTTAGAACTTTAAAGAGCAATTCAAGCAAACTTAGAAATTTTTAAGAGATAACCGTTCTTTAAATAAAGTTAAAGTTTTGTTACTAATAACTCAGATATTTTTAACTTCTGAATTTTTAGGAGTTACCAAAGTAGTTATGTTGAATACTAAGTATTAACTTGATTGAATGAAAAAAGAATTCTACTGCGATTCTGAATAGAGTGTAATGAGTCATATTCGTTTTTAACCATTTTATGTTTTAAGACTAAAACTAAAAAACAGCTAGCTGAGAATTAATCATGGCTGGAATCTAAAATGTCAACCTGGAGATAGATAATATGATTAGTTTACTAAAATAGGATTTTTGCAAAGTCTAATGGTTGGAAAGTTGCTAAAGATAAACATCGTGGAGTTAATAAAAATTCAGATAAACTTCCTAAAAGTCCACTGTTATTCTGAAGCAAATAAAATAAACGAGTTTAGCGATATAAGGTTTGATACTAATGGTAAAAAACAGCGAACTAACGATTAATCAGGGTTCTAATCTCAAATTTAAGCTTGGAGATCAACGATACAATAAGTTTTCTAGGCTAGAATTTTTGCGGAATCGTACAGTTGGAAAGCCACTAATAAACTATAGTGGAATAAATCTCAATTAAGATAAATTTTCCTCTCACTAAAGTCAATAATCTCGAAAGAAAGAATGCAAGTAAGTATTATGGCGAAATCTTGCTAGAGGGACTATTTGACTAGTTTAGAGGCTATCTTAAATTAGAGACTAGCCCACTTACAGAATTTACTCCAATGAATGATGTTATTTAATAACATTGCCAGTCAGAAATATAAGTAAGCTTTTTTATTGAAAGCTCATTTAATCATGTCTCTAATCTCAAACGATAAAGAGCATTATCTGTTGCTGGCATAGATTAGGGTAAATCGGAATTCTTACCGAAATCTCACAGTTTTTTAATTGGAATAAGGTCAACACACATGAATAAAGTTCAAGCATCATTTGAAGCTACAGAATCTGCGTTTCACGTCCAAGGTTACGAAAAAATCGATTTTAGCCTTGTCTATGTGAACGGTGCATTTGATATTAAAAACAGAGAAATAGCAGATAGCTATGCAAAATTTGGTCGCTGTCTAACTGTAATTGATGCCAATGTCCATGAACTTTATGGCGATCAGATCAAGTCATATTTTAGACACTATGACATTGAACTGACAGTATTTCCGATCATTATTACAGAGACAGCTAAAACCCTGGCAACGTTTGAAAAAATTGTTGACGCTTTTTCCGACTTTGGCTTAGTTCGTAAAGAACCAGTCTTAGTCGTCGGTGGTGGTCTAATTACTGATGTGGCTGGGTTTGCTTGCGCTTCTTACCGTCGCAAGAGTAACTACATTCGCATTCCTACCACGTTGATTGGTTTAATCGATGCAGGTGTAGCGATTAAGGTAGCAGTTAATCATCGTAAGGAAAAAAATCGCTTGGGAGCATATCATGCACCTTTAAAAGTGATCCTAGATTTCTCATTTTTGAAAACCTTGCCAACGGCTCAAGTTCGTAATGGGATGGCAGAGTTGGTAAAAATTGCGGTAGTTTCTAACTCTGAAGTCTTTGAACTGCTATACGAATATGGCGAAGAACTGCTTTCCACTCACTTTGGACATGTGAATGCGACACCGGAAATTAAAGAGATTGCTCATAAAGTCAACTATGAGGCAATCAAAACCATGTTGGAGTTAGAAACTCCTAACTTGCATGAAATAGACCTAGATCGCGTCATTGCCTACGGTCATACTTGGAGTCCTACTCTAGAATTAGCACCTCAGATACCCCTATATCATGGTCATGCAGTCAATATAGATATGGCTTTGTCTGCAACCATTGCAGCACAACGGGGCTATATTCCCACAGAAGAGCGCGATCGCATCCTAGACTTGATGAGTCGTATCGGTTTATCACTCGATCATCCTCTACTAGATGGGGATTTGCTCTGGTATGCCACCCAGTCTATAAGCTTGACACGAGATGGCAAACAACGCGCAGCCATGCCTCGTCCTATTGGTGAGTGCTTCTTTGCCAACGATTTGACTCGTGAAGAACTTGATGCTGCCTTAGCTGAACACAAACGTCTTTGTGCTAAATACCCCCGTGGCGGAAAAGGTATTGACGCATATATTGAAGATCAAGAAGCCAAGCTAGTAGGGGTGTGAAAATATGACGAGTGTTTTAGGACGAGAAACAGCTAGACCGATAACGCCACACAGCATCTTAGTAGCGCAGCTACAGCAAACCCTCAAATTAGCAGAAGAGAACAAGATTCCCGTAGAGATATTAGATTCTTTGCGGCAGGGTGTTCAATTAGCGGTGGGTTTAGATCCCTACTTGGATGATTACACCACCCCCGAATCGAGTGCATTGACAGCATTGGCGCAAAAAACCAGCATTGAAGACTGGAGCAAACGCTTCAGCGATGGGGAAACAGTGCGTCAACTAGAGCAAGAGATGCTCTCAGGACATCTAGAAGGACAGACATTGAAAATGTTTGTTCATATCACCAAAGCAAAGCGCATTCTAGAAGTAGGAATGTTTACAGGGTATTCAGCCTTAGCAATGGCAGAAGCATTACCAAGTGATGGGCAACTTATCGGTTGCGAAGTAGATCCCTACGTTGCTGAATTTGCTCAAGCTTGCTTTAGTGAGTCTCCCCACGGCGACAAAATTGTTGTGGAAGTAGCACCTGCCCTAGAGACACTCCACAAGCTGGTTGCCAGAAATGAAGTATTCGATCTGATCTTCATTGATGCGGATAAAAAAGAGTATGTAGAGTACTTCCAGACCATTTTGGATAGTAGCTTACTGACTCCCGACGGTTTAATTTGCGTGGATAACACGTTGTTGCAGGGACAAGTTTACTTACCACCCGAACAACGCACCGCCAACGGTGAAGCGATCGCTCAGTTCAACCGTATTGTCGCCGCCGATCCTCGTGTGGAGCAAGTTCTGTTACCCATCCGAGATGGTATAACGCTGATTAGACGAGTTGTGTAATCGAGAGATCAGCAGAGAAGTCTAAGCCTTGGCTTAAATTTCAGAGAGATGAAGAAGATAAGAAGGAATAATTTCCGCTTGCTTCCTCATCTCTTCTTAAGCTATTTTTTGCGATCGCAGTTGTTATACAAAATACAACAGTACTTAAGAAGATGAATCATGCCAGTACTTCGTATTCTTCATTTAGTTGGATCTGCATACAATGATTTTTACTGTCAGTTGTCACGCAATTACGCCGAAAGCTGTCTGCTAGCTACGGCAAATCCATCGCTCTATGACTTTCTGATTGCATACATCACAGTTGATGGCCAATGGCGATTTCCTTCCTCTCTCAGTCCAGAAGATATTGCTGTCGCTAAACCGATGCCTCTATCAGATGCCATACAGTTTATAACAGCGCAAAACATTGACCTTATGTTGCCACAAATGTTTTGTCTGCCTGGAATGACTGACTACCGGGCCCTATTCGACTTGCTTAAGATCCCTTATATAGGCAATACTCCCGATGTCATGGCAATAACGGCCCACAAAGCCAGAACCAAAGCAATTGTCGCAGCAGCAGGGGTGAAAGTGCCGAATGGAGAACTGCTCCGCCAAGGAGACGTTCCGACAATTAAACCTCCAGTAGTCATCAAACCCGCAAATGCCGACAACTCTTTAGGAGTGTCCTTAGTCAAAGAAAAGAGTGAGTTTGACGCTGCCTTGAAGAAAGCATTTGAATTTGCAGATGAAGTAATTGTAGAAACATTCATTGAAGCCGGTCGAGAAGTCAGATGCGGCGCTATTGTCAAAGATGGGGAGCTAATCGGTTTACCCCTTGAAGAGTATCAGATAGACGCGCAAACCAGACCCATTCGCAGCTATACTGACAAATTCAAAATTCCAATCGAGGGCGACTTGGATTCAACTGCTAAAAATTATGTCCCAGGTTGGATTGTAGATATTAACGATCCGATCGTCCAAAAGGTTCAGCAAGAAGTTAAAAAGTGTCATTTGGCTTTGGGCTGTCGCCATTATAGTTTATTTGACTTCCGAATCGACCCACAGGGACAACCTTGGTTCTTAGAAGCCGGATTGTTTTGTATTTTTGACCATAACGCGGTGATTGCCTGTACGGCGAACGCAGCCGGAATTCCTTTAAATGAGTTATTTATGACGGCAATCAATGAAGCGTTGAGCGCGATCTAATGTCCGGCAAATCACCTTTTTAGCTTTTTTCTGACTTGGAATAGCACAAGGTCTTCACTAGCGACAAGTAATAGAACTCGAATGTAGATTATTTGAGTCAACTAAGCATATATCATGTCACAATTACAACTATGAGGGAGAAGATTTTTGCCATATTCCAAAATTTGGGTACTCTTGCATTACTAGCGATCGCATTTCCCTTTAACTGCACCGTTGTACTTGCATCGCTGCTGTGGAATTTTTTCAGCCGATCGAATGCTAATCTTGTGGTTTTGAACAAAAATCCTAAAAATATCTTGATCGGTGGTGGTAGAATGACCAAAACCCTTCAACTGGCGCGATCGTTTCACGCTGCTGGGCATCGAGTCATTTTATTTGATCTTGACAAATACTGGTTTAGTGGTTATCGATTTTCTAACTCTGTGGCTGGCTTTTACATAGTTCCTGACTCGCAAGAAGACTTAGAAGGCTATACTCAAGCCGTGCGGGCGATCGCTAAAAAAGAAAACATAGATTTTTTTGTCCCGGTAGGTATTTTTGCTGCCAGCTACTTCGACTCGGAGCGCAAGCCAGTGTTATCAGGCTATTGTGAAAATTTCCACTTCGATGCTGATACAATGAGTATGCTGGATAACAAGTTTACCTTTGCAGAAATTGCCCGCTCAGTGTCGCTATCTGTTGCGAAAACCTTTCTAATTACAGATTCCGAACAAGTTCTTAAATTCGACTTTGCCAACGAAAAGCGCAAGTACATTCTCAAAAGTATTGTCTATGACTCTGTTTTACGCTTGGATTTGACTAAGCTACCAATGGAGTCTCCCGAAAAAATGGCGCTTCATGTTAAAAGTAAGCCAATTAGTAAAGATAACCCTTGGATATTGCAAGAGTTTATTCCCGGAACAGAATACTGTACTCATAGTACGGTGAGAAATGGTGAATTAACGGTACACTGCTGCTGCAAATCATCTGCTTTTCAAGTCAATTACGAAAACATCGATTGCCCAGAAATTAAAGAGTGGGTGAGTCATTTTGTCAAAGAACTACAACTGACTGGACAAATTTCTTTTGACTTCATTCAGGCGGAAGATGGAACGATTTATGCGATCGAGTGCAACGCTCGCGCTCACTCGGCAATTACAATGTATTACAACCATCCAGGTTTAGCGGATGCCTATCTTAGTAAAGAGCCTCCATCTGAACCTCTGCAACCCCTGAGTAATAGTAAACCTACTTATTGGCTTTATCACGAACTTTGGCGACTTAATGAAATTAGATCGTTAAAGCAGTTGCAAAAGTGGTTTAAAAATATTTGGCGAGGAAAGGATGCAATCTTTGAAGTAAACGACCCACTACCGTTCTTAATGGTACATCACTGGTACATTCCTTTACTATTACTCGATAGTTTGCGCTCCTTAAGAACTTGGGTGAGGATTGATTTTTGCATCGGCAAACTCATACAGTTTGGAGAAGACATAAAATATAAAACCTCTATCTCTGCAACCCCTGAGTGATAATAAGCCTATTTATTGGCTTGCTCACGAATGAAGACTTAATGAATTAAATCATTAAAAAGGAAGCAAGAGCAGGATCGCATCTCCTTGTCTCTTTAACGAACTTTGGGGGGTTTAAGTCCCCTGCCTCCACAGGCAGCGCGTTTTGGGTCGGGGTCTAAATCCCCGGACGCTCGCAGACTCGCTAACGCAAAACGTAATTGCGAATTGCGAATTGCGAATTGTTCTAACCTCTTCCTATGCACCAGCCACTGATTCCACTATCATGTCAAAATTCTAACTATGAGAAAGCATATTTTTGTAGTGTTCCAAAACTTGGGCACTCTTGTATTACTAGCACTGGCATTTCCCTTAAACTGCATTGTTGTCTTAACATCGCTACTGTGGAACTTTGTTAAGCAACCATTCGGTAAGTCAATTGTAGTCAACCCCAATTCCAAAAATATCTTGATTGGTGGCGCGAGAATGACTAAAACCCTTCAGCTAGCGCGTTCATTTCATGCTGCTGGGCATCGGGTTATTATAATTGACATTGAGAAATTCTGGTCAAGTGGTAATAAATATTCTAACTCTGTTGCAGGCTTTTATACCGTTCCCGATCCAAGCAAAGACTTAGAAGGCTATGTTGAAAGCCTACACGCGATCGCTAAAACAGAAAAGATCGACTTTTTTATCCCGGTAGCGATTTTTTCCGTCATTCACTACGATCGAGGCCAGCCACCATTACCAGACTTTGTAGAGTTTTTCCACTTCGATGCTGATGTCATAAAGATCCTGGATGACAAGTTTGCCTTTTCTGAAACAGCGCGATCGTTCGGTTTATCTGTCCCCAAATCCTTCAAAATTACCGATCCCGAACAAGTAATCAACTTTGACTTTTCTCAGGAGAAGCGCAAATACATTCTTAAAAGCATCCCCTACGATCAAATACGTCGCTTGAATCTCACCAAGCTACCTTGCGATACACCATCAGAAATAGCAGCATTTGTCAATAGTCTGCCGATCAGTGAGAAAAATCCTTGGATTATGCAGGAATTTATCCCTGGAAAGGAATACTGTACTCACACTACCGCGCGAGATGGAGAGTCAAGAATGTACTGCTGCTGTGAATCATCCGCCTTTCAAGTCAACTACGAAAACGTTGATCGCCCAGAAATTATGCAATGGGCGAGTCATTTTACCAAAGAACTGGGAAAAACCGGGCAACTTTCCTTTGACTTCATCCAAGCAGAAGACGGAACTGTTTACGCGATTGAGTGTAACCCCCGTACTCACTCCGCCATTACTATGTTTTACAATCATCCAGGAGTAGCGGATGCCTATCTTGGTAAAGAGCCTCTAGCTGAATCTTTGCAACCTCTTGCTGATAGTAAGCCAACTTACTGGCTATACCACGAAGTTTGGCGGCTGAATGAAATTAGATCGTTTAAGCAACTGCAAACCTGGTTAAGAAACATCAAGCGGGGGAAAGAAGCAATTTTTGAGGTGAGCGATCCCTTACCCTTCCTGATGGTACATCACTGGCAGATTCCCTTACTCATTCTCGACAACTTACGAAGACTCAAAGGTTGGATAAGAATAGATTTTAATATGGGCGAGCTTATAGAGTGATACCAATCCGCATCTAAAGCGTAATCTAGTATGCTCCACATTACCTTCTGGTACAAGCCCCAACTGAAAAGTCGGTGGGGCAGTTGACCAGTTATTTTTCCTGAAACGTCCACACACCTTCATCCCAATCTGATTCTGTTAGGGATGACTGTAACCAATGCTGACAACGCAATAGATGCAACATAGCAGCTTTGTCATAGTTATCAACTGCCAAAACTTTGGCAAACTCGGCTCTAGCAAAGGAAAACTGGCGCTTGAGGTAATACTCGCGCCCTTTGTGATAATGCTCAATTACTTGCAATTTTTCGCTTTCAATCGGGTTGGAACGCAAACCCAGTAATTCATATATGGCTACTGGTTCGTTTCTACCCTTAACACGAATGTAATCTAGTTCCCTAGCCCAAATCTGATCTTGGCATGGCTTAAAAGTGTTATCGCTAATAATAATATCGCAACCATATTGTTTACTGACACTTTCTAATCGAGAGCCAAGATTAACGCCATCGCCAATGGCAGTAAATTCCATCCGCTTACTAGAGCCGATATTCCCACTAATCACGGTATCAGAATTGATGCCAATGCCGATCTTGATTTTAGGCTTATCATCTCTATAGCGACGTTGATTAAATTCGTGCAGACGATGGCGCATTTCTAAGGCTGTTTGCACTGCCATCCAAGCGTGTTCTTCTAATGGTAAGGGAGAACCAAACACAGCCATGATCGCATCGCCGATATATTTATCAAGAGTGCCTTTATGTTTAAAAACTGCCTCCACCATTGATTCAAAATATTCATTAAGCATACTCACCACTTCTTCTGCTTCTAAGTTTTCCGTTAAAGTGGTGTAGCCGCGAATATCGGAAAATAAAATCGAAACTTCTTTACGATCGCCTCCTAGTTTAGCGTCATCTAATTTCAGCAATTCTTCGGCTAATTCCTGGGTCATGTAGCGGTACATCGTACTCTTGAGCCGCTTTTCATCACTGATATCTTCCATCACTACCAGCGCCCCCCGGACTTGCTCTTGATCGCTAGCATCAGCTATTGTGTTAATGGATAAATTGATACTGTGCTGTTCTGTACCAGTAGTTAGGAGTGTGCGATCGGGATAATATTGCTGGCGGCCTTTTAAGTCGGCTGCATGTAAAGCATCCTGATACCACTTGCTAAAGTCACCTTCTTTGATGCCGATCGCATCAGTAACTAATTTACCTTCTAAACGATCTTCTGCCTTCAGTCCTAGCATCCGCTTGGCACTTTCATTGGCGGCGATAATTAACCCGGCTTTATCAGTGGAAACTACTCCATTGGAAAGACTACGCAAAATATCCCGTTGCATTTGTTCTTGTTGCTTAACCGTGGCAAACAACTGGGCATTTTGCAGCGCTACTCCCGCTTGAATATTAAAAGCTTCCATAAACTCTTCATCGTTGCGGTCAAAGCTAGCTTGGAAGCAGTCAGGAGCTTTGGGCCAATCAACTGGATTATAAGGTGGAAAATCACCTGTTTTCTTTTTATTTACTAATTGAGTAACGCCAATCAGTTGTTGATCGGCGTTAAATACTGGCATACAAAGCAAGCTACAGGTGCGATAGCCATTTTGCTGATCGAGTTGTTTGGCAGTATCAGAATCAGGATGGTGGTACAAATCAAAGGCAATATTTAATTTCTTGCCAGAAGCCGCTACTATACCAGCAAAGCCTTTACCTACAGGGACTCGTAACTCCTTAGTTGAACTATCATCCTGGGTGATTTTCGTCCATAATTCATGGCGATCGCGGTCTATTAACCATAGTGTACTGCGATCGGCATTCATCAGTTCCTTGGCTTCATCCATCACCCGCTTCAGGGTGTCTTCTAAGTCGAGGCTGCTTTGAGATAGAGACTTGATCGCCTTCATCAGCGCCGCCACTGCTCTTTGTTTTTGAGTGGCTACATAAAAAGAGCGCGAGGATTCTAAAATGAGGCGAATCGATGGGGCAAATTCTTGAAATAATTGTTCGTCACCACAGATAAAACCTTTGGTATCAATGCGCTCTGCAAGTGGAACATCGGGATTATTCCCACATTTTAATTTATTCAATAATTGCACTACCGCAACTAACTGTCCATGTTCATTCAATAATGGCAAAGCCAGCATGGTGTAGGTGCGGTAGCCAGTTCTTTTTTCTTGTTCTTGGGCAAAATGCGATCGCGGATCGTTATAAAAATCAAAGGGAATATTAATAACTCGCTTGAAGGTGGCGACTTCCCCAGCAATGCCTTTATCGGCGGGGATGCGAATTTCTAAAGAGCGATCGCCCTCCCCCTCAGCCAGAATCGACCAGAGTTCTTGTTTTTCTTCATCCAATAAAAATATCGTCGTCCGGTCTGCCCCCAGTAATTCCCCGGTTTTCAAGGTAATCGAATGCAACATTTCTTGCAGAAGAGTTTCAAATCCCTGAGAATCCAGCATTGACAGGGTTTGATGAACAATCTGTAATTTTTGCTCGACATCCTGAACGACCTGTTTAAAAGTATCTTGAGTCAGAGGAGCAAGAAACGTAGAAAAAGTTCCTTGTCTTGTGGCAAGAGCACCCACAGGAGCAGAATTTGCTTGTAATTCGAGGTTTTCTTGGTTGTGAACACCAATAATTAAATCGGTGGTCTCCCCACAACTTCCTTGATACACTGACATAATAGGTTTTTTATATAGCAGAATGAGATTTTAAATGTAACAATGCAACTAAATTTATGTAAGTGGTGCTAAAAACAACAATTCCTTGATGTTATCCATAGTTTAATCGCTTGTTTAGCTAGCGTCATCCTGGGAAGCAAGGTGGAAGCCAATTACTTATGAACTACAGTACAGATGTAGTAATACCCAGAACCTTTGCTACCATTTACACATAAGTCTTGTGGGAATCGTCAATTTTGTATTGAGAAGAAGTCAGAAGCAAGCAGGGCTATTTCATTCTCATCACACCTTGAAAAGGCTTCTTCCCCAATCCCTACTCCCTGTATACGCAAATAATTTCAAAAATTAAAGCGGACTACTATATAAAATTTATGTAAAGCTTAAGTGTTATTAAGCTCGAAAACGTTCTTGACAATATATAACTTTAACTTATGTATTCTTAAATGTATTTCTTTAATAGAAAAATATTAATTTTACAAAATAACAACGATATTGAAACCTAACTTAACGAGAATATTGCATTTATCTGAAAAATATTGCAACTTTTTCTAAAAAAACAGGAAGTTTCAACACAGACTTAATTAAAATTTATAACCATTTTTAACAGTATTAGAAATCCAAAAGATTAAATTTTTAAGATTTGGTAAAGAAGTTGACGTAACTTTTAGTTCATGTTAATTAAGTAATTACAGGTAAGTTAAATATGGGAAAATAATTAAAATCAATTTTCACCCAATTTCTTACCATTTGCCTAATCAATAATTAACCAAATCAATAATTAATATTTTCTAAGTAATATTTGTATTAATTAGGTTAACAAAAATAACTGTATTTAAACTTACAGTTTTAAGTAATCTACATTGAACTTATAAAAAGTTCTGTGACTGAGGCCGAAGTTAGACATTTTAGGAATAATAATATGGCAGTTATTTTCGGCACTACAAATCCTGACACCAGAAATGGGACATCAGGAGATGATACGATATATGGTTGGGCTAATGGTGGTAATGCCAATAGTTTGTCTGGTAACGATACCCTAAATGGTGCAGATGGTGATGATAATCTATTTGGCGGGACGGGAAACGACAGTTTAATCGGTGGAATTGGCAATGACACACTTGATGGTGGCTTGGGTAGTGACAGCTTGAATGGGGGAGTAGGCGACGATACTTACGTCATTGACAGTGCTAGCGACACCATTACCGAGGCTACTAATTCAGGAATAGATACTGTCCGGTCTTCTGTCCCCTACAAACTGGGCGCCAATCTGGAGAACCTGAGACTGAGGGAAGGTAGCGCCATCAATGGGACAGGTAACAGTCTTAATAACATAGTATTTGGTAATACTTCTAACAACATTCTGAATGGGAGAGCAGGCGATGACACGCTAGATGGTAACAATGGCAATGATACCCTCAATGGTAACGAGGGCAATGATAGTCTACAGGGCGGGCCTGGTAATGATGTAGTCAATGGCGGGCCTGGAAACGACATCCTCATCGGTGTTTTCCCTGGTAGTCCCCTTTCACCTGGATTAGGGGAGACTGATACTTTAACTGGCGACGTTGGGCTAGATACATTTGTCCTTGGGGACGCTGCAAATGTTTTCTACGACGATAAAAACACTACGAATGCTGGTTTTGGGGACTTGGCTACTATTACTGACTTCAATACTAGTGAAGATAGAATAGAACTAAAAGGCTTGCCAGAAAACTACCGCTTGCAATCTGTTGGAGCCAATACACAAATATTTTTAGACAAACCTGGAGCAGAGCCAGATGAGATCATAGGTATTGTGCAAGGAGTATTAAACCTTAAACTTGAGAGTGACAATTTCCTTTTCTATGAGCCGGAAAATCCTGGACAAGCTACAAACAATACACTAGCTAGTGCTGAAAAATTAGGTTCTCTATCATCAGGCTTAGATGTTAATCTCTCAGGTGAGTTAGTAACAGTTCAACCGGGAGACAATCCCGATTTCGACTTTTTTACATTTTCTCTAGCAAATCCAGGGACTGTGACTATCACTGCGGCGACAACCGATGATACAGTTATCGGACTGTTTAACAATGCTGGAATTTTACTGCAAAGTGACGACGATAGTGGCCCTGACTTTGGATCATTAATCACCGCTTCATTGGGTGCTGGAACCTACTCAATTTCAGTGAGTAAATATGCTTTCTTCCCCCAAAATGGCGGAACTTTCTCTGGCTCTAGTGATAGCAACCCTGCTCCTTATACGCTAGAAGTCAGTTTGGCATAAGAACGTTGTTAACTCAAGGAATTACTGCATTATAAGGCTGATTGAAAGATACTCTTACTGCTAGTTAGAGAGATACGACCATGTGTCTCCCTTCCCTAACAAAAGACTATTTAGAAGCTAGTACAGCACGGTAAAAATAAATATACCATTTCAAATGGCACAAGAAGCTCGGAATACAATTATGTGGCAATACGCTTGGGTTAGCGCCAAAAACCTTGAAATGTGTAGGTTGGGTTGAGGAACGAAACCCAACATTTTCAGGGCTTTGTTGGGTTGCGCTTTGCTTAACCCAACCTACAATTTTCCTTAACCCAAGCGTATTGAATTATCTGGGACTTTTGAATTTTAACTTCCTCCTTGCGGTACTAGTACCCATTGCTCATTTCAACCCAGAATCTCTAAAATTGTTTCCTTTCTCAAAAATATTTAGCAACAAAAATCATTTGACTCTTTTATGAACGCAATAATGAATAGCATTAACTCATCCAACCAAAAGCAACGCAGATTTATTGGCAAGTTTGCTCTCAAAAGCTACTTTGTTGCTGCTAAAACGCTGTTATTTACAATAGTTCTATTAAATTATGGTGCAACTGGAGTAAATGCTGCACCTAAAGCCCTGCGTCCTGATATTCAGATTCGCAATATTACGAATACCTTATCAGTCTCTCCTTCTGTTCGGATTGTAAAAGATCCACGAAACAATACCCTCTATTACCTTAAAGAAAATGGTGACATTTATCGAGTCAATTTACGCTTGTCTAATAGTACACTTTTGTACACCTCTAGCGATCATAATCTAGGTGAGACTCAAGGTATGGCTATTGGCCCTAACGGCACAATTTATTTGGTGGGCAATGCAGACCTTGTGAATAACCAGACCAAAGGAATTATTGTTAAAGGCGAAATTAAGTCGGGTACAGAACAGCGCGTCTGGTCTATCTTAGCTAAAAGTGCAGGCTATCCCAAAAGCAAAACAGCCTATGACCATCGCTTCAACGGCGTGGTTGTTAGCCCGGATGGTAACTTTATCTATGTAAATAGCGGTTCTCGTACCGATCACGGTGAGGTTCAGTCTGTTAATGGGCTATATCCTAATACTCGCGAAGTCGGATTAACCGCCTGTATACTCCGTCTTCCTACTAATGGCAAAAATATTTTTCTTCCAAACAATCGAGCAGCTTTAAAGACAGCTGGCTATATTTTTGCAGAAGGAACACGTAATACTTTTGATATGACCTTTGCGCCCAATGGGGATTTATTTGGCACAGAAAATGGCCCGGATCGCGACATGTCAGAAGAATTAAATTGGCTTCGTCCAGGTGGTAATTACGGCTTTCCCTGGCGGATTGGCGGAACAGACAACCCACAACAATTTCCCAATTATGATCCTACCAAAGACCTTTTATTAAGCCCCAATTTTAACGCTGTCCAAAGGGGCTACTTTCGTAACGATCCAACCTTTCCAGCTCGGCCTATAAACTTAATTGAACCAATTCCTAATTTTGGGCCGGACGCAGACAATTTCCGCGATCCTCAAGATGGAAAAATCAAAGACGCTAGTGTTCTTGGGCAAAGTATAAGCACTTTTTCAGCACACCGTTCTCCTTTAGGCTTGGTTTTTGATACACAAGGAGTAATGAGTCCAGAATTCAACAGAGATGGATTCATGCTGAGTTTTACAACAGGCGACCCAACTGGCGAAACACTACCAGGCCCTTTTAAAGATGCTGGTCAAGACCTACTGCATTTAAAGTTAACTAAAGTAGGAAATACTAACTACAAATTGAATGCTACCCGCATTGTTGAAGGTTTTAGTAATCCCATTGACGCTGCGATTATCGGCAATAAAATTTATGTTATAGAATATGGTGGAAATCAAGGAATTTGGGAAATCACTATGCCAACTAAATGAAGCAGACTGAGGATTACAGTCTTACTTTTATAGTGCCACCCGAAGGTGGTTGAGGCAGAAAGTCCTTAGCAATAGGAGATAACAAGCAGATGCCTTGGTTTGTCAAGATTGAAGAAGGGAAAGTCGATAAACCTACCTTTGACCAATATGTACCTGCCCACAAAGCCTACATTCAGGATTTGATTGCTAAAGGACACAAAGCGCGAACAGGCTATTGGGCAGAGCAAAGAGGCGGAATGTTACTCTTTGAGGCGGCCTCAAAGGAGGAAGCAGAAGCAATTGTAGCTAATGACCCATTGGTGAAACACGGCTGCGTCAACTTTCAGCTTTATGAATGGCGGATTGTTATGGAATAACACACACATTACTGACTTTTAATGTTATGCTTTTAGAAGACCTGGATCTATGCGATCGCAACACCCAAATCTTGTCAGAACCGGAAGGTAGCAGCAACACGGGAGGCTTGTGATAGGCGTAGTCTCCGGGTCGCCCTATTTGTAGGAGCGGTCAGGGAGAATGGCTGGTTTTGGAGATATTGTTCAAAAAGCTTTTTACCTCGGTGTTGGATTAGCTTCTTACGCAGGTGAGAAAGCAGGGGGAAAATTAGCCGAAGTGCGATCGCAAGTCCAAAAACTGGCAGATGAAATGGTCGCAAAGGGCGAAATGAACACAGAAGAAGCCCGCCGCTTCGTTGAAGATATGATGAAGCAAGCCCAACAATCCCAACCATCTGCTGAAAGCTCTGAGAAAAGGCCTCCTTCAGAACCTCGCCGCATTGAAATTTTAGAGGAAGATGAAGAACCAACGGTGAAAGAGGGATCAAGTGATGATAACACGGAAAAATTACGGCAAGAAGTGCTAGACCTGCAAAACGAGTTAAAAAGATTGCAACGCGATCAATAAAAAAAATTGTTTGATCGAAATATTAGTAAGAAGTGGCAGTTTGACATGGCACTTCAGATAGAAACTTGATAAGATACATTGCTTAGTGTGTACTCTAGCTCTTTAAGCCAGAAAACACAAAGCGTCCTGTTTATAGCCTGCAAAGGTGTCAAGTTTATGGAACAGTGGCAAAAAGATTTAGTAGAGATCGTTGAAACAGTAGCTGATGAAGTAGAGCGTTTCTTCCTGGGAATGAGTGAAATGGTAGACGCTTTTTTTGAGCTAACGGAAGAAATCACCGAGCAAGTCCCTAACATTGCCATTGAAGTCGATCAGTATTTACAGGATTTGACTGAACCAATGTTTGAAGCTTACTGGGAACTGGAAGACATTGTAACAGATATAGATCCAGGTTTTCCTTATTCAGTTGAACCCACATCTGAAAAAAATCCTGCCTGTATTGGTTGTACTCACTACCACGGTCAAGTTTATAGTGGTAATTTGTTAGTTTGTGCCATGCATCCCCACGGTTGTGAAGATGAAAATTGTCCAGACTGGGAGAAGGAAGAGTATTGAGTGGGGAATGGGGAGTTAGGAATAAAATTACTAAAAGGGCGTAAAGATAAGTAAAATAACTAATGACAAATGACAACTGACAAATTATCTGAAAGTGTAACCCAGGCAAGCCAAGAAATGAAGTATGGCGAACGCGAGATTGCAGAAGGTAAACTAATTACCTTTCCGAATCCGCGTGTGGGGAGGCGATATGACATTAGCATTACTTTGCCGGAATTTACTTGTAAATGTCCTTTTTCTGGTTATCCTGACTTTGCGACAATTTACGTTACATATATACCTGATGAACGAGTAGTGGAATTGAAGGCGCTTAAACTTTACATTAACAGTTACCGCGATCGCTATATTTCCCACGAAGAATCTGCCAATCAAATTTTGGATGATTTTGTAGCTGCTTGCGATCCGTTGGAAGCCACTGTGAAAGCAGATTTCACGCCTCGCGGTAATGTACATACCGTGGTTGAAGTGCGTCATCATAAGCATCCATAATAAAAACTTTGGCTTGTAGTGAGGACTAAAGTCCTCTCTACGAGACGCTAGGCGAATAAAATCAGGACTTTTTACTCAGGTTGATCAAATAACGCGATCGCCTACTCTAAACTAAAAAATAGTAGTCTGTCTCATTAAATTTGAGGGATAAGGGAACGAACCGCAGAGGCACAGAGAACGCAGAGAGGAGAAAGATTCTAAAACTTGGAATACTCTAAGCATTGTTGACTTGACAGACTATTAGTTATTCTCCAATCTTCTTTGCAGCAGATTGCACTTGAAGCACAACTTTTTGAGACAAAGGGATATATCCCAGTTCCAAACTGGATTTTTGTCCGTCAATCACAGCCCAATCAATA
The DNA here is from genome assembly GCF_036919495.1 of Nostoc sp. Taxonomy (GTDB): domain Bacteria; phylum Cyanobacteriota; class Cyanobacteriia; order Cyanobacteriales; family Nostocaceae; genus Nostoc. Next base: position 22,687 of record NZ_JBALBZ010000195.1, read on the forward strand.
AAGTTTTTCAGCGCTTGAGCTTTGACTCGGTTTGGATATTGGTGATAAGTTAAAAGCCAGGTGTAAGTAACGATGGGATAAGACTGGGCATCTTTAGGATCGGTGATAAAAGCAATCAAGTTATCAGCGGGTAATTTCACTGCCTCTAAGGTTTCAGCTACAGATTCTGGTGTCGGTGTAATATAATTACCAAATTTATTTTCCAAAGCAGCCATAGGAAGTTTATTTTGTTTGGCGTAGACGTATTCTACATAGCCAATAGCTCCTGGAATCTGTTGAATTAAGGCGGTGACACCTTCGTTACCTTTTCCACCAATTCCTACTGGCCATGCTACAGATTTACCTGCTGCAACTTTGCTTTTCCATTCTGAACTTATCGCACTTAAATGTTGCGTAAATACACTTGTAGTCCCACTACCATCAGTTCGGTGTACAACCTGAATCGGTAAATTGGGCAAATTTACCCCTGGATTAGCTGCGGCTATTCTGGGATGATTCCAATTCGTAATTTTTCCGAGGAAGATATCTACGTAAACTTGGCGTGGTAGTTTTAAACCAGTTGACAGATTGACTTGAGGCGACTGGTGTAATTTGGCAAGGTTATAAGCTAGTACAATAGAACCGGCAGTTATGGGTAAAGCGATCGCTCCCCGTTTTATCTTAGCTGCTTGTTCATTTGTAATTCCTACATCACTAGCTGCAAAGTCCACAGTACCTTCAATGAGTTGTTGCACTCCAGCACTGCTTCCTATCGCTTGATAATTAATTTCTATATTGGGATTTTGCTGGTTATAATCTGAAAGCCAGCGTTCGTACAAAGGTGCGGGAAAACTTGCCCCAGCACCTACAAGAGAAACACGGTTGATGTTTCGATTATTGGCAGTGCAAGAAGCAATATTCAACAAGATAGCAATTAACGGTAGAAGGTAAACGCGTCCCTTGAATTGAAGTTGAGCAGACATAGAAATCTTTTTTTCCAATATTTAATAAATACCTCTAGTAATTTTCCAATTTGTAGCTGTGGAAGTGGCGTAATTAATTGTAAATAACTTTGAAATGCATAGATACGCATAGGCTAACGCAAAAGAACGCAAAGTAATCCTCTGCGTTCCTCTACGATTTCCTTCTCTGCGAGACGTTGCGCGAACGCTAATTCGAATGCGCCCCTAAAGTGTTTAAACTTCAATCGCCGCCTCTTTCTCCTCACCTTTTGGCTGTGAACTCAGCCGATCTAAAATCTCCAAAACCTCTTGTTCAAAAGCAACTTGGGCGCGATTAGTTTTGCCACCCACATACAAGCGATCGCCTTTTTGTAATGCCCATATTTGCGAGTGAGAAAAGTAACTCATCACCACACCCAGCATTAGTAAACCAAACCCTGAGTAAACAATTGGTATACCTGGATCGGCTTTTATTTGTAAGCCAGTGCTGCCAATGATATCCAGAATTTTCAGCTTTACGCCATTTACTTGAGTGGACATCCCAGCGCGGACAGTATCAACGAGTTTGCCTGTGGGATCATAAATTAGTACCATCCCTTGCAAGTCTTTGGCTAATAAAGAGACACCCTCACTCAAATCCGGTTTCGTAGGAACCCACGTTCCCCAAATGCGCCCTTGGCCGTTGGTATTCAATTGCGCCATTGGTAGCTGAAAAACCGGGCTATTGTTAAATTGGACGCGAACACCCGCAATTCCCCAATCAGTTTGGTAGAAAGTGATGCCATGATAGCGCAGAGGCTCGTTGACAAAAATCTTTTTGTGGTCAATTTCCTCCCCCTGCTTATTCAAGACAGACATATCCGAATAAAATTGATCGATGCCGCCAGATGGTGTATAGTCAATCCAAAAACGATTGACGCGCACAGACCAATCTTTCGAGATTTTTGCTGCTAAAGGGCCAGCATCGACAATATTTGTCACTTGAAATGTATCGCCACTAGCAACCATTTCCTGAGCCAAAAACCCAGTCATCGCCCCCCAAATTCCCCCGATAAGAATAGCTACGATGCCAATATGAACAATAATTGGCCCAATGCGTCCGACTATTCCTTTACGGGCGTATAGGAGATTTTCTTTTTCTTGATCTGGAAAAATTTTATAGCGACGTTTCTGTAATATTTGGCTGAGAGAATCGAGGGAACCAGTATCTAGTTCTGCACTTAAAGCTAACTTTTGAAATTGCCGTGGTTCGTCGTAATATTTCCAGCGCTGGGCTGCTTTTAAGGCTGGTAACTGTCGGGTAAAAGAACAAGCAGTTAAGCTAGTACCAAATAATATCAGTAATGCTAAAAACCACCAAGTACGATATACATGGTCTAACCCAACTACCTGAATTACCTTCCAAGTTAAGAAACCAAATAAAGCTGGATGTTCTGGGTAGTTAGCCTGGTAAAATGCGGGTGATTGACCTTGCTCAATTACAGTACCAGTAGAGCTAAAGATTGCAATCAATAGCAGTAGTGCGATCGCTAGCCGTAAGTTTGTCAGTACAGGCAAAAGCTCTTGCCGTAAGAACTGCCCAGGTACTGCCCACCATTTTAATTCTTTCGATGCTGAATCTTCTAAAGTCATTATGTGTAAAATCTAACAAAGGTATTGATATTAAAAACTGCCAAGGGGAATTCGAGAAATTAAAGAAAATACACCGAATCCTACTAACAGCGCCCCGCTAACTGGGTTAATCCAACCAGACCAGCGACGCAATTCTAGTAACTTTTTAATTGAAGCTGTAAAAGTACCTGCCAAAATCAACGGTGCTACATAACCGGCTGTGTAAGAAAGTAGCAAAACAGCCCCTAAAATTAAGTCTTGTGTATTGGCAATCCAACCCAACAAACTAGCTAAAACAGGCGTGCTACAAGGGGATGCGACTAAACCGAAAGTCAGCCCCAGTAAATAAGAACGCAATCCTGCTGGTAAATCTTGCGAAATCCAATTCGTTTCGCCCAAGGATGGAAATTGCAGAGGTAGTGCTTCTAATAAGTTCAGCCCCATGAGAATGGCGATAATGCTGACGATAATCGGCAAACCAATTCCCACTTGACCGTAGACTTTTCCTACCAAACCTGCTATGATACCAAGCCCGGACAAGGTAGTTGCTAATCCTAAAGCAAACCAAGTTGATTGGGCAGCTGCTTGCAAGCGGCTTTTAGCTTCATAGCCGCCGATGTAACCAATAGTAATTGGCAGCATAGAAAGCATACAGGGTGTAAGACTGGTAAGCAAGCCAGCAGCAAAGATGATAGCAACACTCACCACGCTAAGGTGTGTGAGTTGGTTAGAAACGAGGCTGTTGGCAAATTGTTCGAGTTGGTAAACTTGGGTTTGCAGGTTATCAAGCATGGGGAGTTTTTGAGCGGGAAATGCTTACTCTGCTTGAATTTTAGCTTATTTTTCGTTTGGGAGTTAGCAGAACGTAAATTATCCAAACTTAATATCATCTAAATTTCATCTGCCCAAGGAAATGTATCTAAAATACAATTAAGCTCGAACTAGATTTGAAGAAGCACGGCTGGAGTATTTGGCATGATGATTGCATTACCCGGATTTCAAATTGTCACTTTATTAAAAGCAGGGGTAAAAGCAGTCATATACCGTGGAATTAGGGTTAAGGATCAGTGTCCGGTAATTATCAAAGGGCTACGGAAAGAACAGTGTACACTCAATAATATTGAACAGATCAAACATGAGTATGCGATCGCACAAAGGTTAAACACCGCAGCCGTAGTTAAAGCTTACGCCTTAGAGATGCATCAGGGAATCCCTTATTTAATTATGGAGGATTTTGAGGCGCGATCGCTCGATCAGTTGCTAGACCAATTTCAACAGCCTGTGCCGTTTCTGAAGATTGCTATAGAAATCACTAGCAAACTTGCACAAATTCACACTCATCACATTGTCCACAAGGATATTAAGCCGCAAAATATCTTAATTAACCTCGAAACTAATCAGGTTAAAATTGCCGATTTTGGAATTGCTACCTTCATTCCATATCAGCAGCAAATGGTTAGTAGTTCCAGCCGAATTGAAGGCAGTCTACCATATTTGTCACCTGAGCAAACTGGGCGGATGAATCGAGAAATTGACCATCGTAGCGATTTGTATTCTCTGGGAATCACCTTTTATGAAATGCTGACAGGTCAGCTACCATTTAAAGGCAAAGACCCCTTAGAGTGGGTACATTGCCATATTGCAAAATCTCCGCCATCCCCGAAAGAGTTAAACTTTGATATTCCCCAAATCCTCTGTGATATCATCATCAAATTGCTCTCGAAGGTTGCAGAACAGAGGTATCAAAGCGCTTTAGGTTTGCAATTTGATCTGGAACTGTGCTTAAAGCAATTGGAGACAGGCAAAGAAATCCAATCTTTTATTTTGGGTGAGCAAGATATCTCAGAGCGTTTTCAAATTCCTCAAAAATTGTACGGACGAGAACCAGAGATTATCAAACTTTTACAAGCATTTGAGGGAATTATTAGCCAAGGCGGCTGTGTGGAAGCAGGTGATATGACGATGGCGAACTACAACGGTTATCAAAGCTCGTGGCAAATTATCCAGTTAGGTTTTCCACTTGCAGAAACATACAAATCTCTAGAAAAGTATACTGCATTCGCCCGCCAATCTAAACATGAGACTGTCTATCAGACAATCAAACTACAGCAGATGCTACTGATGAATCTGCGCGGACTGACTCACCAAAATCTGACTCTCAGTAATGATGAATTTGATGAAGCATCAGCTTTGTCTATTATTACAGATGCAGGTTTTGTTAGTGGAATTATTTTTTATAATATTATTAAATTAATTATATTTTTTACTTATGGAAAACATACAGAGGCATTTAATTATGCCTTAAAATTGTCTAATTATCCAGTTAAAACACTAGCATCACTAATTGAAACAGATTACATTTTATATTACTCACTAACTCTCACAGCTCTTTATCCAACAGTATCTTATCAAGAGCAGGAAGAGTTTTTACAATCCCTAGAATCCCATCAACAGCAATTGCAATACTGGGCTAACCACTGCCCTGCAAACTTCTTACACAAGTCTCAATTGGTAGCTGCTGAAATAGCTCGCATTGAAAATCGTGACTTGGAAGCAATGCGCTTGTATGAGCAATCAATTGCTTCAGCTCGTGAGCAAGGATTTGTACAATATGAAGCTTTGGCTAATGAGTTATGCGCTAAATTTTATGTAGAACGGAAGTTTGAATTAATTGCCAAAACCTACTTGCAAGAATCTAAAAATGCTTATGTACGCTGGGGGGCATCTGCTAAAGTTAAACACCTCGAAGAATCCTATCCTCAGCTATTGCCACAACAACAGCTTATCTCTAACGGAACGTTTTTCAGCACAGGTGAACAGCTAGACTTTTTATCGGTTGTGAAAGCGTCTCAAACCATATCTAGTGAAATTGTGTTTTCGCGGTTGTTGAAGACTTTAATGCAGATTATTATTGAGCAAGCAGGAGCAGAAATTGGTTATTTATTGCTTGAATACGAGCAAAAATTGGCGATCGAAGTAGAAGCTAAATTTAATCTCCAAGTAGAAAAGCTCAATGTTTATCGACCTGTATTCGAGGGTGAAATTTCACAGGTTATTCCGCAATCAATGCTGAATTATGTTCAGCGAACTCAAGAAACAGTGATTTTGCAAAATGCCACTGAGCAAAATCTGTTTTCCAAAGACGAGTATATAATCCGAAAGCAACCTAAATCTGTACTTTGTTTACCGATCGCGCTTCAGTCAAAATTAATTGGTATTTTATATTTAGAAAATAATCTTATTTCCAGTGCCTTTACAAAGGACAAGCTTTCCGTACTGGAAATATTGACAGTTCAAATTGCTATTTCTCTAGAAAATGCTCGTCTTTATCAAGGTCTAGAAAATAGTCAAGAAAAACTCAATCTAGCGTTGAAATCTACCCAGATCGGTGTTTGGAGTTGGGATATTGCCAACGATCAGTTTACCTGGGATGAGCAAATTTATCAATTATTTGGCTTAATACCTGAAACCTTTGTTGGCACTTCTGAGGCAATTTTAGCTCGTCTGCATCCAGATGATCGAGGATTGCTGGCTCAATCGTTGAGCCTAGCGATTAACCAAGGTGTGGAGCATGATTTAGAATATCGAATTATTCGAGATGATAGCAGTATTCGCTACCTAGCCTACCGAGGAAAAGCCTTTTTCAACGAAGCAGGTAAAGCAACACACATGAGTGGTGTTGTGCTTGATATCACAGATCGTAAACAATCTGAAGCTGAACGTATCCAACTGATTCAAGAGCAAACTGCCCGACAAGAAGCAGAAGCCGATCAGCAACGGGCAACATTCTTAGCTCAAATCAGTGCAACCCTAGCCTCTTCTTTCGATTACGAAAGCACACTAGCAAGTGTGGCAAATCTGACTGTGCCTTACTTAGCTGATTGGTGTGGCGTCGATCTGCTGCAAGACAACCAATCAATTCATCGGGTAGCAGTTGCTCACCGAGATCCAGAGAAAGTGAAACTTGGTTGGGAACTTTATCAGCGTTATCCTAGAAAGTTGGATGCACCTGAAGGTGTACCTAAAGTTCTGCGTACTGGACTTGCAGAAATGGTAGCTGAAATTTCAGATGCAGCTCTAGCAGAAGCTATCCAAGATCCAGAACATCTGCGGATTCTGCGTGAAATTGGCTTAAAATCATGTATTATCTTGCCCTTAATGGCACGCGAAAGAATTTTTGGGGCAATTTCCTTTGTGACTGCTGAATCAGAACGTCGTTACAGCACCGCTGACTTGTCACTAGCTGAAGATGTTGCCCATCGGGCTGCGATCGCTATTGATAATGCCCGCCTTTACCAAGAAGCACAGCAAGCACAAAAAATAGCAGAACGAGCATTAGAGCGCATTGCCCGTCTTCAATCCATCACGGCTGCCCTTTCAGAATCCCTGACACCAGCCCAAGTATCTGAAGTCATTGTAGAGCAAAGCATGGCTGCCTTGGGAGCCAACTCTGCCCTCGTCGCTTTGGTGAATGAAAACAAAACTGAACTAGAAATTGTACGTGCGGTTGGCTATAACCAAGATTTGGTAAACACTTGGCGGCATTTTACTATTGACTCACCCTCTCCCTTAGCAGAAGCTGTGCGGACTGGGCAACCTATTTGGGCTGAATCAACAAAAAATCGGATTGTTCGTTACCCTAATTTAGCTGAAACTTACTCCAAATATGACTTTGAAGCCTGGATTTCTATTCCATTGATGCTAGAAGGTTGGGCAGTTGGCGGTATAACTTTGGGATTTGTCCAGCCTCAACAACTGAGTGGAGAAGATCAAGCGTTTCTCTTGGCCATTGCTCAACAATGCGCCCAAGCGATCGCTCGCGCCTATCTTTACGAAGCCGAACGAACGGCACGAAGCGCTGCTGAATCAGCAAACCGCATCAAAGATGAATTTCTCGCTGTGCTGTCCCATGAATTGAGAACACCGCTTAACCCAATTTTGGGTTGGACAAAACTGATGCGAACCCGCAAACTTGATCAAGCAACAAGCGATCGCGCCCTCGAAACCATTGAGCGCAACGCCAAGTTACAAACCCAATTGATTGAAGATTTACTTGATGTCTCCCGCATCCTTCAGGGTAAACTTAACCTCAACTTCTACCGCATTAATTTGATATCAGTCATTGAAGCTGCGATCGAGACAGTGCGTTTGTCAGCACAGGCTAAGTCCATCGAGATTCAGACAATTATTGAGTCTAGTCTAGGGCCAGTTTTAGGCGATGCCAATCGATTGCAACAAGTTTTTTGGAATATCCTTTCTAATGCCATCAAGTTTACTCCCACTGGGGGACAAGTAAAAATTAAATTAGAGCAAATTGGCTCACAGGTACAAATCTGCGTCACTGACACAGGGAAGGGGATTGCACCTGAGTTCTTACCTTATGTCTTTGATTATTTCCGTCAAGCAGATAGTGCCACAACTCGAAAATTTGGCGGTTTAGGTTTAGGATTAGCGATCGTCCGGCATCTTGTAGAACTTCACGGGGGAACTGTTCAAGCCCAAAGCTTGGGCGAAGAACAAGGAGCAACTTTCACTGTCAAAATTCCATGCTTACAGAATGAAAGCAAAGGAATCAAGCATGCAAAAGATAACTCCTTACTTGTGGAAGATCAGTCCTTACCCTTGTCTGGCTTAAAGATTCTCGTGGTGGATGATGACGCAGATATGCGAGAGTTTTTGCCTTTCATGCTGGAGCAATATGGTGCAAGTGTAACTGTTGTAGCCTCAGCCATTCAAGCTTTAACTGCACTGAGTCAATCCCAGCCAAATTTGCTCATTAGCGATATCGGGATGCCAGAAATGGATGGTTACATGCTGATGCGACAAATAAGGAGTTTGCAACTAGAACAAGGTGGGACAATTATAGCGATCGCTTTAACTGCCTACGCTAGTGAGATAGATCATCAGCAAGCGATCGCTGCTGGATTTCAACAGCATATTTCCAAACCTGTAGATCCAGAAGAATTGGTGAAGGCGATCGTATTATTAGACTTATTGAAACAGAATAAAGGCGGCAGTCCTTAGAATTCACGATGAATTCTGTACAAGTAGCGGATCTGAATCCCCCACCTCTTGGGGACTTCAAAATTACTTTTTTTTGTTAAGGGAACTCCAAAAAATAAATTATCCAATTTCTAGACTTCACTACGACTTTCCCTCCCCCTGCTCCTAATACGCTTGGGTTAGCGCCAAAAACCTTTCACGACTTACGCAAAAACTCTCTGAAACTCTTATTCTTTTGTGTCCTTTGCGCCCTTTGTGGTTCGTTTTTTCTTAATTTTGGATAAGTCTTGTCTGTAACTGAACCGTATTGCCCCTGCCCCCTGCCTCTATAGCGATGGTATATTTTTTATTAGGAAGTCGGAAGTCCCTAATTAATCATGCCTTGAAGCATCAGGCATAATTGCCTCCTGAAGATTTACGCCCTTGAGGTTAGCTCCCCTAATGTCGGCTCCTCTAAGGTTAGCTCCTCTAAGATTCGCGCCTGCCAAATTCGCGCCTCTAAGGTTAGTCCAACTCAAGTCAGCTTCACTTAAGTTAGCTTCACTTAAGTTAGCTTGCAACAAGAAAGCACCACTGAGGTGAGCCTTATTTAGATTAGCTTTGTACAGTTCAGTTTTATAAAGATAAGCCCCTAACACTTCCGCCTCATACAAACTCGCCTCGCTAAGGTCAGCCGCAATCAAGTTAGCTTCAATCAGGTTAGCAAAAGAGAGATTAGTCCGCATTAGCTTTGCTGCACCTAAATCGGCATCTCTCAAGTTAGCGCCTCTTAAGTCGGTTCCAATTAGATTAGCATGAGCGATCGCAGCCTCTCTAAGATTCGCCTCACTCAAATCTGCTCCAATGAAATTAGCATGACTCAAATCTGCCTGTTTAAGTACAGCACCACTCAAGTTAGCAACACTGAAGTTAGCATTACTTAAGTTAGCTTCAATAAGCAAGGCTTTGTAGAGGTTGGCACTACTCAAATCAGCACCACTGAGATTTGCTCGCACGAGTAAAGCATTACCCAAATCCACCTTGCTCAAATTTACCCCCTGGAGATTCGCGCCTCTGAGGTTATCCCCTTGCAAGTTTGCGGCGCTGAGGTCTGGTTCAATCTGAGGATTTTTCTCTCTCCACTCAATCCATTTAACTGCACCTGCTTTGAGTAAAGCTAGATGCTCTCGATTTGCCATTTTCTCTCTTTTACTCCTGACGCATACCCAGAGGATTTGCCCGACCAGCTACACTTTCTATTGCCGTTAATGCTCCCGCCGCACCTGCTAGAATATCTCTTTCATGTCCACCTAAGTAAAGCCGTCCAAAACTTCCTACAGCTTGAACTTCAAGGATGTTAATCGATGCCGCTTTCTCAGCTTCATTCGCAGCCAGTGCAGCATAAGCAGCAGGCTCTACTTCTAATACATACAACGTTTGCCCCGCTAGTAATAGCTGGCCCCGTCGTGTGCGGTTAATAAGTTGTGTTTGGTAAGCATCGATATTGCGGATAATTTGGCTAGAAACAACACGCGGTTTGAGACATTCGTCTTTTCGGACTCCCAATGCAGCTAAAATTGCTTGCCCAGCAGCTCGCGTTTCACCTTGGGAGCTAGAATGAACTTCTAATAGTCCGTAGAGTCGTTCAACTACCTGTACTCCCGGACGAACAGAGGCAGCTTTCAGAGCTACATCCGTAATTTTATTAATTTCGATACCAGGAGAGATTTCAATCCACAGTGATGTATCCCCTGGTAATGGTAAGAAGCCTTGAGCTACTGTTCCCATATATGCTGCATGTTGAGGTTGCAGGCTGTCGAGAAATACGAAACTGCGTAGTTCTATTCCCAAGATTTTGCTCTCCAGTCATAAGGGTAAAAGTTATCTATTGCAAGATAGAAGCGCCTAATTTGGGGCATTCTTGCCACAAGTGCAGGATGGAAAAACACAAAGTAGAAAAATTTTGCTGTCGATAAATTTTACGCCTGAGAAGTATTCTGGCAGGAAAAACCGCCTTGACAATTGTACAAGCTTTATTACACACAAATCGCTGTCTGCAATGCCCAACTGGTCTTGATTTACTGATAAAGTTGATGTTACAAAAAAGTCCAATAGCTAAACTGAAGCGGGAAAAATCCACTGGACTTGTGCGAATATCTTCAAAATGCTGCCAAAATTGCAGCCAATCAAACTCACAGTACTAGGATTTACACATTGACAAAGTAGGCAAGTAGTGATTTGGGTGGAAACAAGGAAATATCCGAAAAGCAGCAACTTCAGTTTGGAGGTTAAGTATACACCTATCAAAATGAGATGCACTCATTGCTAAATCATGGTAAATGCAAATTTAAAACTGAGATTTAAACCTGTTTCTCACAGTTGGGTTGCTCTGCATCCACAGCCTAAAGGAGTAATTCAATTTATTGCTGGGGCTTTCTTTGGTACATTTGGCCCCATGATTTTTTATCGCTATCTGCTTCAGTGCCTATATGAGCAGGGATATACAATTATTCTTTTACCGTTTAATTTCACTTTTAACCATTATGTAGAAGCTGGTTTTCTCATGAGAGAGCAGTATGAAATTCTGCCAGAGCTTGTGAGGATGGCAAGCGTTGAAGGATATGATTATGAAGCTTATCTAGATGATAAAAACTTTTCTTGGATTGGACATAGCCTTGGCTGTAAATATATTTCCCTGTTAGAAGGATTTACTGCTTTACCTCCAGAGCCTCAAGATAGAGAAAAGTTTATTCGGAATCTGCTATCTTATACTTCGGATGAGTCACAGATAGAAAGTGTTATTGCAGACATTAACGTTCTTTTTGAGGAACTTAAACGAAAAATTGTAGAAGATCGGAAACTAATTTACAGTTATGTAAATCGGGAAATCAAAATTAACAGTGTCTTCATTAAAGGGCAGGCTTCTGTCCTATTAGCACCTGCTATTGCTGATACAGGGAGCGCAATTCGTCCTCAGTTTTTAGCGAATCTCATCGATAATCTGGGTTGGGGCGTGAAACCAACTGTTGAAGAAACCCATAACTTAATCAAGGATAGTGGTTTATTTAATATCATGGGTTTAGTTTGTTTTCAATCTGATAATATTGCTAAAGTAACCTGTGAGTGGTTTACTAATATTCTGAAAAAACCACCTCAAGAATTTCTACAATCTGTAAAGGGCGGACATTTAAAACCTTTAGGTATTCAATTAGGTAAGTATGTAATTAATCTTTTTAATCGACCTTTGATTGAATCAGTGCAAGAGCGAAATAGAGGCTTTGAATCTCATGTAATTCAATTAATTGAGGAACTAAAAAATAATAAATAAAAAAAGTACTGAAAATTCCAAAATCATTAAGTTAATAATATAGCGGTTCTTAAGCAAAAAGACAGATTGCTTTCTCAATTTGCCTTTTTGCTTTTTAAAATGAACAATTTACACTATTACCTAACCCTCTTTCATATTAATCCTAACTCTTCTGGAAAGCCTAGCATAATGTTTAAGTTTTGGATTGCGGCTCCCGATGCGCCTTTGCCCAAGTTGTCGAGACGAGCAACTAGCAAGGCTTCTTTGGTTGTGTCATTGGCAAATACAAATACTTGAACAATATTGGTGCCGTTCATTGCGATCGCATCCAAAAATATTCCGTCTCGCAGCAGTGTAGAATCTTGGTATGGAGCAACCTGGACAAATTTTTCACTTTGGTAGTAGTTAGCGATCGCTTGATGAATAACCTCACCTGATGGTGGATTATCCAAAGTTCCTAACGGCAAAGGTATCTGAACCAGCATCCCTTGCTCAAAATCCCCTACTGCTGGTACGAATAGCGGCGGCGATGCTAACTCTGAGTAATGATGCATTTCTTTGACATGCTTATGTCCAAACTGCAAACCGTAGATACCATAAGGATAGAGCGACTCTCCTCCAGCCTCCTGTTGGTGGAAGGTATGGTATTGTTTGATCAGATTCTTTCCGCCACCAGAGTAACCTGACACTGCATTGACGGTGATGGGAAAATTACTCTTTAAAAGTCCCTTGGCAATCAACGGACGGATACAGGCTAAAAATCCTGTGGGATAACAGCCTGGATTGCTGACATACTGAGCGCTGGCGATTTTCTCTCGCTGTCCTGGATTGAGTTCAGGAAAACCATATACCCAGTTATTAGCTGTGCGATGGGCACTACTAGCATCAAGAATCTTAACCTTAGTACTACTTACTAAGCTAACGGCTTCGCGGGCTGCATCATCAGGTAGGCAGAGAATGACAACATCGACGGCATTAATTAATTTAGCTCGCTCAGTTGCATCCCTACGTTTAGATGCCTCAATGCTAACTAACTCGATATCATCCCGTTGATTGAGGCGTGAGTAAATATGTAAGCCTGTGGTTCCCGATTCCCCATCAATAAAAATCTTAGGTTTAGTAATCATCCGTCCAGCATCCTGATCTGTGAGTAGTATTATGCAGTAAATCAATTCATGCTGGTCAAATTGCTTGCTTTTTGCTCATTCAGGAGTTGATTTACGGAGAAAGCCAGGGCAAACGCATCTAAAGTATAAGAATCCTTTAACAAGGTTAAGGCGTTTAATTCCCCTGTCTAAAAAGGGTAGCACGTTCAGGGTAAGCGCGTTTAAAATGCTAGCGATCGCTTGATTAAACCAAGTCTTAACCTACCATGAAGTATAGGATAACTGGCTTTAAGTACTAGTACGTAATCTGCGGAAGCATTATATATTTGAAAAGATTAGATTTATTAGCTTCTGGGATTTCTTAATTATGAAGCCTAACTTAAAAGACATCGTTGGTAGTTCTCCCCGTCGTCAAATTCTCAAAACTGCTTTTACCTTTGTGACTGGTTTAACCGCCACATCACTGGTTTCTTTTTTGATGAACAAATCCACAAAGCCAGCACAAGCAATTGTTGTGCAACGACCAAATGAGTTTAAACTTGAGGGCGAAGGTACAACAATTCAGTATTCAATTCTCAAGGGAGTTCCACAGCTTGATTACAAAACTCAAAACATTTCCATTCATTTCAGTGGTAACGAAATTCAGACATTAGCTACTGATATCGGTACACTAGTGACAGTTATTATTAGCAAGCCACCAAACCCTGAATTTGGAGGAAATGTAGTAAAACTGAGCTTACTCTTACCAATTATTAACCTATTTATCGGCAATGGAGAAACCCCTGTCCAAACCGAAGCCATTTTAACTACTCAAAAAACATCAGGATTTATTCGTACTCCCCTATTGGGACAATTACAGTCATATCAGACTATAGTACTGCGGGGAACTGCCAAAGCAAACGCATCTTAAATTGCATCCGAAAATGAAGTATAGATTAACGCTGCTCTGATGTAAATCCAGAGCAGTTTTATCTTGTACAGGCTTTCTAACCCCAGTTAAAAACAGTCAAATTGATGAATCAACTAAGGAACATGGATTAAATAAGATGCAAAACTTTATCCTGTCTCTAGATTCCCTCTACTTTATAAGGAGAGGGATTGAGGGTGAGGTAAACCAGAGATATAAATTTTATGTTATTTAATTCTCATTCCTAAAAGTTCTGGGGTGGGAGTGGTTGTCCTTGGCTCTTAGGAATATTAATTACGTTTAAAGCTTTGGCAATTTCAATAACGTCATTATCCAATCGTTGAGCTTTAGGATTGCCAGGACAGCTAATGTCTGACGACTCTTCACCAGCTAATCTAATGCTAGTAATTGTACCAAAAGAAACAGATTTGATGCAACCTTGTTTTGGCAAGTTAGATAAAGGTTCAGCAACTTTCAAGTCACTGAAAAACTTTTTCGTTAATTTTTCGGACAATTTACCTTGATTAGACCCTTTGCCATCAACATACTTAACTTCTCCAGATGGTGATACGTAAATGCGATACCCAATCGTATTTGTAGAGCCACTATTAACGATAATGGCAACGTTATTAGGTACAAGCGCCATTGCTAATTGAGACGAACAAAGTAAAAATGATACACCTGCTAGCCCCAGTAAGCTCTTAGAAAAAATCTGATTCATATAATAAATCTCCTGATTTATGAGTCTTGATTGTCAAAATTTTATGACCAATATTCATCTAAATAAGTTTCTTTCGTTTCCTGATTTTAACAGGCTGTTTAGTAAAAACCCTGGTCATACTTTTGTTATAACTTTGTCATAAGTGCGTCAAATTAGTATGAAATGATTAGAGATTGTGTTTTACTGCTTATGTGAATTGGGGTAGCAAGAAAAACGCGCGTTTTTAAAGCAGGTTAAGCGCATATTGTCAAGAATAAAATTTCTATATTAATAAATCTCAAAATAATCGCATTCACTAATACTTATTTATTACGAAGATTTTAAGCGTAGGCGTAGCCCGTCGTAGACATCGGCTTGACCCTTAAAAACTAAACCAAGCGATAAATCTGATTCTTTGGTTAATACATTATTAATCAAGGTTTTTGCCAAGAGTAATTTAAATGTGCTTACCTAGCAGCACATCTAGATGCCTAATTAAAATCCCCGTTATAAAACGTAATTGCTCTCTTCTCTACGAGACGCTTTGCGAACGTAGCGGAGCATAGGAAGAGTGCAAATTGGTTTAACAGCAAGGGTTTAAGCGTTTAATAATTGAGGTGCTTTTTCATAAATATCTTTATGCAGCAAGGGTTCCACAAATTAAATGCGTTTATCCTGGTATTCTGCTTTAGTTTTTTCAAAAATGAAATAGGATTTTTATAGCAGAGATAAAAGTTAAATTTAAATTTTTTGTGTTGCTCACGACATCTAAAAAATAATGAGTATGTTATCTTACTTAACGACATCATTAATTACCTCATTTTCAGTAATTAACTTAAGTGCGAATACAGCTATTGCGGTATAGCCAGCTAGAGAATTTCAAAATTCTTCCTGGTCAAGACTATACCTAAGTTCCTGGTAATTTCTCATTAAAAGCTAGTTATGAAAAACAAATTTATAGTACTTGATTTCACAACTAGTTTATGAAATAAAGTACTACAAAATTTGTTATTCCAAGCCATCCAAGCTTTTTTCAATTGTATGGAATAGATATCTGTTGAGGAGTGCAAAGTCTTGCACCCCATAGCGGATTGCATCCATACAAGAATTGTTATACCCAATCTGAGGGAGATCCATAAAAATAAATCTCCAGCCTGATTAAAAGGAATAACCGACTACGCCCACACTGAAAATTATGTTCGGCAGAGCAGTTTTTGAAGATTAGGCTGGGGATTTATTTCGGGTTCGCGTCTGAGCAAATTTTTGTAGGAGTTAAGTGAACAAGATGAAACTGTGCAAACAACGTCAAAGCAAAAATAGCGTATTGATTTTAACATCTCTGGCTGTGTTGGCGTCTCCATTAGTATTGCCCTTGCAACAAGCCTTTGCAGAAACATTAACGACCGTTGTAAATTTCAACGGTACTAATGGAGCCAACCCAAATGCAGGTGTGTTTGCAGGGAAAGATGGCAATCTTTATGGAACCACTTCCGCAGGTGGTTCGCAAAGTAAAGGAACAGCATTCAAATTAACTGGTTCTACTTTTAGTACTCTGACTACACTAGTTAACTTCACTGGAAGCAATGGAACTAACCCAATTGCTAGATTATTCCAGGCGAGTGATGACAATCTATATGGTGCAACCTCTACAGGTGGTACAAATAACTTCGGTACGTTGTTTCAGTTACAAAAAACAACTTTTACAAACTTGACAACTCTTTTGAATTTCAATGGCACTAATGGAGCCAACCCAGCAGGCCGATTGATTTCAGGTGGCAATGGCAGCTTGGTGGGGATAACTTCTGCCGGTGGGGTCAATAATAAAGGAACTGTATTCAAGATTCCGCTAACTGGTGGTGTCCCCACTGTCTTAGTTAACTTTAACGGTACTAATGGAGCAACTCCATTAGCAAGATTGCAATTAGCTAGTGACGGAAACTACTATGGCACCGCCTCAGCAGGTGGAGCAACTAATAAAGGTGTGGCATTCAAGTTAACTCCCGCAGGAGCAATAACTCCATATAGCTTTAGTGGTGCTAATGGCCAAAGTCCTCAGGCTGGATTAATTGAATCTGATAAATTTATTTATGGCACGACTTCTCTGGGTGGAGCCAGTAATAAAGGAGCTATATTCAAGGTTCCGCTCGGTGGCGGTACACCGGTTTTAGTTGCCAGTTTTAATGGCACCAATGGGGCTAACCCCACAGCTGCACTCACAAAAGGAAGCGACGGTAACTTCTACGGTACAACTTCTACAGGTGGTGCAAATAATAAAGGAGCCATCTATCGGTTGACTGGAGGAACCATCACTTTGTTGTTTAGTTTTAATGGCACGAATGGGGCAACGCCAGAGTCTACCCTAATTCAACTTGCTAGTGGTGCATTTTACGGTACCACCTCTATTGGTGGCGCTTCGGGACAAGGAACCGTGTTTAAATTTACACCATAGCTTGAAATACAATAGACCTCTTGCAAAAGTCTATCCCCTTTTCCACATCCCGTAAAAAGTCAGGTTGAGCGCTCGCATTTGTTTGTTGAGCGCTCACATTTGTTTGTTGAGCGATGGCATTTGCTTGTTAAGCGATGGCATTTGCTTGTTAAGCGATGGCATTTGCTTGTTAAGCGCTCGCATTTGTTTGTTAAGCGATGGCATTTGCTTGTTAAGCGATGGCATTTGCTTGTTGAGCGATGGCATTTGCTTGTTGAGCGATGGCATTTGCTTGTTGAGCGATGGCATTTGCTTGTTAGGCGCTCACATTTGCTTGTTAGGCGATGGCATTTGCTTGTTGAGCGATGGCATTTTACCCAATAACTCTTTTTCTTCCCCTGCCTCAAGAGCTTATCCGAATGAGGGCTACTCCCAAACGAGAGTGCGTTTCACTGCCTTTTGCCAAGTAACAAAGTTGGATAATGGAGCATCGCTCCCCGGCTCAAACACACGTTCAATTTGTCGTTGTTCCACTAGTGCTTCATAGCTCTGCCAAAATCCTACAGCTAAACCTGCTGCAAATGCTGCACCCTGAACAGTCGTATCGCGCATTACCGGACGTTCAACTGGAATATTTAATACATCAGCTTGAAACTGCATCAGAAAATTATTCTCGCAAGCACCACCATCTACCGTTAATCGCCCAACTGGAGTACTACTAGATGCATTAATCGCCTCTACTACTTCCAGAACTTGATAAGCGATCGCTTCCAATACGGCGCGAACTAGATGCTCCGGTTGTACACTGGCAGTAATGCCGAAAAAGGCTCCCCTAGCACTCATATCCCAATAAGGTGCGCCTAGCCCACTAAATGCAGGCACAAAGTAGACTCCGCCATTATCTGTTACCTGGTTTGCCATCGCTTCACTTTCAGCAGCAGTTTTAATCAGCTTCAGGCGATCGCGTAACCATTGAATACAAGCTCCACTAGTAAACATACTACCTTCTAAGGCATAGCCTACATCTAAAGTTCCCTTCGGATTTGCTTGTGTCCATGCCACCGTAGAAATAAGTTGGTGGTGCGACCGCACAATTTGATCGCCTGTATGGGCAACTAAAAAGCTACCAGTCCCGTAAGTACATTTCATCAAACCAGGGCGATCGCAGCCATGACCAAATAGAGCAGCTTGCTGATCCCCCAAGATGGCAGTAATGGGAATCTCAGCGCCCAACAAAGTAGCATCAGTAACTCCAAATACTCCTAAACTCGGCTGAATCTGGGGCAAAATATGCACCGGAATCTGAAATAGTTCCAGTAAGTTCTCATCCCACTCACAGGTTTTGAGATTCATCAACATTGTCCGACTGGCGTTGCTGTGGTCAGTAGCATGGACTTTGCCACCTGTGAGGTTCCACAGCACCCAGGTATCAATAGTGCCTGCTAAGACATTGTTCAGGTCAGTATCTGTAAACTTGTCTAGTAGCCACCTAAACTTAGTCGCAGAAAAGTAGGCATCGATGATTAATCCGGTGCGATCGTAAATTTCATTAGCGTAGCCTTGCTGTTGTAATTGGTGGCAAAGAGGAGCAGTGCGGCGATCTTGCCAGACAATCGCTTTATGGAGTGGTTTACCAGTAGTTTTGTCCCAAATCAAACAGGTTTCACGCTGCACAGTTAGCCCTAAGGCTGCGATCGCAGATGGAGCAATTTGGGCATTACCAATTGCGGTTTGCATCACCCAACACGTATCCTGCCAGATTTGTTGAGGGTCATGTTCTAACCATCCAGGGTGAGGATAATACTGAGTTAGTTCTTTGTACGCTTGTCCAACAATCTTGCCGTCTGCGTTAAACACAAAGGCGCGGTTGCCTGTCGTACCTAAGTCCAGTGCTAAGATGTAGCCCAATGATTGAGTTATGTTGCCAAGTGTGTGCATAGCTGCTTTGACATGCTGCGTAGGCGATTTTAACAATACACGTCAAATTAGATATACATTATTTTGGGTACATTTTTTAATTCTGCGATGCCTACGGCGGGTTACACCTACGTGTAGCCTCTTTACAGGATAAGAGGATAACAATTAGGCCATATTTTCTCATGAGATACCTATAAGGAATTAATCAAAATCTCTCAAAATCATGTGTTTTTTTAAGTCAAAACTGATTATGCCTTCTTCCTGTAATTTGCCGATCAATCGTGTAATTGTTACCCTGGTGGTGCAGCAGGCGCTAGCAATATCTTCGTGAGTAAAGCGAACACTTAGGCGAGTTCCCTGCGGCACAGTTTCACCAACTTCCTGTTTCAAAAGTTGTAATAGATGGTGTAAGCGCTCTTGTACCCGTCGTCTTCCACAAATTACTAAAAAAGATTCTGTTTGGCGTAAGCGCTGATTAATTTTTGGTAAAAGGATATGGCTCAGGTTGGGGGAAGCTGCTATCTCTGCTGCATAAATTGACACCAACTCAACATCAGAGAGGGCTGTTGCTTGGTAAATGTTTAAAGATGTTAAACTAGAGCCAAAAACCATTTCTGCTGTTGCCAATCCTGTTAAAACTTCTTCACCCGTTTCACAGTAAGTACTAAGTTTGACCAAACCCTGACAAACATACAAAATTACTAATGGGTTAAGAGGAATAGTTTCTCCTTTAGAATATTTCTGCACAGGACGGTCATACAAGAGGTTGCTATCATTTGTAACTACTGCTGATTCTACCGCTTTCCGTTCAGAAATATTACGTAACACCCAGCGTAAAGAGGTTGCCTTACCCTGTGGATTCCGGGCAACTGCTACTGTTAAAGCTGCATCAAATAACTCACCATGACGTTGTTGCAAGCGTATCAATAGCTCTTTAACTCTGTCTGATTGAGCTAGTTCAATAAGTTTGTTACGAAGGTGCTGACGTTCTTCTAGAGGGACGAAGTTAATCATTGGTTTGCCCACTAAAAATTGCTTTGAAACATTGAGCAATTTAGCTGCGGTGAAATTAGCTTCTTGAATGATTCCTTCTGTATTAGTCACTAAATAGGCGTCAGGCGCAAACTCGAATAATTCTTGATAGTGTTGGCGTTCTGTTTCTAAGCAATTCCGTGATTGTATTAATTCCTCATTTTGTTGATGGAGTTCCTCTGCTGCTAACTGCACCACCTTTGAGCTGTTATAGAGTTCATTAAAAGCTTGCGGCAGCAGATCCGGTGAAATCCAAGGTAATACACTAGCAGTTTGGTATAAATCTGCTAAACGATTGTGCAATGTTTCTGAGCGTTGGATAAATTTTTCTATGTTCACCTTAAATTCCCGCTACTTACTTGCAGAGTTGAAGCAAAAAATCTACTAGGTAAATTATTGGTAAAATTGCAGTATTCCATCTTATAAATTTAACTAGTTCTGAACTGTAATTATTATTCAGTAGAATCTATAACAGTATGATTAGCACAGTTAGAAAACCCTGGATCTCAACTTTAAGTTCCTATTCTTGCTTAATCAACTTTCTCATTTTCCCAATGAATGATTTAGTGATAATCATAATTGTTTCCATGATTTCTCAGAATAACTAATAATTTTTTCCGCAACTTCCATCACAAGCATCAAGCTACTACTACCAAAGATATATAGTTTAAATTAAGTTTGTTTGTGATTATAAATACATTTTTTCAACGAAAAGCTTCCCGACTTATTACAAAAGTCGGAAATCTGAGCTTTTGGATTTCCACAAATCGATGAAGGAACTATCTGGCATAAGCAAAAGTAAGACTAATAAGTTAAAAGTATTTGTATAGTAAATCACATAATAACTTAACGATTCTCCGCCTCTTTAGTTAGAAGAGAAATCAAGCAATAAGCTGGTGTAATTTAAAAATGCGTAACATGCTTATCAACGCGCAAGTTATTAAGGAGTGGTGGGTGAGGTGTTAATACTATAAAATCTCATCTCGTCACTTTTTTTACTTACTTCGGAACGCATACACGTACTTTTATAAAAGTCACTTCATAAAAGTCAGCTTTTATTAAAACTTTATATATTGTTGGTTGTAGTTCATTAAATATACGAGTTATTAGCTGATTTACTGAAAATTGCGTTTTTCAAAAACTTCAGTAAAACTCCTATTTTAATAATAAAAAAATCCGACTAAATTATTAATAGTTAGTGCTGAATTAATTGATGAATAAACATCAGTTATTTTAGGATATCTATTTACAGGCTTTCTGTAAGATCAATTCCGTAATTCTAGAATACCCCTCTCTTAAAAGAAGAGCAGAGTTTAGCTTTCCCCTACCTTATATGAAAGGTAACTGAAGGAGTTAAGTTTTTGTGACTGAATCAATGTACTAAGCTGCGATTTATCTTGAAAAATCACGGTTTTATTTCCAACTGAGAACAAATACAACTTTTTGAAACCTTTTTGACAAATTCCCATGCGACAATATATTTTTAATCTGCTAATACTGGTATTAGGAACAAGCTCGACTTTCATCATTACTCCATCTCAAGCTGAAACTCCGGTAAAATCCAACATCCAGAATCCTGATAATATTACTTCCATATCTTCAAATTCACCTTCGGCTATCCAATTGAGTGATTTTGCCAATTCTACTAATAGCAAATCACCTATCCTCTCTGAGGCAGCCAAGAACTTTTCTGATGCTAATACCAATATAGCTGATAATGCCAATATAACTTCAACTAAGCCGAAGCCACGGGTTCCTATATTTAGCAGAATTTTTCCTACACCTTCGATGCAGCAATAATTAGAGGCTAAATATTTAGTTTACTAGTTTGTGGTGGTAGAGGTATACATTTGTACATTATATACAAGCTTAAGTAGTGAAAACGCTATTATTAGGCAACATACTTAGACCTCACTTCATTCCCCAACCCTTGTAGGGTTGGGGGTGTTTTTGTTAGGTATACATTGCAATACGCTTGAGTTAAAGATTTTTGGTATTGATTTTAGGTATCGGCTCAATAAGTAGGGGTAGCGCAAGAAAATTATGATCTTAGAGGTCGCGGCATTATAGAATATGACACATGACGCAAAAGCAGTTGA
>NZ_JBALBZ010000196.1:0-10668 GCF_036919495.1 Nostoc sp.
CAAATTGATTCAGTCGGGGGACAATCATCTTAGTTTACAGCGTGGGAAATAAGTATACGGATACCTTTGACAATTATCCTCAATAAGTCTGGAAGCTCTCTTGGAACTAGTGCTTGATACCTGGTTTTTTTATAAAAACCTTTATGGCTCGTCGAGTCACTATCTGCGGTTTTTCCTGAATAAAAAAATACCGTAATTAATAGGTAGAGCCGCGATCGCATGGATTGACCTCTCCCCCAACCCCTCTCGGAAGCGGAGAGCGGAGCCAGATTTCTCCCCCTTCCCTTGTAGGGAAGGGGTTAGGGAGTTAGGTCTGTGTGCGAAGTGCAAGGGTGCGATCGCCTGATAGAATGAGTATCTATACAGTAATGATAACAAGTTTTACAGTGCTTCAAGGAAAAATTCTGTAGATGTCTTTGCGGTGAGCAACTCGTTGGCAAATTAATGTTTTTGTTGCTTGATCAAGAGTAATGCCTATACGATAATCGCCAACTCGAATCTTATATTTATCACTATAGCCTTTCAGTTTTTCAAGATATCCTAATTCAAAGGGATTCTCTTATTCAAGTTCTTGAAAGACAATAGGTTCTATGCGGCTTTGAATCTCAACTGGTAAAGCAGCAAGTTCTTTCAAGAACCTTTTGGTATATTCAACTTGCCACATTTTCTTATTTTAGTGATTGATAATATTTTAGTGCTTCATCTTTTGATAGTGCTTCTTCTTCCTTTACTTCCTCCATAAGTTTTGCTAAACCGTAATCCTCAAGAATTTCTTCAATTTTTTCAAATTCAGCAATAGGAATTTGTACGGCAATAGGTTGTTGGTTTTCGTCAAGAACATAATTTTTGTGAACTTCAAGCATTTTAATAACTCCTATGTGTAAAAATCCATTGGTGTTCACCTGTTAAAATTTTGGTGCCAGGCAATTAGATTTTAACAGTTTATCGCGATCACCCTGTAAGAAATTAAGGGTGCGATCGCAACACAATTGCAGATACAATTATCAGTCTGTTGGAACGCTTAGGGTTAAAACTTTTATCAGTTTGCCTGGTTGAGTGTCTTCCACTGCCAAAAACTCATATAATTCTTCTATAGTGAGTGAAGCATGGTAAATATTAGGTTCGATTTTATAGACTTCCAAAAAAGAAGCGATCGCTTCATTAAGCTGCTTGATTGCTGCTTCTTGATTTATCCCTTGTCCTACCAATCCATTTTCTAAGCATAAAGCAACCCAATAACCCGCACTCTTTCGTAAAACTGTTGTGTAGAAGTCCATAAATCTGTATTAGTGGATAGCTGAAGCAATATTTAATTTTGGCAATTATTCATGACCCAAAACTAGCCACTTCTACAGGACGTTCAACAGCTAATTTTTTACGGTTAGTTTTGATTTGTTAAATTTTTTGAAGAGTTTCAGCAGTTAAATAAGTTTCACCGCAATCAGCACAGGTTATCACTGGAATATTTTTGATAACCAGCAGGTCTTTATAAAAAATTGGAAAATTGAAAAATAAAAATTTAAAAAGATTGTACTCATAACTCACTTAAACTAACTATTTTAAATATTCTTCGTTAGATAGATAAATCTCTATATTCTCTAATATTGCCTTTAAATAAGAAATAACTCTTTTTTGAATTTTTAATAACTCATACGCAGTAGCATTTCTACCAACTTCCTCAAATGACTTAGAACCATGTGCAAGATCATTTCTGTTGGTCTTAACTGTTAGTAAATCGCTCCCATTTTGAGTTTTTCTAGCATTTGTCTTATATGAAAAACCATACATATTTGCTGTATCTTTTATTTCTCTTGCATCGACATTACCTGAAAATAATCTCTTTTTGTTAAAACTAGCTGATATAATATCAACTGAAATATTTTGGATACTAACTAAAAGATTATTTGTGGATTTATTATCTTTATCTTTAATGTTATCAATAATAATCTTTTTAATTTCATCTCTAACATCATCAAAAGAAATATTTTTATTTTTTAGTTCATCGAAAACTGCTTCAATCGCATTAGTCATAGTGGATTCGACTAGATTATAGAGCAACAAAAATCCTGTTGCTTTAAGAGTTTTTTCTAAGTCATTATTTATTGATTTGGTTTTTGTATTCTTAGCATTACCCATGCTTAATTTAATTGAACCTTGCTCTAAATTTTTCAAAAATAAAAAATATCTACTAACTTCTTGAGCGCGTTCATCAAAATCTTGAAATAATGTACTTTTCATTAATTGCCTAGAAGCTGATCGCGAACATAATGAATACGCTTATTGACCTTATTTTGAGAACTACTTGCATCAGATTGAGTACAATCTTTAAATGCTTGAGAATCTAAAAAACCAGTTGATTTTGGTACTAAATTTGGGTTTTCTCTTAATGCTAAAGCAATACCGACAGAGATTGATTCAAACTTGATTCGAGTTGTCGGTTCATAGCGATTTTTTATTTTCCGATAAATATGTAAAGCATTAGGAAAATGCTTTTCCACAAATTCTAACATCAAATAAAACTCGTTTTTCATTGTATCAATACTTAGAGAACTAGATTTATTTTCTTGTTCTAAATAGTCATCCAAAAACTCATGAACTTTTCTACCAGAGTAATTTTTATAATTATTTAAAAATGCAAAAAAACGTAAGACAAATTCTTGTGGATCTCTTTTATCAATTTCAGGTTTAGTAAAAGAGCATAAATCTTGAAATTTTTTATTTTTTGATAGTTCCTCAATTAGATCGAGAAACTTTCCTGGTTTACTTCCCCTGCGTTTCTCCATTTCATTTAATTCAACACTACCACTATTAATTCTCTCAAAAAGATCCCTTCTAACTTCTTCATCTGCTTCTTCTGTTAATTGAATCATTCTAATAGTAGTTCTGTTAAAACGCCTTTGGCGTTGTGGCGGTAAATCTTCAAAAGTAAACCCATTCAGAGTTTTTAATTTTTCAAGATTTTTTAATCTAAGTTCATTGTTAATAAACCTAGTTAAAGTGCGAATACGTTGTGTACCATCTATAATTTCTAAACGTGCTAAATCTTCTGATTCTGATATATCGGCAACGAAAATATAAGGTATTGGTAAACCTAAAACTACAGATTCAATAAATTTTGATTGCCTATCTTCATCCCAAGCCATTTCTCGTTGATAGTCTGGAATAAAGAATTCATTTTCATCTTCAGCTTTGCCATCTAAATATTTTTGAACAATTACTTCGATAGGGTATTCTAAAGTGGTGTAGTCAACACGCTTTCTTTTGTCACGAATTTCTTCTTCAGCCTTTTCTTTGCGTTCATCTGTAATTTCTAATTGAGTTACCATAACTTGACAATTTATTTCCGTTAATGTTTAGTCTTAGATATTTTTGTATTGATTTAACTAATCTGACCAAATTTTACCACTTGGCTAAGTTAAAGGTAAGTCTCGAAAAAACATTCTATTCTATCTGATATAATAATTATACTAAACCTTAACTTCATTAAGCTTAGTTATCTTCTCCCCAGGAATCATATCATTTCCTAAAGTCAAGACTCACTTTAGCTTAAATTACACCAACTGTTAATTTTCTCTACTTACAGACAGGGGTTTTTCACCAGCCATATCCGCAAACAGTTTAACTTCAGCATATTTGATTGGATAGGGATCAGCCGTAATTGTCGAGCTATCTTTAATTAAGGCACTTTTCACGGCATTATGGTAGATATCTTTTGCTGACATTTTTACCCAGATAATAAAAATTAGGTGGGCAATTGCCCACCCTACTATATTTACTAACGCAAACTACTAGCTGGCATACCCAAAATATCCTCAAGCTTCGGCATATCTTCCAACGCAATCACTCGCCCTTCATCCTCAAAACCGACGATTTGATCGAAGTTCAAATACTGATACAAATCATCTGCAAAAGGATGAATTCGACTCGCCACAATATCCAAGTATTCCTGCACTGTCGGAAGCCGTCCTAGCAGCGCACAAACTGCGGCTAATTCTGCTGAACCAAGATACACTCGTGCATCTTTACCCATGCGATTATTGAAGTTGCGGGTAGAGGTAGAAAATACTGTTGTGCCATCAGCAACTCGCGCCTGATTACCCATGCACAAACTGCATCCTGGCATTTCTGTTCTAGCACCCGCAGCCCCAAAAACGCTGTATACACCTTCTTCTTTTAATTGGTGTTCATCCATGCGCGTTGGTGGTGCTATCCACAAGCGAGTTTTTACTTCACCTGCGCCTTCCAAAACTTTTGCTGTTGCCCGATAATGACCGATATTCGTCATACAAGAACCGACGAATACTTCTTGCACTGGATCGTTAGCAACTTCCGATAATAATTTAACATTATCGGGGTCATTGGGAGCAGCAACAATTGGTTCTTTGATTTCGTTTAAATCAATTTCAATTATTTCGGCATACTCCGCATCGGCATCGCCTTCTAATAATACGGGATTTGCTAACCATTCTTCCATCTTTGCCACACGGCGCAACATGGTACGCGGATCGTGATAGCCCCGTGCTATCATATTTTTCAGCAACGCTACGTTAGAACGCAGATATTCAGAAATTGTCTCTACACTCAGTTTAATTGTACATCCTGCACAAGAACGTTCGGCACTAGCATCGGTGAGTTCAAAGGCTTGTTCAACTTTTAAATCTGGCAAACCTTCTATTTCCAGAATGCGCCCAGAGAAAACATTTTTCTTATTCTGCTTTTCTGCTGTCAGCAAACCTTTTTGAATTGCCACATAGGGTATGGCATTCACGACATCGCGCAGGGTGATACCTGGTTGCAATTCACCTTTAAATCTTACCAAAACTGACTCTGGCATATCTAAAGGCATGACACCCAAGGCGGCTGCAAAAGCTACCAACCCAGAACCGGCGGGGAAGGAAATACCTAAGGGGAAGCGGGTGTGAGAGTCGCCGCCAGTTCCCACGGTGTCGGGTAGCAGCATCCGGTTTAACCAAGAGTGGATGATACCATCACCGGGACGGAGGGCGACACCGCCACGAGAAGCAAAGAAATCGGGGAGTTCGTGATGGGTTTGAATATCTACTGGTTTGGGATAAGCTGCTGTGTGGCAGAAACTTTGTATCACTAAGTCTGCACTGAAACCAAGACAGGCAAGTTCTTTCAATTCGTCGCGGGTCATAGGGCCTGTGGTATCTTGAGAACCAACGGTAGTGATGATGGGTTCGCAAGATGTGCCGGGACGCACACCAGGTAATCCGCAAGCTTTACCTACCATTTTCTGTGCTAGGCTGTAGCCTTTGCCTGTATCAAAGGCTTGCTGGGGACGGGTGAAAACTGTGCTGTGTTCTAAACCAAGTGCAAGACGAGTTTTATCGGTAAGGGTACGGCCGATAAGTAGGGGGATGCGTCCACCTGCGCGGACTTCATCGAGGATGGTGTCAGGTTTGAGGGCAAAGGTGGAAATAACTTCGCCTGCTTCGTTTGTGATTTCGCCTTTGTAGGGATGGATGGTAATTACCATGCCGGTTTCTAGTTTGGTGACATCGCACTGAATAGGCAAAGCACCGGCATCTTCTGCTGTGTTAAAGAAAATTGGCGCGATCGCACCACCTAAAACATAACCCCCAGCGCGTTTGTTTGGCACAAAAGGTATATTATTTCCCAAATGCCATAACACCGAGTTAATAGCAGATTTACGCGAGGAACCTGTACCAACTACATCCCCCACGTAAGCTACAGGATGCCCTTTTTTCTTCAGTTCGGCAATGGTTTGTAAACTTCCCGGTTGCCGTGACTCTAACATCACCAAGGCGTGTAAGGGAATATCTGGACGAGTTGTGGCGCTTTGGGCGGGGGATAAATCGTCGGTATTGGTTTCGCCAGGAACTTTAAAAACAGTGACAGTAATCGCTTCTGGAACTGTGGGGCGAAGGGTAAACCATTCAGCTTCCGCCCAAGAGTCAACTACCCGTTTAGCGAAAGGATTGGTTTTAGACAACTCTAAAACATCGTGGTAAGCGTCGTACACCAAAAGGATTTTGCTTAAGGCGTTGGCGGCGTAAGCGGCGATAGGTTCTTTTCCTTGTCCACCCATTACTAAAGGTGTTTCAGATGAGTCTGAGACGGATACGGTGGGCCATTGCAGCAAATCGATTAAAGATTGCACATTGTAACCACCTACCATCGTGCCCAGCAATTGCACCGCTTCTATGCGCGAAACCAAGGGACTGGTGATTTCCTTTTTGGCAATCGCGGTGAGAAATCCAGCTTTGACATAAGCTGCTGGATCAACACCAGGAGAAACGCGATCGCGCAATAAATGTAATAATATCTCCTCTTGCCCCTTTGGTGGATTTTTCAGTAATTCACATAATTCTGAGGTTTGCTTCGCATCCAATGGTAAAGGGGGAATACCGAGTGCTGCTCTTTCGGCAACGTGTTTACGATATTGTTCTAGCATTTTTATCTTCTCCATTGGGATTTTCTCCCTTCAATTATGAAATATTTTTAGGCAATACTCGGCTATAAAAGTTTAGCTTACTTTTATTAGTGAAAGCCTTACTGGTAATTGGTTATTAGCAAGTTTTTTTTATACTGAAAGTTTAAAAACTATTAGGCGAATGGAATTAGCTACTACATAAAGAAACTCCTAAATAACGTTCCGGCTCCGGCGACGGCTCCTAAACCAGCTATTATTCCTTGGCGAATCGTGATAGTCAAATTACCCCCCTTAATCCCCCCGATATATTGGGGGGAAATAAGAAATCTTGTTCCCTCCCCTTTATAAGGGGAGGGTTAGGGTGGGGTAAAACTGACGTTTACGCTCCAAACAACAGTTCAGCAACAACAGGTAATGGTAGGACGATATTTGGCAAGGTTACAGCACTTCCGGCAGCTATGAGGTACATCTTTAAAGCTGAAAGTTATGAGGTGAGATGGGCAACGAGAAAAACTGTATTGCATAATAGCGGGAAGTGCTGTATCACTCTTGCAACATTTTGAATTCTGTATTCTTCTTCACCTATGATTTGATGATATACCAAATACCGTTATTACTTTGACGTAAAATCTGATATTTTTGCTCAACAAATTCCAGCAGCTTGGGAAAATTTTCTTTGATTATTGCCTGTGGTTCATAATCAATGAAGATATAAGGAGGCTTTGATGAATCTAACTGCTCTACAAGTGTTAACCATTGCTCAGGCAAAAAATATTCAAGTGCCCAACCACGTAGGATTGTTGCTTGAGTCCGACCAGAAAAGTAGTAAATAGCTGGATCGCCGGCTACATAAATCTCACCAGCAATACTTCCTGGTTGAGATATAAAGTTAGCCTCTGAATGAAGGGATGGATATTTTTTTCTAAAGACAGTCTGATATTTCAATCGTGTATCTTCAGTTAAAGCAAACTTATTATTAACCAGAGTTACACTTTTTTTTATAAGAGTGGATGAGAAAGGTAAGAACAATAAAAATATGAGCATAATTGTCGGTATTTGCGAACTTAATTCTTTTAAGGAGTCCCATAATATATCTAGTCCTTTAGTTGCTAAAATACCTATAGGTACAAATAATAATAAAAAATGGTATTCCCAAAATGCTTTGTATTGTAAAGCAATAACACTAAAACCAAAAATGCACCAAACAATAAGTAACAAAGTTAATATATTCTTAGACTTACGCCATGAAGCATCTATTGCCACAATAGCTATTAAAACTAAAGGATAAAAATTCTGTAAGAACCATTTGATTCCCAAAATAAAGTCATTTTGATTTAATGCAGAATTAGCAATAATAAGAGGCGGATATATAAAAAATGTCTGATACACTATTGAAAAACTATTAAACCACGCGAAGTAGCTGGCAACCACTAAAAGAGGAAAGATAATACCTATAAAGATAGGCAAACAAATCTCAATAAATATTTTTTGAATGCTCTGCCGTTTTATTAATATAGAATACATTAATATAGTTAACCAAAACGAAAATAGTATCAGCAAAAATATTAATTTAAATAAGAGGACAATTCCACCAATAAAGCCTGAGAGTAAAAGCAAGATAAATCTTTGCTTTCCTTCGCTTTTAAAAGATTGAAAAGTTAGCCAAAGACAAAGGAATAAAGGAAAACCAACCAGTGCTTCCACTTGAGTAAGATGCCAGGGGCCTGAAATAACATAGTAAACACCAACCGTTAACAAAGGTACTAAGCTTGCGATTATCTGATGCCGAAAATAGTTTTTTAGAGTCAGTAGCAATATTATCGAAAAAAATACCATGTAAATAAGTTCAAAAGCATGGATGCCAATCTCATTAAAACCAAACAAATTTCCCGCCAACAAATAAAAGCAGAAAATTCCTGGTTGCTTTACATCCCAAAAATCACGATAGAGTACCTTTCCTTGTTGCATCTCTAAAGCACCTAGCCTAAAAAATGCTTGATCTCCGTCAAATGGAAAAGGTAAATGTACAAGACCAATTAGGACAATAATAATTAAAACTATAAAGTCAATTTTATGTAATTTAGTAATACTAATCATGACACTTTTAAGTTAAATATAAGTAACTATCTTGCCCTAGTAAATATCCTAGCAAGATAACAGTAAGTATGTAGCTTATTTATCACTAATATTGTTTAGATAATGTTTATAAACTGTAAAGAAACTGTAATTGTGAATGGCTACAAGCCTCTTGGCACTTAACTTTAATCTTAACTTTGCGATGAATTTTTAGAGTTTGCAAATGTTTGCAGTGTAAGCAAAACTCCATATTTATATCTTGTTTTAATAAGTAGGTAGGCACGAAAAAACTAAACTATGTAAAGATAAGTAAGTCGAATGGATTACCAAGTGAACGTCTAAACCATTACTTTGATCGGCTACTGGCCAGTGGGTAGTGTGTGTCTCAAGTATTAATGTGGATATAGACACACCACAATAACTTGCATTAAAGGAAATACTGATGGAGCGTTCAAAATTAGTTGCCATTATTACAGGTGCGATTTCGGTCATTTTAGCGATCGCTTATCTCATCTTAGTCCAACTGCTCGACTACCGGGACATGAAACCCGCCCCCATAAGCCAATTTGACCAAGCACCTGCGATTATTTCTGTTTTTTGGCAGGTTGACAAAACTACCGAAGCATGAATTATATTTAGCTGAATTGTAGAGACGCAAGTCCTTTGCGTCTTTCATCATTTATGTCAATAAGTAAAAACTCATGATGAATAGATAAAAAGCAATAGCTATTATTCATTACTCAAATAGTTGTTTATATAAGATTTATTTAGAGTATTTATCTCAAATTTGTTTAGATAAAGTAATACTATTTTGACAAAGATAACGGTAAGCTGTTTCTAAGAAAATTAAATAAAGATAAATTTCTCTGATCTGCGTAGGTTTAGCCCATCGTAGACATCGCTAGGTTAACGGGGATCAACGCGAGTTGACTCAAAACTCCAAATTTTTGATGACAATATAGAGGTAAGTTAATGGCTCAGTTTCTACTAGAGACTGTTTGGCTAGTTCCGTGCTATGCCTTAATAGGTGGTTTGTTAGCCGTACCTTGGTCGCCGGGGATCATTCGGAAAACGGGGCCAAGACCGGCGGGTTATGTAAATTTGGTAATGACATTTTTGGCGTTTGTACATAGTGCGATCGCCTTACAAGCAACTTGGAATCAGCCAGCCCAAGAAGTATTTATTCCTTGGTTATCTACAGCTGGTTTAGACCTCACCATTGCTTTGGATATATCCTCAGTGAGTGTCGGCGCTTTAGTTGTAATTACTGGCTTAAATTTGCTGGCGCAGATTTATGCTATAGGCTACATGGAAATGGATTGGGGTTGGGGACGCTTCTATTCCTTATTAGGATTATTTGAAGCGGGACTATGTGCCCTTGCTTTATGTAATAACTTGTTCTTCAGCTATGTAATTTTGGAAGTCTTGACACTGGGAACCTACCTACTAGTCGGCTTATGGTTTAGTCAGCCGTTAGTAGTCTCAGGTGCGAGAGATGCTTTCTTAACTAAACGGGTGGGAGACTTATTCTTATTGATGGGCGTGTTGGCACTATGGCCCTTAGCCGGGACTTGGAGTTATCCAGAACTAGCTAAGTGGGCGGCTACTGCTAACGTCAACCCGACAACGATGGCACTGGTAGGTTTAGCCTTAATTGCCGGGCCAATGGGTAAATGTGCCCAGTTCCCCCTACATCTGTGGTTGGATGAAGCAATGGAAGGCCCTGTTCCGAGTACGATTTTGCGGAACTCGGTAGTAGTAGCTAGTGGTGCATGGGTGTTGATTAAACTGCAACCTGTGTTAAGCATCTCGCCTATAGTTTCCTCAGCTATGGTAGCCATTGGGGTAGTGACAGCGTTGGGTGCTTCTTTAATTGCGATCGCTCAAATTGATCTTAAGCGCTGTCAATCCTATTCTGTCAGTGCCTACATGGGTTTAGTATTCATCGCCGTGGGAGTGCAACAATACGAAACGGCGCTATTGTTAGTACTCACCCATGCCATATCCGCAGCATTGTTAGTAATGAGTACTGGAGGAATTATCTGGAATAGTATTACTCAAGATGTCACGCAATTAGGCGGATTGTGGACACGTCGCCCGATTTCAGCAATAGCCTTTATCGTCGGGACTTTGGGATTAATTGGTTTTCCACCCTTGGGTAGCTTTTGGGCGTT
>NZ_JBALBZ010000197.1:0-36072 GCF_036919495.1 Nostoc sp.
CATCGGAAGCTGGGTGCGGTGAAAGTCGCACGCCCAGATTTAACAGAGAGGTGCCCCGGATAATACCGGGCATCGACTCTACCATGAGGTACATCCTAAAAGCTGAAAGCGATGCTAGGAGAAAAGTATATTGCACAATAGCCGGAAGCGCTGTAATGTCACCGTTTGGGCTGATGTTAAGCCACTAATATCATCAGTCTTCCCGCAATTAACAGATGTGCAGGTAATTATTTTTGAGCCGTTATCCCAAACTAGCACAGGATAGTTAGCAGGCGAATCGCCCTAGTAAATGAATGGAGCGATTCCTGCGGCAACTCCTTCGGTGTACGCAAACGCAAGCTATTTAAGCCTGAACATATTCGCAAAGCTTGGCAGCGTTTGTATGAGCAAAACTGGCTAAACGTCAAAGAGCAAATAATCTATTGAGTGTTCTCTCAAGAAAGTTCCAAATAAAATTCCAACATAGACTTTGCCTTACCCCTGTATGCTGTATGGCGTTACTGTCATTTATCTGGCTTGAAGAACAATTAAATTTTTTACATGAACAGGTTTTTCTTTTATGAAGCCTGTAATACTTTTGCTCAAGAGTGATTAATCCTCAATTTTTAAAGCCTGATTTCTTCAAATTTAAGCAGAAACGTCTACCCATTCGCTAATAGATGACAGTTAATGGTAAAAACAATTAGCGATTCGTAATTAGCACTATGGCAAATTTTCTCCAACCACCAAGGTTACGCATTGGTGAAGACAGTGAAGAAGAACGACGCGCCACTTGGCTGGAACTGTTTTATGATTTGGTTTTTGTAGTTGCAGTTTCTCAACTCGCCCACAATCTCAACGAGGATATCTCTCTATCAGGATTATTTGGGTTTGTAGTTCTATTTATACCAGTTTGGTGGTCATGGATTGGCACCACATTTTATGCCAACCGCTTTGACAGCGATGATGTGGGACATAGATTGCTGATTGCTATACAAATGCTGACAGCAGCAGCGATGGCTATTAACATCCACCACGGTTTGGGTGAGAGTTCCCCTGGTTTTGCAATTTCCTATGCTCTCGGTCGGGCTGTGCTGGTAATAGAGTACGTCCGTGCTGGAAGACATATCCCTATAGCGCGTCCTTTGACTACTCGCCATGCTATAGGTTTTGCGATCGCAGCCTTGCTTTGGTTAATATCAGCATCTGTACCCATCCCTTGGCGGTTCGGATTTTGGACACTGGGAATCATTATTGATTTTACTACACCCTTAACAGTACGTAAGCTTCAAACTGGGTTACTTCCCCACGCCTCCCACTTACCAGAACGTTTCGGTCTGTTTACGATTATTGTCTTGGGTGAAGCAATCATTGCAGTAGTTAACGGTGTTTCTGAGCAGAAATGGGATACTTTAACTGTAATTTCTGGCGTGTTTGGTCTAATTATCGCCTTTAGCTGGTGGTGGGTCTATTTTGATAACTTGGGTGGTAAACCTATTGAGATGGCGCGGACTCATGGAAAAGTTGGTCTTGTCTATCTCTGGCTCTACACCCATTTCCCGCTAGTGATTGGGATTGCTGCTGCTGGAGTCGGCGTAGAACAAATTTTGTTGAGTAAGCCAACTTTAGCACTACCCGATTCCCAGCGATGGCTCATTTGCGCTTCAGTAGCATTATGCTCTCTAGCTATCAGTCTTCTCCACAGATTTGGGGTGATTCGTTATTGCAAAGTCCGCTCCCAGTATCGACTTGGGGGTGCAGTTGTGCTGCTAGTGATCGCTATTTTTGGCAAAGGTTTGTTACCTGTTGTAGTCATTGGCCTTGTAGCTGTAGTTTCTGCTGTCCAAGTCGTTCAAGATTTATATCAGAGTCGTCCCACTACCCGCTTGGTTAACCCAGAAATCTAGCTCATAGCGTAGTAGTAGCACATATCCGTGCGCTACTACTATGTATCCACGCAATTTAAATCTAAGTATCTCGCTGTAAGGCATCTATCCTATGGAGGATTTTAAATAAAACATCAATAAATATTCATATAGTTATTTAAAGATTGTGTAATTTCAGTATTCAAACCTGAGGTTGTAAAGCTGATAACTCAACACATTGCCATCTATGGAGGTGACACAACCAAAAGAGGAATGTCATCATTAGGAGATGTACCTTTGGGCAGGTAAGTCAAGTAGGTGAAATATTTATTAATATTATTAATAGGAAGTGTAAATTTAGCGTCAGGAGTCAGAAGAAATTTTTCATGGCAGGTATTTCGCATCAATCATCAAGTTTTTCACCAATAGAAAAGAAGATCATGAAAGACAAAGAACCATCAGACTCTAAGGAATTCGTCGGAAATCTCAAAAATGGAATCTGGCTGTTTGGCTTGTCATCCTGGGTATTCGGCATTACCGATCGCAGTATTGCTTCATTTGCGGATGGCTATCTATCTGCTTTGGATTTAACGCAAATATTCACAGCCGCTACCTTCTTTGTGGCGTGGCTATTTTTGAAACCGACATCGAGAGTTTAAGATCGGCGACTGGTTGAGTATCGGGTCACTTTTAACGCTAGTCATGTCAAGATTCGGAAACTTATCTCCAGTAACAATATGGGGACTTTTTCTTCTTCCCAAATTTCATAACAGAGGCGGAGATTTTCACCAAAAAAATTGCTCGACTCCCAGGCTTAAAAATCCATCTGACACGAGCGCTGATAGATTGGGGTCATATTAAGCTGCTATATCAGCCCCAAAAACCAGTCCATTCGATCTGCCCATGAAATAGCTAGTAAGGCTTTAAGCAAACTAGGGTGATTTTTTACCATCCAGACTTAATTAAATTGTAGCTAGATTGTATCTTTTTCCTTTTGAAGTCAGAGTTATAGCTTTTTTATTGTGGTGTATCTAAAAAATTTTTCTAATTTTCCGGAATTGATTATGCTCAAGTGGTAGTCTCCATCAGACAAGCGATTTATACTGAAACTCTATAACGAAACCTTCGGGGTATATAACCCCATATTAAAAGCCCGGTCATGAAGACCGGGCTTTTTTGACAATTACGAGTTAGAAATTATTCTTAACTCCTAACTACTCATTAAATTAGGCAAAGGCAGCAGTTGTCACATCGTTATTCGACAGAATTTCTTGCAACTCTTCAGCGTCTACCGTTTCTTTATCAACCAACATTTGCGCTATCTGATCTAAAATGTGGCGGTTACGCACCAACACTTCTTTAGCGCGTGTATAGGCTACATCCACAAGTTTACGGACTTCTTCATCGATGGCAGCGGCGGTTTCTTCAGAGAAATCACGCTCTGACATGATATCTCGTCCCAGGAACATGTTACCTTGCTGACGACCAAGAGCGACTGGGCCTAAGCGATCGCTCATCCCAAATCGAGTAATCATCTGACGCGCAACCCGCGCTACTTGTTGCAAGTCATTAGAAGCACCAGTGGTAACTTCTTCTTCACCAAAGATTAATTCTTCAGCAATTCGACCACCCAAAGCCACAGCCATCTGATTTTCCAGATAAGCGCGGCTGTATAAACCTGTGTCCATCCGGTCTTCGCTGGGGGTAAACCAAGTTAAACCACCTGCACGACCACGAGGGATAATGCTAATCTTCTGTACAGGATCGTAGTCTGGCATTAAAGCACCAACTAAGGCGTGACCAGCTTCGTGATATGCTACCAAGGTTTTGCGCTTTTCGCTCATTACCCGGTCTTTCTTCTCTGGGCCAGCTAATACGCGGTCGATCGCATCGTTGATTTCATCCATCGAAATTTCAGTCAAATTCCGGCGGGCTGCTAGAATTGCGGCTTCATTCAGCAGGTTGGATAAATCTGCGCCAGTAAATCCAGGGGTACGACGGGCGATTTTATCCAAATCCACATCTTTCGCCAAGGTTTTGCCACGGGCGTGAACCTTGAGAATTTCGCTGCGTCCGGCATAGTCGGGACGGTCTACCACAACTTGACGGTCAAAGCGACC
The DNA here is from genome assembly GCF_036919495.1 of Nostoc sp. Lineage (GTDB taxonomy): Bacteria > Cyanobacteriota > Cyanobacteriia > Cyanobacteriales > Nostocaceae > Nostoc. The sequence continues at coordinate 3,965 of NZ_JBALBZ010000197.1, forward strand.
AGGACGCAATAGGGCTGCATCTAGAACATCAGGACGGTTGGTAGCGGCAATAATGATAATGCCAGTATTACCTTCAAAGCCGTCCATTTCTGTGAGCAACTGGTTGAGGGTTTGTTCCCGCTCATCGTTACCACCACCTAAACCTGCACCCCGTTGACGACCTACGGCGTCAATTTCATCGATGAAGACGATACAAGGAGCATTGGTTTTAGCTTGTTCAAATAAATCGCGGACGCGGGATGCACCCACACCGACGAACATTTCGACAAATTCTGAACCGGAGATTGAGAAGAAAGGTACACCTGCTTCACCAGCTACGGCACGAGCTAGGAGGGTTTTACCTGTACCAGGAGGGCCAACTAACAGTACACCTTTAGGAATTTTTGCACCAACGGCGGTAAAGCGATCGGCGTTTTTCAGAAAGTCTACAACTTCATTTAATTCCAACTTAGCTTGGTCAATACCAGCTACATCGCCAAATGTTACCTGAGTTTGTGGTTCCATTTGCACTCTGGCTTTAGATTTACCAAAGTTCATCGCTTGGCTGCCTGGGCCACTTTGAGCGCGACGTAGCAAGAAGAATAAGCCAACCAAAAGCAATACAGGAAAAAATAAGCTGCTTAGTGCCTTAAACCAAAATCCTTCATCGGTTTGGGGCAATACAGAAATATCAACGCCTTTAGAAGTCAAAGTATTGATCAAATCTGGATCGTTGACTAAGGTAACAATCCGTTTAGCTGGGTCATATTTGGGTGTAACCAGTGCTGTGGAGCGATCTGCACTCAAACTGACTTTTTCGACTCTACCTTGCTGAACTTCTTGAATAAAGCGACTATATCGCCATGTCTCTCTACTTTGGGGTTGTTTGTCAAAAAATGCTGTTCCCAGCGCAATTACGACAATAAACAGCAGCGCGTACAGCCCTGCATTTCTCCATCTTTTATTCACTAAGGTCTATCCTCCGGTATTTTTCGCGCGGTCGCCTAGCGTCTCTGATCGCAAAGGTGATTATTAAGAATTATGTTAACTTATCTTAAGATATAACAAATTTGGCGTGGCTGTCATGCTAAAAAAAGCTCCCTTATTAGCTGAAAACTGTGATGGTAGGGATTATATTGTAGCGACCCTGAAGGCTGATGGACGGTATGAATGGGAATAATCTCTACCACACTATTAGTGTAGGCGATCGCTTCAAACCCCTGCACTAACTCTACGCTCCAAGGTTCTTCCTGCACTGGCATCTGGTGGTTTTGCAACCAGGTTAGAAGTTGCGATCGCAAAATTCCCGGTAAAATTCCGGCCTTTATTGGTGGCGTGTACCAACTGCGATCGCACCATCCCCAAAGGTTGCCTGTGCTGGTTTCTAGCCAATTTCCTTGAGCATCAACTAATATTGCTTCTTGAGCATCTACACTAGTTTTTGCTAACCAAGCACTCAAATAGTTTCCAGTTTTATGAGAGGGGAGAGAGCGATAAAATTCCGAACTTGCAACAGCGCACAAAATACCATTATTTTGTTTTTCTATCAAATCTTGTGGTAATAATCTGCCAGTTATCCACTCCCGTCCATCGAGAAAGAGGGTAATTCTGAGAACGGAGAAGTGGGCAAGGACAAGTTGAGCGCCTTGACGTACACGGTTCCAATCTGGTTGCTGCCAACCAAAAGTTTGTACTGAGAAAAGTAAGCGATCGCAATGTGCTTGCCAATTAGTTAAATTACTATCTAGCGAGTTCTGATAAACCCGCAATGTTGTAAAAACAGTCGCCCCATAAAGTAAACCCGGATCGTTAATGTCTAATTCTAGGGTTTGGGAGTGAATTAATTTGCCGTCATACCAATAAATATTATTTGTCACTACAATTTCATTGAAAAGTGATGGCTTGTAATGCTCATACGCTGCATGAGATAAAACCTGTGGGCTGCAAATCGCTGAACACCAGAATCAAGACTCAGGTGTTTACACTCATGATTTCTTGCATATTCAATTAACCACTGAAATAGCTGTTGTCCATAGCTATGTGACCGTTTGAGTTCATCAACAACTAAATCATCAATGTATAAAAACTTTCCCGATGCTAAACAAGTAGAAATGCGAAATCCAGCAACTGCTACAGCTTGCTTTTCTATTTCCAAGAATGCAAGTTGATATCCTTCTTTTATTTGATATCGAACTTGTTCTAGAAACTTATCTTGCTCAAGGTGAGGGCGCAACTGGGAGATAACAGGAAAACACCCTAATATTTGAAAGTCAGATTCTGCCAATTGTATTGACATCAATGTTAACCTACTCAATCATGTGTGGAAAATTTAGAAAAAATTGGGTGAATATAATTTGCTACGGACATTTGCAACAAAAATGACTAATAATTTAATCTTTGGGGGGAAATACAATTTTATGAGCACCTTCAGGAGTTGTAATTACTTTTCCTCCTAAACCTTCAATTTCCCTAATTGCGCGTTTTTGAGTTTTCTCATCAACTTGATTATTTAAAACTATTGCCCAGGTAGCAATTTGAGCATATTTGCTGTTGGGATTACGACTCAGAAATTCAGCAGTTTTTTGGGAAGTATGAGCGATCGTCTGACTTTCTGGATCTAAAAAGTTACTAGCCCAGTTTGCCGCTGTTGCAAAAGACTGTTCGGCAGCTTTAGCGTTGCCTAAAAATAATAACTCATCAACTCCTTTATAACGCCATACGTAATAAGACTTTTCGGGAACTGAAGGAGATAGTGATTTTAAGCCTTTTTCTGATAATGCGATCGCACGTTCTGGCATAGCAGCATACAATGAGGTACTGATAGAAAGACTGCGATACGCTGCTAAAAATCGTGGGTCACGTTCTAGGATGATTTCAAAATATTCTGGACTTAAACTGTAACCTGTTTTATCCCGAACTTCATCATCTCCGAAATATTGGAGAAAATTGAGATATACCAAATCTGCAATGAAATTATTATAACCGAAAATCGGCATTTTTTTGAGAAATTTAAGACGGCTCTTTTCAGACTTTATTTCTTTTTCTAAACTTTCTAAAGACGCAGATTGCTTGCTATTTATTAGTTTTTGCAATTGGGAAAATTGAATCAAGCTAACTCCTAAAATACATACAAAAATTATAAAATGTGTAGCAATAGCTTTACGTAACAACAGCATATTTTCCTTGTCTTCCCAGGCATAAGTAACTTATTGTATACAATATACCTCTTGTAAAATTACCCAGCCATATAATCATAGAAGAATATTCATCAAGGTGCTACCCTACCCTTTAGCAAAGACTAATAGTGAATAAACTTATCTTTTCTCAAAAAAACCGAAAACAGGTAGATATGCAAATCCTACATAAAGTATAGTACTAAATTATACTTTAATTTCCTAAGTAATATAGCGCATAATTTATACTTACTTATTCGGAGCATCTAGTAGATTATTTTCTTTTTTGAGATGAAATTAGCTCTTATCAATCCTGCTTTACTTTTCTTGAGCAGCAAGTTCTTAACTTATTAAAATCCTTTGATATTACTTAGTTTTATTAAGTAAATTATGTAAATTTTAGAACAGGATTTAAAATAATATTTTGTTATGCTCGCAATTAGACCTTTCAACTCTTTAATCTTATGCTAGACACTGTAACTATGAACAACTTAGAAAATAATGATTTATCCCTTCAGACAAAAGATAGTAATTTTAAAACAATGGTTAATAATCTTAATGCTGATAAAAAAGGACTAAATGTTGACGAAATTATTGATGCTATTAAAACAGTAATCGTTGAAGTCATTGATTTAAAAATTACTACTTGGGTGGCAGAGTCATCTGATCAGCCAAAAAGTGAGATAGGATCTCCCAAACCAGGCAATCGGATATATACCCGAATTAATCTTGTTAGTGGCGATATACAAAATGAAATTGGTAGTCAATTTACCGATAGCGGCCCCTATAAAGAGATTCGAGAATTTCATTTAACTCAAGTTAAAGACGGTCGGGAAATCATTCAGAAGAATATAGAAAGCGTAGAAAAGTTGTATGGATTTTTCATGGGAATTGCGAAATATTCCAAAAAGCCCGAACTTTAAGCATTCTTTGTTAATTACACACTTCAACTAAAATATCGACAGTAATATAGCCTAATATTTAGATTTAGGTTTGATTTACTAGTACCTAAAAATACAAGGCTACGGCAATATTTACCAGAACTGATAAGAGGGTGACACTATGTCTAGTGAAATTCAAAGGCAAGACCAAAATAGTATTCAGACTCGAAACCAAAATGCTGCTAAACCCCAACATATTCAAAATCAAGCTAGAGGCTTGTTAAATAATTTAGTATCGTCTGTACAGACATTAGTTGACGACATAACAGCCTTAGAAGTAAATACGATGGTTGTAGAAAGGATTAATGCTTCAAAGTTTAATGCTTGGGAGGCATATCAAGAAATTTATTCTATACATGACCCAGATTACTTTAATGCAAAAGGAATTCCAAATGAAGGTCTTGAAGCTGAAGAACTACGTAAACGTTATAGAAGTCTATTTGACCAGCTTGAAAGAGAATATTTTTACCTTCTTCTTGAGGAAGGTTCAGGTTTTTATAATCCTCAAGATGATAGGGTAAAACGATATCGTCAGAGGCTTGAATACGCGAAAAAACATCAGCCAGATGTCGTTGAAGCGGATCAAGAAAACATAAAGCTAGCTAAACCAATACTACCTGCTCCAACTCCCGTTCTTGATAATAAAGATGAAAATAATCAAGATGATTGGATTGAGGCTTTTAAAGAGATTCAAAGGCTTTTAGAGAATGATAAATTTGTTCGTACCCTACGTAAAATGTATGAACTGAAAGCTGCACTCAATAGTAGTAACGTGGCAAGTACTAATACTGATATAATTTATGCTCAAACTGTTATGCAGTTAGATGGAGATATTATCACTCGTTATCATAAAGACCTGTTTAATTTATCTGAGGATGCTAAAAACTTAATCATTAATACACATAATCAAGGAGTGATTTCTGGAGAGAAACAGTGGCGTGGAACATTTAGTTTTTTAATTAGTTTGGTACAGAATATTGCAAATTTATCTCGATAATGAACGCTGATATAATAATAAAAATAGATAACCAAACTGATATTGCACTTTCTGTATTTCTACAAGTTCCTCAAGGCGATCGCTTTGAACTGAAGGTTGAGGAATCACAGTTTAGCTTTTACCTAAATGAGATAGTTGTAGAACAGATTCAGCAAGCACAAAAAAGTGGTGTTTCTCTATACATTCCGCCTAAGTTGATAATTCCTCTATGGTACTATGCCTGTTTTAGCAATAATGTTGTGTTGGGAAAGCAAAAAGAAATTGCTGAAAAGCAAGTTAATAATTTCTTTTACGTTATTGTCATAGTCAATATTATTAAATTTTTTCTGAGTAAAACTGCACGGTGTAAAACAAGCTTGCAGTCTGGAATCACCTTTAATTCTTACTATAAGCAGTCTGAGTTAGCTTCAGATGCTTATGGAAATAAAGACATTATTTTACAAAGTGTCGTCCTTATTTATGGTGATATATTCCACAAAATTAAGTGGAATTTTATACAAAATTCTAACTGTTCAACAATTATCTCGGCTCACTATTGGCTGACTGAACAACTGCTAAATTGCTTTCGTACTAAGCTAAATCTCCTAGTTTGGGAGGTAGCTTCGCTATTTCCTGCTGGTTTTGTAGCCTACAATTTATATCCAGCAAATGGAATACTATCGATATTTGCTTGGATAGGCTTCACTATACTATTTGCTACTACCCGCTATGTACTTGTCAATCAACTTCAAAGACATGCTTCCATCAACTCTAAGTTTATAGATTGGTTGGTATGGACGCTAATTTGTCTCATTCCTAGCATTGTTGCTGGTACTACTAATAGATTTATTGATGTTAATGCCTTATTATTGCCGTTTATATCACTGTACGTACCAAAAGTTGGCGATTACATTTTAACTTTTATATGGCCACAAATTGGGAAATTAATCATACGTCGGTTACTGTCATGATGAGTATTTAACAAATAAAAATTTAAAAAGGTCTGAGAGCAAGTGAATTTAAACACGAGAATGAATCTGCCAACATTGCCCAGCGATCGCCCAATCTTCTTGAGTATGAATAACTAATACCCGTACTGCTGAATCGGGTGTGGCAATATCCTCATCAACAGGCTGCTGTTGATTTTTTTCAAGGTCTATTTTCAGTCCTATAAATCCAAAGGCTTCACAGGCGGCTTGGCGAATTTCTGGGGAATGTTCACCTACGCCTGCTGTGAACACTAAAACATCTAATCCGCTTAAACTAGTAAGCATTGCACCTATACCAGAACGTAAGTGATGTACGTAGATATCCCATGCCAGTTGAGCGCGAGAATTACCTTGAGCGTAGGCATAGCCCGTCGTAGACATCGCTTCTCTCACCTCACGCATATCGCTAGATACACCCGAAATTCCCTTTAACCCAGAAGCTTTATTTAATACATGATCCAACTTTTCGACGGAGTAATCGCAGTAACGCAACAGATAAATCAGAATCCCTGGATCAACTGAACCAGAACGACTACCCATCATCAATCCTTCTAGGGGCGTGAATCCCATTGTGGTATCAATGCTGCAACCGTTTTTAATTGCCGCTAAAGAGCAGCCATTGCCCAGATGACAGGTAATTAAGCGCTCAGGGGGGACATCTCTACCGAGAATTTGGGCAGCACGTTGAGAACAGTATTGGTGACTGATACCATGAAACCCATAACGACGGATTCCTTGTTCTACCCATTCATAAGGGCCGGGATAGATTGCTGCTGCATCGGGTAGGGTGGCATGAAATCCGGTATCAAATACTGCTATTTGGGTGACATCTTTTAAGATTTTTTCAATTGTTTCTATGCCTTCTAAAGCGACTGGATTATGTGCTGGAGCTAGGTTAGATAGACGAGCGATCGCCTTTTTAACATCCTCGGTAATTACCACACTATCTCGATAATCCTCTCCACCATGTACTATCCGATGCCCCACCAGATCAATTTCTGACAACCGATCGATTACCTTGGTAGCACCTTCACTAAGTGTATTGAGCATATAAGTGAGGTGTGCCTGTGGGGAATCACCAGAGATAGATTCTTGCAGTGTTGCACCCGTACCAGTTTTCACATCAATTTCTGCCACACCCCGATCTTGAGTCCAGTTGATTTTTCCTTCCCAAATGGGTTGGGCTGCTTGGGTGGGGAGAGCATTATCTGCAATTTCATACAGACAACTCTTTTGGCTGCTCGATCCGGCATTCAGCACCAATATTTTCATATAACAACATAAAAACACGATCTCCTTTGATCGTGTCACTAAGTGTAACCTTATGCTTCTACCCTATAGACATAATATGTAGCAAAGGTGTGTTTCCAGCGCTAAAATTTGTTGAATCTATGCTAGTTCGGCAAATTCTCAACCCGCATCAAATCCAATTCTCGTTCAAATATTTCATCAATTGGCAACATTTGACCATCAACAGTCATAAATTTATGGTCTTTTGTTGCCCGAATCAATGAACCATCTTCCAAACAATACTCAAACACCTCTTGTTGTCCGCGATCGTGCCACTGTGCTACAGGTTGGGTGTAAATATTTCCATTATTATCAACGCTGTACACAGTACATTCAATGCGTTTTTCTACAATTTCTCCAATCGGCAACAATCCATATTCTACTGTCAATATTTCCGTGTCATAGCTTAAACAATATTCAGCAAACTTTAACATTTGCTCAAATAATTCATCCGCAACTTTTTTCTGAACGCCATTTTTAGCTGCGCCATCGACGAATTTTTCTCGCTGCTTTTGCATCTCAGAAACTTTCTTTTTACCCATCGCCCGACGCAGCAAGTCAGCTTGTCCTAAAGAATATCCCGCCATATCCTGAGCAATTTTCATGATTTGCTCTTGATAGACCATAATTCCATAGGTTTCGTCTAATATTGGTTCCAGAACGGTGTGTTGATAATCAATGTTTTCTCGACCATGTTTGCGGTTAATAAATTTAGGAATCAGTCCCGCATCTAATGGCCCGGGTCGATAAAGTGCCAAAATTGAAGAAATATCTTCTATATTAGAAGGTTTCAAATCTCGCACTATCTGACGCATCCCAGAAGATTCTAATTGAAATATTCCTTCTAACTCACCTGCTTCTAATAATTCATAAGTCTTTTGTACATCTTTAGGTAGACTACTATGTTCACCTTTTGCTAATATCTTCTGGGCTTTCCTTTCCTGGCGGGGAATTTCATCAGGATCAACCCGATATCCTCTCGTTTCTTGAATCAAATCAACGGTCTTTTGAATTAGCGTTAGGTTCCGTAAACCCAGGAAATCCATTTTCAATAAACCCATTGATTCCAAGTCTTCCATGAAATACTGGGTAATCACCGAACCGTCATTATTCTTCTGTAGTGGGACAATTTCATCAAGTGGATCGGCAGAAATTACCACACCTGCTGCATGAACACCAAAAGTTTTGTTAGTTCCTTCAATTCGCATCGCCATATCAAGCCAATGTCGAACATGGGGTTCTTTATCATATTTCTCTTTAAACTCTGGTTCTGGAGTTTTATCGGAAACCATCACCTTGAGTTTAGTTGGTTTCCCCCGCACTACAGGAATTAATTTCGCCATTTTGTCAGCTTCCCCGTAGGGAATATTTAATACTCTGGCGACATCTTTTAAAACGGCTTTAGAAGTTAGGCGGTTAAAAGTAATAATTTGAGCAACTCTATCTGCACCATATTTTTCTGTTACATATTCAATGACTTTATCCCGTTGTTCAATACAGAAATCTGTATCAATATCAGGCATTGATTTACGTTCTGGGTTTAGAAAACGTTCAAATAGTAGCCCATGATGTACAGGGTCAATATTAGTAATTCGCATCGCATAGGCAACTAATGAACCAGCCGCAGAACCCCGACCTGGCCCTACAGGAATGTTATTATCTCTAGCAAATTTGATGTAGTCCCATACAACTAAAAAGTATTTGGAAAAACCCATCTGCTGAATCATTTTTAGTTCGTATTCCAATCTTTCTTTATAGACGGAATCAACTTCTGGGCGAGATTTGCGATTTAAGCGTTCTAAAAGTCCACTCCATGCAACATCTTCGGCGTAAGTGTCAGCAGTATGACCAGAGGGAATTGGGGGTGTAGGAATTTGAGGCTCACCCATGATATGGTAAGGCTCGACTTTATCGGCTACTTCTTCAGTGGTAGCGATCGCTTCGGCAATTACATCATCCGGCAAATGGTCACGAAATAGCTGTTGCATCTCCTCGCCAGATTTGAGATACTCTGTGCCGCTATAACGCATCCGCTTATCTTCAATAATTAGTTTGCCAGTTTGAATACATAGCAACGCGTCGTGAGCTTCAACGTCAAAACAAGAAATAAAATGCGAATCATTGGTAGCAACAATTTTAATCCCTAGTTCTCGTGCAATTTTGACGATTTCAACATTTACAATCCGGTCTTCTTGGGAACCGTGGTCTTGAATTTCTAGATAATAATCATCACCAAATACATCTTTATACCACTGAGCAACTTTTCGGGCTGCATCTGGTCTATTACTGAGAATCGCTTGGGGAATTTCTCCACCTAAACAAGCGCTGGTGACAATCAAGCCTTCATGATATTGTTTTAGTAAATCTTTATTAATACAAGGACGAGAAAATATTCCTTTACCTTGAACACCTTTGAGGTGAGAAATAGTAGTTAATTTGACTAAATTTTTGTAACCTTTAGTATTTTTAGCTAAAACGACTTGGTGATATTTGGGACGGCGTTCTTGTTTTTCAATATCGCCGTTAATTACATACATTTCATTGCCGATTATCGGCTTAATATTTTGACTACGGCAGATTTTGATCAGTTCAACGGCTCCATACATGACACCATGATCGGTAAGAGCGATCGCTTTCATCCCCAGTGCGATCGCTTGATCTACCAACTCTGGTAGCTGACTTGCTCCATCAAGTAAACTGTAGTCACTATGAATATGTAAAGGCACAAAGGACATAAGCATCTCCAACCACAAGCCAAGATATCTCTAGGGGCCTACCTTGTGGTATACCCTTTCGAGCTAGATTTTGCAAAGCAACGGAATCTTAGATTAACAGTTTTTACCTAAAATTAAAGCTGTTATTTTTCCGAAATTATCACTGTCATAAGTGTTGTTTTAATAGTTACAGCAGTTAATCAGCATCTAACTAATGAGTCAAACAGAGAGTACTACTTCGGCTAAAACCAAAGCTAGCCCTTGGTGGCAGCGTATCCCTCTCACATTGCAAATTCTCATCGCCCTAGTAGTCGCAGTCACCGTTGGAATTGCCCTTGGTGCGGGGAATCCCAATCCCAGCAATGCCACCTTAATCAACAATTTAGCAATTCCGGCCGAGTTGGTGCTAAAGGCTCTCCGCGCCCTAGCTACCCCCCTGATTTTGGTAGCGGTGCTGCACACCTTAATGACTACGAATATCCCCGGTACAGCCGGACGGCGGTTAGCAGTACTACTTTTAACTAACACTACTGTAGCTATTTTAATCGGGCTTTTCGTAGCAAATGTGCTACGTCCGGGGACTTGGGGCAATGTAGCGACCTCAACAACTACAGAAATAACTACTCAGAGTCTTGATCCTTGGGGAATACTCAAAGATGCTGTACCGGAAGCTGTCCTGAAGCCATTAGTTGATAATAATGTAATTCAACTAATTGTGATTGCCCTGAGTTTTGGCATCGTTTTGCGGGCATTAAAATCTGAACAAATTGCTCAAAACAAGAATGGATACCAGCCTATAGAGGATGTCATCGGGATTTTATTTGAAGCAGTAGTCCGCATCCTCAACTGGGTAATTGCATTAGTGCCGTTCGCAGTCTTTGGGATTGTTGCTAAAACTATTGCTATGCAGGGATTTGCACCGTTTAAATCTTTGGGTGCATTTATCGTGGCGGTGCTGTTAGCACTAGCATTGCAGGCGTGCTACTACCTCACCAGAGTAAAATTTGGTTCTTGGGTACACCCGTTAAAATTCTTAGCTGGCGGTTCTGATGCCTTTTTGACAGCTTTCTCAACTTCTTCCTCTGCGGCGGCAATGCCCATAACCTTCGAGGTTTTGCAAACAAAAGTCGGTTTAAGGGAATCTTCTGCTGCCTTGGGGTCATTAGTAGGGGCAAATTTCAATAATGATGGCACTGCCCTCTATGAAGCAATGTCTGCGTTGTATATTTCCCAACTGATTGGGCAACATCTGAGTCTGGGACAGCAGTTGATTGTCATCCTTACCTCAATTTTTGCATCTGTAGGTGCAGCGAATATTCCCAATGCTGGACTGGTAACGATGACACTGGTGTTTACTTCTGTAGGCTTACCTACCCAATACATTGCTTTGCTAGTTACTGTAGACTGGTTTCTGGATCGCTGCCGCACTGCAATTAATGTTATGGGAGATATGACTGTCAGTGCTTTACTTGATGGCAAAAAGCCTCGTTCTTTAGACGAGGCTTAGTTTTACGGCTTTTGAGATATCTAATGCTGTTGAGGCCCTTTGGCATCACATTCTTTAGCCCAGCACCGTTCTAGAAGTCGAAGACGCCAGATTAATGCAAAGCGTTGGGGATTCAATACTAATTTAGTATCCTGACTAAATAAAGGCTGATTTAGATACTGCCAAAGGGGAAATTGAATTTTGGTGTGTTTTGGATTTGGAGTCATAAGAACAACAAATATTATAAAAGTTTAGTTGTGAGAGTTGGCATTTTGTTTAACAATTGCCTGATGCTGTTTTTCTAGTTAAAGGCTACACTGCGTTTTTGCAGTTGTCCTGGTGGCAATTGCGGAATTTCAGTAAATAAGTTTATGTTGTTTCCGCTTTAATACTGAAATTGCACACACCATTTTTCTGATTTCCCATCCCGTGACAAGTCATACCATTTCACAATATTCGTGGTACAACCTTGATTAAAAGCGTACAAATCTACGCCACTACAGTCAATTCATCTGTTACAAAGATTTTTAGAAGCGATCGCATTACCATCCAAAATCTTAACTCAGTAGTTTATTAGTAAATCGGGTAGTGTGGCATTGAGGCGTCGAATTATAGCTTATAAAAGACTTGTAGTTTCTGTTACTAACTGTGGATTTATAGTCAATTTGATCATCAGGCTGGTTATATAGTAATTATTGGATTTTAAGGGTAGTAAGGTCTTGCGACCCTTGATATTAGAGAATAGTGAAATTAGCGGTAGTGAGTGTTGTAGTACTAATGCCAGTTAGCGTTGCCAAGATTTCATCAGTAGCAGTCACTATGATGTTGTTACCAGCGAAACTTAGTTGATTGAAGGTCAGATCACCAGACAAGCCAATCAAATCGTTGCTCTTGCAGAAGTCGGTAATAATATCAGTATCCTTTTCCAGCAGCGAAGACAATAGCTCCCGGATATCTTCTCAGGACTGCGGAGAAAGGGTGTCCCGATAATCAGGTCGTCGATGCCGTCGTTGTTGATATCTGCGCCAGTAGTGCTGGAGTACCCCAGGTCAGAGCCAGCGATCGCAAAACCATTGTTGCCATCAAGGTCAGAAAGGTTGAAAGCTGCTGGATTAAGTGCCATTGCTCTTGATTCCTCTAAATTATTATAAATTTTGATCCGATCCCACCGTTACCACCCGGCGAATTTCGTCGCTGCGAAACCCGATCGCCATTGGACGACGTACCCCCAAAAGTGCTACCACGTCGTACAATTCCAGCACTACCCCCTCCATTCGCAAGGAATGGACAATATCGCCGCTTCTTAGGTCAATCACTAGTAACCCACAGCGAGGCTCAACGTTTTTTTGTTGCAATTTATCGTCTAGGAGCAAGCCGCTAAAGGTCTTGTTATGCCTGGGTTGAGAAATTCCCACTACTGCAAAGTCGCCATGAAATGCACAACCGCGCAGATATCCCGGACAGAAAGCGACTGGTTCAAACACTCCCCGCTTTAAATCGACAAAGCCAAACTCTCCCGCGCCTGAGTTGAGCAACCAGAGTTTTTCTTGATGCCAGCGCGGGGAGTGGGGCATGGATAATCCACGCAATACGATTTCATTGCTTTCTACGTCAATGACACAGCCGCCATTTGCCCGATGCTCCCGCCAGCCTTCTGCTACATCTGACTGACTGACGGCGGTGACGTATTTAGGTTTTCCTTGTTGCATTGCCAACCCATTCAGGTGACATCGATCTTCCGCCGCTAGCTTGCTGATAAAGTTTGGCTTCCACAAGGGAACAAAACTGTGGGTTTCGCTGGCTGTTGCTAAACAACTAAATAAGGTATTGACAAATACTAATTTTTGTGATTTTAAATCTTTTTCTTCTGCTCTCCTCAAAGCGATGTCGTGAATATCCAAATCTCCCGTCACATAACTCATCTGAGGCAAATACAGAGCATCGTAGCTTTGGTGATTTTGTCCGGGTTGGATGATGTTTTCAAATCGCCACAGTTGGTACAGGGAACTCATGTAGAGGCTGTTGCCATTGGCATACAACCCCATGCACCGCTCAAAGCTACGTTCAAATACAGATAATTTGCCGTTTGGTTGCAAGCCGATGAAGAATAACTTGCCCGCTTGATAAGTCGTGAAGGACAAACTCAGGTTTTGCTCATACAGCCAAGGGGTAAACTGGCGAGAAGCATTGATTTCGAGAGATGGTTTGTTAATGTTGCTGTCATTAGGATTCACTTGGCTTTGACTCCTTGATAACTCTGGTGTTCGATTAGTGATAATTTTGCCGCAGAGTATGATGATGCTCCTACTCTTGGACATAAGTTAGGTAATACACCAGCAACAGCGTTTCCGTCATCTGCTTTATTGCGATCGCACTCAACACATTTCCTACCCAGTGGTTCCTCATTTGAGGAATCTACCAGAGTATTGTTGGAGTCCTTTTAAAACAATAGATGGTTTTGTAATATAAAAGTATATCGTGTGTAATCTCAAACTTACAATATCTGTTTAAAGATAAATAGCTTAGTACCGGTTTGCGTAAAATCGTAGCGTTTTTAATGCAAGGGGACGCATTAGCGTTGTCAGTCGATGCATTGGCATTGTTAGTCGATGCATTGGCATTGTCAGTCGATGCATTGGCATTGTCAGTCGATGCATTGGCATTGTCAGTCGATGCATTGGCATTGTCAATCGATGCATTGGCATTGCAGGGTATTGCCAAATTTAATTCGCTACGAATTAATGAAATGCTGTACTTAGTCAATAGACATCTCCGAAAAAGAATTGTTTTGACGTAGCAGTACTACGTCAAAACAAGGGTTCTGACTAACGCATATTTTATTTATGGAGATGTCTAATAACTAAAATTCTTTTGGGCGGACTCTGCATCTTGACAAAAAAATGAGATGGACATCTTGCCCATCCCCCAATAAAACAGAGAATTTGTGTCATAAAACGCTTTGCCTATATTTAAGCTAAAGCGCTTCCCCTAAGTTAAATTTCTCACTATCTAACTAATAATGAGTGCCGGTTTTACGATGGTTAATGGCAGTAACAGCATCAGGCTTGAGTAATTTACCTTCATCCACAGTTGCATACACAACCCAATGGTCGCCACATTCCAGACGTTGATTGACTGAACATTCTAAATATGCAAGTGCGTCGGTGAGGACGGTACAGCCGTTATCTGCAACTGCTGTACTAAAGTTGGCAAATCGGTCTTCCCCAGGCGCGAAAGATTTACGGAAATGCTTCATGTAATCTTGATGATTGCCTTCAGGTAGAATATTTAAAGCAAACTTACCGCCTGGATACATTAAAGATTCGATCGCTCGATCTTTGGCAATCGCCACAGTTAGTCCAGGTGGGTTAAAGGTGGCTTGAGAAACCCAAGCGCCTAACATTGCGGTAGACACTTCTCCAAGTTTCGCTGTCACCACGCAGACAGAACCAACAATCCGACCAACAGCCTGTTCCACTGGAGTAGCAGCTTGTTGTGGTACGCGTACCTTTTTAGCCTTTTTCAGTGCTTGGGCAAAGTCTGTACCTAGTTCCTCACAGAACTTGAGAGTGACATCATCAGGTTTAAACTTCACCTTCAAGGTGTCAAAGCCAAAGCGATATCCAGCATCTCGGAGTTTACCTTCAATTAAGTCAAAGGCTTCGCCACTCCAGCCGTAGGAACCAAAAACCCCAGCGAGTTTACTGTTGTCACCGCTTGATAGCACAATCCCTAAAGCAGTATGAATAGGAGTTGGCGCATGACCACCGATGGTAGGAGAACCAATGATAAAACCCTCTGACTGTGCTAGGTTGATGCGAATTTCATCAGGGGTAGCAAATTCGCAGTTAATCGATTTGACTGCGACTCCACCTTTAGTTAGTCCCAGAGCGATCGCTTGTGCTAAAGTCGCCGTATTGCCGTAAGCTGAAGCGTAAAGTAAGGCAACAGAAATCTCGCGATCGTTGTGAGAACGGCTCCACTCTCCATAAGCTTTGGTAAGTTCAATTAAGCCAGTGCGTACTAAAGGCCCGTGACCGACAGCATACATTCTCACCTGCAAATCTGATATTTTCTCCAAAGCTGCTTGCACATGAGGAGTTTGGGGAGCCATCAGGCAGTTAAAGTAGTAACGCTGGTCTTCTTTAAGCGCTTCCCAGTTATCATCAAACACTTCATCACCACAGAGATGAGTTGCAAATAACTTATCTGTGTAGAGAATTTGGGTTTGCTGATCGTAGGTACAAAGTCCTTCTGGCCAACGTGGACTAGGAGTGGGTAAGAATTTTAAAACATGACCCTTGCCTAAATCCAGAGTTTCTTTCCCCCGCATCACCAAGACTTTCAAATCCTGATCTAGGAAAGCAGCACGCAAATTGTTCGCACCGGGAAGAGAACAGACAAAAGTTACCTGTGGTGCCAGTTCTAAAATTGCTTTGAGGGTTGCAACTCGATTGGGGCTAAAATGACCCAGGATTATATAATCCAAACTTTGCAAATCTAAAGTCTGCCGCAATGTCTCTAAATAAATTTCGGTAAAGCTTTCTGGCGGTGGATCAATAAGTGCGGTTTTATCAGCTTCAATTAAATAGCAGTTGGAGGTAGTACCTCTTTCAAGTGCGTATTCAATTTCAAACCGCAGACGTGACCAACTACGTGCTTTGATCGCCTTAGTATTTGTAGCAATTGGTAGAACTTGTACGTCGCGTGGCTTGGAATTGGTCATAGCTGTTGGTGAATAGGGAGTGGGGAGTGGGGAGTGGGAAATGGGAAATGGGAAATGGGGAATGGGGAATGGAGAATGGGAAATGAGCAAAGATTTGTACAAGTTCTCCTCTGCTCATAAGCTCCCCCGCGTACTTTATTTCCTACTCCCTACTCCCCACTCCCCATTCGCTCTTTTTTAGTAGTAATTACCTACTTTGCGATGGCGAACGGCTGTCAATCCATCGTTTTTGGAGACACGACCTTCTTGGACGCTGCAATATAAAATCCAGTGGTCGCTGCATTCCATGCTGCTCTGTATTTGACATTCCATGTATGCCAGAGCATCAGTTAGAATTGGAGAACCGTTTTTCGCGGTTTGAGTTTTTACCCCAGCAAAGCGATCAGCACCAGGATGCAAGCGCTTGAGGAAGTGCTTTTTGAGTTCTTGATAATTGCCTTCTTCCAAAACGTTGAGGACGAAGCGATCGCCTACTTGCATTAAGGAATCAATGGCGCGGTCTTTGGCAACGGCAATTGTCAATCCTAAGGGTTGCAAACTCGCTTGCGTTACCCAGGATGCCAGCATTGCACTTGAGGCATTATCTTTTTTAGTAGTGACTATATAAAGTCCACTGCTAATCCGGCCCAATGCCTTTTCCATGTTGACATCAAGGGACTTGATTTGCTTGATGTTGCGATCGCGCACCAGCAATTGTCCAATGTCTTTACCCGCTTCTTCACACAACTGGAATGTTGATGCGGTGGGAACCTCTTTAATGCGAATGGGTGGGAAAGCTTCTTTGATGCTAGAGTTGAGAAATTGTCTGCGGAGTGTATCAATGGGTTCATCATCCCCACCGTAACATTCAAACAGCCCAATCAATTGTTTGTTCTTGGCGACAGCTAGCACTGAACTGATACTAGCTTGGGCGGCAGCAGAAGTAGTCGGAGGCATACCAATAATAATGCCAGCTGCTCTCCCGGCTAGTTCTTGAATTTCTTGGCTCTCAGCAGTACTCAGATCCAGTACTTCTACCCCAATGCCTGTTTTCAGTATACCTTCGGCAATTGCGTGACCAAGGCGTTCGCCATAGCCGTAATCTGAGACAAAAAACAAGCCGACGGTTGTTTCTGCTTTAGCTTGCTTTTGGCTCCAATTTTCGTAGCACCCTGTTAGAACATCTAAATGGTGGTATAATAATGGCCCGTGACCGTTGGCGATAATATTAATCTTCCCAAGATCGCCCATCCGCTTCATTGCATTCAGCAGCGAACGAGCGTTAGGGCCCATCAAGCAGTCGTAGTAAAATCTAAAGTCAGCTTCGATCGCTTCTAAATCTTCATCGAAGGTGCGATCGTCACAAAAATGCATCCCAAAAGCATCACAGGTGTAGAGAATTTGGGTTTTGCGGTCAAAGCTAAAGATTGTATCCGGCCAGTGCAGGTTAGGCGCACTCACGAATTCCATTTCGTGTCCTTTGCCGATATCTATGCGATCGCCAGTTTTGACAACTCGCTTAGAAAATGGATCGTGGACTAAGCCTTCCAAAAACTGAAGCGCAACTTTTGATGCTAAAACGGTAGCTCTAGGAGCTAACTGAAGAACATCTTCCACCAAGCCGCTATGGTCTGGCTCTGTGTGGCTGACAATTATGTAATCAATTGTTTTGGGGTTGACAAGACTTTTTAGAGTCTCTAAATACAGATCGCGAAACTTCTGATGAGAAGTATCAATCAAAACTGTTTGTTCACCCCTAATTAGATATGAATTGTAGGTTGTGCCGTTTTGCAGTCCGAATTCGATATCGAAGCGATCGCGATCCCAATCAAGAGAGCGAATCGCCGTTGTGTTAGGGGCAATTTCTACAGTTTGTATAGTTAGCCGATGTTGAACGTTCTCTGCGTGGGCATTGCCTGTCGTAGACATCGCTACCATTATTCGTCTCCGAGCGCAAATTAACAGGTTTTTCTTCTGCCTACATTGTCCCTATTATTTTTTGCTTAAGTTGTAATGAATATCAGTTTTTGAAAAATTTAACTTGTATCAATTATTGCTGTTTTTTAGCAAAAATTATGACTCAAAAAATCTACTAATTATTAATTTATTCTTCAGAGTTTACTGAGTATTTGATTTTGCTATTTGTTTGATTTTATCGTAATTCAAAAAGATTTGTCTTGATTACGTGTCTATTATATTAAAAGTTATAAGAACACACCCAGAACTTTTATTGTAACCTTTTTTTTGAGATAACGTATGCATACCAAGGAACTAACAGGGTTCAAAAATATATTTTTTAATTGTGGTATAAAATATTGATATGTCACAAAATCGAGCTATTAAGAGAATAGATTTATCTCTCGATCATCAAAAGTTACTTTTTTTGAAGCCCTTTATTATTAAGCAGGAAAAGTAGGAAAGGTAGGAAAGGTAGGAAAAGTAGGAAAAGTAAGAAAAGTAAGAAAAGTAAGAAAAGTAAGATAAATTTTGTTTACATCCCGCATCGAATAATCTGTTAGCACTATTTTTCCTAATGGATATCGAATAGATTTTTGTTCTAACCAAAATATCCTCATGGGAAATATAAACTTTATGTAAAGAGGAGAAAAGAAATATTTTTATGGAAATAAGCAAGACAAATATCTAGATACGAGTATGAGAAAAAGAAACTAGGCTTGTATACCTTTTCCTGAGCATTCAAATGCAAACTAGCGTAAAAATCATTTTTAAAGTTTCGATAAATCTCTGTAACCATACGAATGATCTAATAAATTTAATGATACAGTCCTTTATCATGGACTTTAAACATTAATTAGGACAACAGCAATAAATTCTTATTGTCATAACTGAAAGTTACAACTTTTAGCTATCTAATAAATTTACCTATGCAGGTTAATAGTGTCATTTATGATGTACCTAACTTTTTATAAAAATCCATTCTTGATGATAAGTTGCAAACTTTGATAGTGTTCTCAAGCCAATACTTCTCACGTAGCAGCCTTTTAAACGCCGACATCCTTAATGCTTGTAGTTCAGCTTTTCTAGTGTGCTATTAAATACGTAAGCAATTAAGTATATAGGCGTGAATAGACATAAAAAAATCGCAAAAATTGACTGTGTAAAAGGTTATTTTTTATGGGATGCCGATTAAAAGTCTTTCTAACTGACGAGCAAAAGCTGACTTTAGAAGAGTTAAGAAAAGCTAAAGATGTTCCTCAACGTACTAAAGATCGTGCTCAAGTTTTACTGTTGAATACTCGCGGCTTAAAAAATGAGCAAATTGCTAAAGGCTTGAACTGGGCGATTTCAACAGTACGTCAAACCCTTCATCGCTGGGAAAAGATGGGTTTAGCAGGTTTGTGGGATGCTCCAGGCCGAGGAGGAAAACCCCGATATTCGGAATCAGACTTGGCTTATCTAGAAAATTGTTTAGCTCAAGAGTCACAGACTTATAACTCTAAGCAATTAGCAAATAAACTGGCATCTGAGCGTCAAGTCAACTTGAGCGCAGATAGATTACGACGGGTACTCAAAAAAAGGGGAAGGAGGTTTGGAAGCGCACGCAAACAACCCCAAGAACAGAATAATTAACGTGAGTTCGACAATCCTCTCCCTGTCTAACTTTCATTCAAATCTGTCCCTCTCGCCCATCGGAGAGGGACATTTTGCGTAATAAACAGGAGTCAGAATACAGAATTGGTGAATACTCTACCCCTTGATGGGATAGATTAGTAAGGCGAAAATTTTTAATGCTAGTTTCGCTCACCCAACAACTTGCTCAGGGCATCGCCAGAGGCGAAAGCGCGTAGCAAAATGAAGTACGCTTTTAAAGCAATATTTAGACACTCTCTACAAAACGCTGGGTGAAGGCGGAACCCAGGTGTAGCAAAATTCGTACTGAATTCTGACTGCTGAGTTCTGTCTTCTTATAAACAAAATCCACCTAAACATTAAACTGTTTGGTGGACTTGTTACTTATTCTTAGTGGATCCGAGCAGAGTCGAACTGCTGTCCAAATTGGGTATTAACCCCCCGCTCATTCACAGGTTTAGCCTTTCTGACCCTCAAGGCGGGAATCGTTCATTATCCCGAACGTAGGATGCTCTGATTTAATCTTAGCTAGCAAGCCAACCAGAGAACGCTTACTAGAGCATCCGTTGGGGTTTGGTCTTCAGTCCTTAACGGAGTCAAACTAAAGACGCTCGAACCTATAAGAGGTTTTTAGGCAACTGCTAAAGCAGGCTTACGAGCAAAGCTAACGATGTTATTCGCATTTACTTTTTGTTTGAGCCTTTGATTTGCGAGAGGAGACTCACTCTCGACCTGAATCACAGAGCAGCGTTCGCCAACCTGTCGAAACCGTGACGGACCCATGCCTTTCATAATTCAATTATAATACGCAGTTTTGAAAATGTGTTATTGGGCAAAAAATTTTTGGTTAACGCCAGTCCTGCTGAGAAACACAGGGTATCTTTATATGAAGTTGGCTCTAGACCATGAGTATAGTAAAAGTCTCAAATACTAAAAATAGCCAATTGCTAATCTTAAAATAATTAGCAATTGGCTATTATATATTACAACGCACTACAAATAAATAATTAACTATACCCTAAGTTAGTGCTTCAGCACCACCAACAACTTCTAGGAGTTCCTGGGTAATTGCAGCTTGTCGGGCTTTGTTGTAAGACAGCGTGAGGGTGTTAATTAGTTCACCAGCATTCTCGCTGGCATTACTCATGGCTGTCATCCGCGCTGCTAGTTCACTAGCCGCCGATTCTTGAAGCGCTCGCAATAGCTGGTTACTCAGATACAGGGGCAACAAAGAATCGAGAATCTGAACTGGATCTTGCTCAAAAATCATGTCAGGAGCCAAAGGGCGAACTTGGCTAGCCACTTTTTCCCGTTCGACTTCAAATTTACCGCCACGGGTTGTCAAGCGGAAGATTTCATCATCGGCTGCTTCTAGACCTTGGGGATCGAGGGGCAATAGGGTTTGCACCACTGGACGGGAGCTAACCAATGAAAGGAATCTGGTGTAGATTAATTCGATGCGGTCTACTTCTTCGGAAAGAAACAAGGAAAGTAGTTGGTCGGCAATCTGATTGGCTTCTGCTGCGGTGGGAATTTGCTCTAAGCCGCTATAGGTAGCATCAATAGGCTGATCTCGGCGTTGAAAGTACTGTGTAGCTTTGCGTCCGACTAAGACAAATTGATAGTTTAAACCTTCTGCTTTGATTTCCTTGGCGCGGTTTTCTGCACGACGGATAACATTATTATTGTAGCCGCCGCATAGACCGCGATCGCCTGAAATTACCAACAGCCCGACTGACTTAACTTCTCTTTTTCTCAGCAGTGGTAGGTTTGCTTCTTCAAAACGCAGACGGCTTTGTAAACCATACAATACTTGTGCCAAACGATCGGCAAAGGGGCGAGTCGCTAGTACTTGTTCTTGCGCCCGGCGCACTCTAGCTGCCGCTACGAGACGCATGGCTTCTGTGATTTTTTTGGTGTTTTTGACCGACTGAATGCGATCGCGTATTGCTTTTAGATTAGGCATATTCTTGAGTTAGGAGTTAGGAGCTAGGAGTTAGGAGTTAAGAGCTAGGAGTATTTCATTAACTTTTAACTCTTAACTCTTCACTCCTCACTTTAATTACGCTGCTGCTTTGAAGGTCTTTTTGTATTCGGTAAGTGCTTCCTTCAAGGCAGCTTCTTCTGCATCACCTAGTGCTTTGGAGGTTTTTACTCCTTCGGCGTACTGGGTTTTACCAGTCTTTAAGTAGTCCCGCAGACCTTGGGTAAAGCTGGTGACTTTATCTACAGGAACGTCATCCAAGTAACCGTTAATACCAGCGTAAAGAATTGCCACTTGCTCGTATACTGAGAGTGGCGAATTTTGTGGCTGCTTGAGAAGTTCGCGCAACCGTTGACCTCGTGCCAACTGGTCTTGAGTGGCTTTATCTAAGTCAGAAGCAAATTGAGCGAAGGCTTGCAGATCGTCAAATTGGGCTAGTTCCAATTTAATCTTACCGGCAACTTTTTTCATTGCCTTGGTTTGAGCCGCAGAACCCACGCGGGATACAGAAATACCTGGGTTCACAGCCGGACGGATACCAGCGTTGAACAAGTCAGAAGATAAGAATATCTGACCATCGGTAATGGAAATTACGTTGGTGGGGATGTATGCCGAAACGTCACCAGCTTGTGTTTCGATAATTGGTAGGGCGGTCATACTGCCTTTACCTAATTCATCACTCAGCTTGGCGGCTCTTTCTAGCAAGCGAGAGTGAATGTAGAATACATCTCCAGGGTAAGCTTCGCGTCCGGGTGGACGACGCAGCAATAGTGACATTTGGCGATAAGCTTGGGCTTGCTTGGAAAGATCATCATAAATTACCAGGGTAGCTTTGCCTTTGTACATAAAGTACTCAGCAATAGTTGCGCCTGTGTAAGGAGCTAGATATTGTAGGGTTGCTGGTTCACTGGCACTAGCAAAGACAACGACGGTGTAATCCATTGCGCCTTTTTCTTGCAATGTCTGCACCACGTTAGCAACAGTGGAAGCCTTTTGACCGATCGCAACGTAGACACAAACTACATCTTCTTCTTTCTGGTTGATGATGGTGTCGATCGCGATCGCAGTTTTGCCGGTTTGACGGTCGCCAATAATCAATTCCCGTTGACCACGACCGATAGGAATCATTGAGTCAATAGCTGTGATACCCGTTTGCATGGGTTCGTGTACTGACCTACGAGCAATGATACCTGGTGCTGGAGATTCAATCAAACGGCTTTCTGAGGATTTGATGTCTCCCTTGCCATCAATGGGGCGACCCAAAGCGTCTACAACTCGTCCAATTAAGGCTTCTCCTACCGGAATCTGAGCAATTCTACCAGTAGCGGTTACAGAGCTACCTTCTTGAATTTCTAGCCCTTCACCCATAAGCACCGCGCCCACGTTGTCTTCTTCTAAGTTCTGGGCGATGCCAATTGTGCCATCTTCAAATTCTAAAAGTTCGCCAGCCATAGCCTTTTCCAGACCATAGATCCGGGCAATACCGTCACCTACTTGTAGGACAGTACCAACGTTAGCAACTTTGACCTCTTGATCGTATTGCTCGATTTGTTGTTGGATAATGCTGCTAATTTCGTCAGGTCTAATTGATATGCTCATGTGTCTATACTTTTTGCTTTCGAGACGGGAAAATTAATTCAGTTAGGAGTGATGAGTTAAGAGTGATGAGTTAAGACGGATGAGTTAAAAAAGCAAAGGTTAAAAGTCAAAATAAATTATTATTTACTTAACTCTTAACTCCTAACTTCTAACTCCTAACTCCTTTACAGACGCGATTAATCGCGTCTCTACTCCTAACTTTCTAGCTATTAATTAAGCGCAATGAAAGGCGACGCAATTGACCCCGGATACTGGCATCAATTACCTGCGAACCTACTTTAATGATTACACCACCAATTAACTCGCTGTCTACCTTGGTTTCTAGTTCTACCTGGCGAGCATTACTGATGGCAATGACCTTTTGGATAATTGCCTGCTGTTGAGCTTCTGTGAGGGGAACGGCTGAAATTACTTCCGCTAATACGGTTTTATTCAGCTGCCGCAACAGCGCCAGATATTGTTGAAAAATAGATTCCAAGAATGCAATGCGGCGTTTGTCTACTAATATCAACAAAAAGTTGCGTAAGTAGGGGTTAGAGCCTTCACCGAGTATTTGTTTGATGAGAGCTTTTTTGTTCTCAGCCTGAATAAACGGGTTGCTGAAGAAGTTGTGTAGCTGTTTGTCTGCTCTGAGCAGTCCCAGGAAAGTACGCGCATCTTCCCCGAACTCTTCTGTCAAATTTTTCGATTGCGCTATTGACAAAAGTGCCTGTGCGTAAGGTTGGGCTACTTCGGCTGCCGCTACCTGACTTGTCATACATTGCCTCCCAGTTGTGCGATGCTGCGGTCAATTAAACTTTGTTGAGCATCGTCGGCAATCCCGCCTTTGAGTTGCGATTCGACTTTTTGCAATGCTAGTGTAGCAACTCTTTGCCGTAGTTGAGCGATCGCTCGCTCTGTTTCGGTATTTAAATCTGCTGCTGCTGTTTGTTTCAAGCGTTCTACGTCTTGCGCTGCCTTCGTCAACAAGGCTTCTTTTGCCTTTTGGGCATTTTCTACGGCAGATTGGCGGATGCGTTCTGCCTCTGCCTGAGATTGCTTCAACTGCTCTTGCGCTTGGGAAAGGGCAGTCTTTGCCTCTTTTAAGCGCCCTTCTGCTTCCTGAATTGCGGTGGCAATATTAGATTGTCGCTCGTTCAGGATATTGCTTAAAACTTTACGTCCGAAGTAGAATAGGATGCCAACCAGAATCGCTAGATTGATCAGATTGGTTTCAAAAATGTCTAGGTTTAGACCGAAACCACCTTCTCCTGCGCCTTCTGCTAATTCAGAGTGAACAGCGTTCGCTTCTGCGGCAAGTAATAAGAATGTCCCCATGATACCCATTTACAAGTGCGCTGCTCGCCTGCTAATACGTTGTATTTTCCCAAAGGGAAATTAAGTATCTTTCCCCCAAAGGGAAATTAAGTATCTCTCCCCAGAAGGGAAAAAGTGTCTTTTTTGACACTTAATTAAGCGCTCTGGACTAGGGCCCAGTTGCGCGTATGCTTTCAAAGTAACCAGTCTAGTTAGCTTATCTAACTGGAGTTGGGCCCAATAGTTTTTCTAGAATCTGCCTGCTTAGAGCATCAACTTGTTGCTCTAAGGTACGAAAAGCTTCTTGCTTTTGTTGTTCTATTTCAACAGAAGCTTGCTCTCGTTGAGACTGAGCTTCTTTTTGGGCTTCAGCGATTTTCTCGGCAGTAATTTTTTTAGCTTCCAGTTGAGCTGCTTCTAGAGTAGCTTGCGATTGTCTGCGAGCGTCTGCGAGTTGCTGCTCATATTCGGCGGCTAAACGCTCGGCTTTTGCCAAGCTTTCTTTCGCCTCAAGGGTATTCGTTCGGATATAACTATCGCGATCGTCTAGTACCTTGGTTAGTGGCTTATAGAAAATTGCATTCAACAAAGCTGCTAATAGCAGGAATTGCAATGCCATGAAGGGCAAGGTAGCATCGAAATCAAACATTTGTCTCCTCTTTGGCTGGAGTAGCAGTTTTCATGGCTAGCAACGTCATCCAACCTTTCATATTTTAGAGACCCATAGCCAACAAGGGTCAACTGAACATTATAACTATTGAGATACCCAAAACATTTCGATTGTAGAGGCGTGATGATTCACGTCTCCACACTCGCAAAAATTTTCAGGTATTAGCTGAAAGGATTAGCAAACAGCAATACTAGGGCAATTACTAGACCATAGATAGTCAAAGATTCCATGAATGCCAAGGTTAATAGCAGAGTACCGCGAATTTTTCCTTCTGCTTCAGGTTGACGAGCAATACCTTCTACTGCTTGTCCAGCAGCGTTTCCTTGACCAATACCAGGGCCAATTGCAGCTAAACCAATCGCTAAAGCAGCAGCGAGAACTGAAGCAGCCTGAACTAATGGATCCATGTTGATTTTCCTTGCTTTGATTACAAAACTAACAGACATTACGTTAACAATTAGAAACGTGGTTTTCACGCTGCACCTGAGTTCTTTAGATCGCGCTTTGCGATGTTTTGAGCGAACATGCTCTTGGAACTGTGCTATCAACTGAGAAGTTTAATGCTCCTCATGTTCATCTCCGCCATGTCCCTCCATTGCCTCATGAATGTATGCTCCGGCTAGGGTGGCAAAAACCAGGGCTTGAATGGCACTGGTAAATAAACCCAAGGCCATTACAGGCAGAGGTACAAATAGAGGAACTAGCAGCACCAGCACCGCGACTACCAATTCATCCGCCAAAATATTACCAAATAGCCGGAAGCTTAGGGAGAGGGGCTTGGTGAAATCTTCTAGGATTGCAATTGGCAACAAAACAGGTGTTGGCTCTATATATTTCTTAAAGTAGCCTAAACCCCGTTTGCTAAAACCTGCATAAAAGTACGCTAAGGAGGTTAGCAATGCCAATGCAACAGTCGTATTGATGTCATTGGTGGGAGCTGCCAATTCGCCCGAAGGTAGCCTGATGAGCTTCCAGGGAATTAGTGCGCCTGACCAGTTCGATACGAAAATAAACAAGAACAATGTGCCAATAAATGGCACCCAAGGGCGGTACTCTTTCTCACCAAGTTGGTTTTTTGCCAAATCACGAATAAATTCTAAGGCATATTCCATCAAATTCTGGATGCCCTTGGGAATTCTTTGTGCGTTACGAGTAGCAGCTATTGAAGCCACTACTAGAATACTAATCACAAACCATGAGGTGAGAAAAACTTGCCCATGAATTTTAAGATTGCCCAACTGCCAGTAGAAATGATGACCTACTTCTAATGCGGCGAGGGGAAAAGAATTAAAGGCGTTTAAGACACTAAGCATTTGCATTCTTCAAGCATTTTCCCCAACGAGCGAGGATGGGATTACTATCTTTGTGAGCCTGACTTTATTTAAGAATCAGGAATGAACGCAATTTGCACCATATAGACGAGGAGCGTGGCTTTGTAAGTTAGAAATCCCAAAAAAATGGGCAGAATCTGTAGCTCACGCCATTGAGTTGCCACGATCATCACTCCAATAAACAGAGCAAAACGAGTTTTGCTCAGACTGGTTTTCTCACTACCAAGCTGCTCAACGTCTCTAGCCAACATTTTTAAGTAAACCACACCTGTACACGCCCCAATTAAATAATTTAGGGCAATGTTTAAGGAATAAAAAATCCACACAGAGATAAAAATAACCCCCGTCAAGACAAGCGTGATTACCAACAATCGCTGGAAGAGTTGATGGAACTCTTGCATGGAGTTACCTGATTCTGTGTCTCCAGAACCAGTTTTAGCATCTTGTTGCGTTGTCGGAGTGGGCGCAATTGATTCGTCTGACAAGCTCACGGGACTTGAAACCAGTACAGTTAAATATGATGACTGCACATTCAGTCAGCTGAATCATATCACGATCCGGTAACAATACTTTAGGAAAAAACAATTAACTTCTTGGCAACGTTACACATTCAGTAAAGTCGCGCTCACAGAAGCGAGAGAGCGGCTGATCGTGTGAGGGAGCGTGTGAGTGAATAATCAATAAATGTTGCCTGAAAATTTAAAATTTCTTCCAATTTCAGTTTTTTGAGTGAATAATTATCCTCCAAAGTTTGAATTAAGTTGGTGTCAATAAAATCAACTGGTGCTTGAGGAGCGTATGAACGTACCGCAAATCAGAAATTGTAGAGTAGCGGCAAGTCATTAAAGATCGCACCACTGCTGAATTCCAGAAAGCTCCAACTTTTGGGATGTACAATACCCTGTTTCTTAGGCACTTTCCTAATTTACATTAATTTGCCAAAAGTGGTGATGGGCGATCGCTCTTCACCACGAGTATAAATTGACAAATCTTAACTTAGTATCAACGTGAAGTGTAATTAAACAGGTGTCAATAAAATCAGCTGCTGCTGAAGAAGCGTTCTTACCCCATCTAATCCCAGTTGCACACCTGCCAAAATTTCCGCAACTGTTGAATTAGCATCACACTTTTGCATAAATTCAAACTCTGCTACAGATAAATTAACAATCTGGTAATCGTAATTAAAGAAACATTGGCTGGGAAATCCTTCAAGACAAGGATTAAGTTCGGGAATCGCTACCAGTATGGCGTTATCGTCTGACCAGTCGGACTTAATTAAGGGGGGACGACCGAGGAAAAATTCGTAATGAGTTACTTCTGGATCTAGTAATTCTATCAGGCGGTAAACCTGGCGATCGCTCAAATCTTTTGCTCGTTCAACTAACTCTGGTGCTTTACCTAAAAGTCTCTCTAAATCCCAGAAACTCGGATTTGAGAAACCAATAAACTCCAATCCCGCAGCATCAATTAATTCAAACAGCGTCTCAATGTTGTAGTCAATTTCTTGGGGATGAACGTACATATCAGCAAAGTTTTCATCCTTGTGATTTTCTAATGACCAACGCTGTTTATCGTATTTGACAATTCGGTTATTTTCTGGTAGTGAGGCAAATATTTGTCGTCCGACTTGGACACCATCGCGGTAGTCGCCTTTTTTGTCACCTTGAAGAAGTGCGATCGCTTTTTGCATGAGTTGAATTTCCCAGCGTCCCAATTCCCCATACACAAAAATGTGCATCAAACCGCCTGGGGCTAACTTTTTCGCCAAAGCTTGAATACCGCGAATTGGATCGGGGGTATGATGCAAAACACCAACACAGTTGATTAAATCAAACTCACCCGGTAACTGTTCCACATCAAATAAGCTGAGGTGATGAAACTCAACACGGGTAGCCCCTGAACGCTGACAACGTTCTTTTGCTACAGCTAAAGCGCCTGTACTGAGGTCAATTCCCACAACAGAAGCCTGGGGGTTGAGGTGAACTAGGTACTCTGTACTTACCCCAGTACCGCAACCTGCATCTAAAATCCGAATATCTTGCTTTTGGGGTTTTTGACCTGTGCAAAAATTATAAGCGGCTAGCCAATTCCAGCGCCAGTTGTAGCCTGGAGGTGGTTCATCCAACAAGGCTTCTGGCGGAAAGGGGTAAGTATTGTAGAGTTTGGCAACGGCAGCACTAACAGTTTGGGAATCGGACATGATGAGGAATAACGCAGCATTTCTGAGTTTAGCGAATGCTGGACACTTCAGGTAGATAAATAATTGCGTAGGCGCAGCCCGTCGTAGACATCGCCATCAGCCCATATATTTTCCGTTAAGAAGTTGTTTCAGTAAAAACACTACTGTTTGAGTATCTCTTAGTTAATAAAATTAATTGTTATTTTGTATAATAATTTACTTACTCAGGAGTATTAAATGGCTGTAGGAATGCCGGAATTCGTTGAAAATCCAGAAAATCGTTGCCCTGTAATTCTGTTACTTGATACTTCTGGCTCTATGTCAGGTCAGCCTATCCAAGAGTTAAATCGAGGACTTGCTGCTTTCAAAGCAGATGTACTAAAAGATTCCCAAGCATCGCTGAGTGTGGAAGTGGCCATGATTACATTTGGCCCCATAGTTAAACTCACGCAAGACTTTGTGACGATTGACCAATTTACACCGCCTACATTGCAAGTAGGTGGTTTAACCCCAATGGGTGCGGCGATTGAATATGCTTTGGATTTTTTAGAAAACCGCAAACAGACTTATAAAGACAACGGTATTCTCTATTATCGCCCTTGGGTATTTTTGATTACAGACGGAGAGCCAAATGACTCCTGGCAGCCAGCCGCGCAAAAGATGAGAGAAGCAGAAGCACAACGCCGACTGTCATTTTTTGCGGTTGGTGTACAGGGTGCTGATATGAATATTCTCAAACAAATTTCTCCACCTGAACGTTCACCAATTATGCTCAATGGCTTAGATTTTCGTGAGATGTTTGTCTGGCTTTCTGCTTCGATGAAACGGGTTTCTAGTGGCAAAGTGGGGCAAGCTGTAGCTTTACCGGCTATGGGATGGGGTCAAATTATAAGTTAGAGGATAATTTTGTGAATTGGAAAGCTGTTGCACGTTCAGGGATTGGAACAAGTCATCAAAAGCAGGGGATAGTTTGTCAAGATTATGGGAATTATTGCAGCTTTGGTTATGTGATTGTAGGCGCTGTTGCTGATGGTGCTGGTAGTGCTAAACATTCTGATGTTGGTTCTAAGTTGGCGGTAGAAACAGTACTGAAATGCTTTTCTGATATTAATGAATTTCCTCATAAGCAAGCTTTTTCTCAACCACTTGACAAAGAAGAAGCTCAGAAAGTGTTTGCTAAAATTGTGAACCAAGTTATTACAGAATTACAGAAGCAAGCAGATGAAGGAGATTATTTTGTCAATGATTTAGCTTGTACGTTGCTGGTTTTTGTGGCAACTCATGACTGGCTTGCAGCTATGCAAATCGGGGATGGATTTATTGTAATGCGTTCTCAAGATTCAGAATATCAACTGTTGTTTCAGCCAGATAAAGGTGAGTTTGCTAATGAAACAACTTTTATTACCTCAACAAATGCAATAAAAGAAATGCAGGTAGAGGTCATTGCCGAAAAACAAGAATTTATTTGTGCTTCCACTGATGGGCTAGAAAAAGTAGCAATTCGCTTGAGTGACTGGCAACCCTTTTCGCCTTTCTTTAAACCTTTAGAGGAATACTTGCATGAACCTGTTAATCCAGAGGATGAAGATAAATATCTGATGGAATTTCTCAACTCGGAACGGCTAAATTCTCGTACTGACGATGATAAAACCTTACTTTTGTGCTTGTTTGATAGAGAGTAAAATTCGATGAAAGTTCTCACCTGTGCCAGTACGGGAAAATCAATTACTCTCTTGGGTGAACCAATAGCTGATAGTGGTGAAGGTCAGGTTTTGCGAACTAATCACAATGGTTACTTAGCAAAAATTTACCACGACCAAACTCCTGAGCGTGTGCAAAAGTTGGCGGTGATGATAGCGCACCGACCGAAAGAGCCAAACTCTCACCTCAATCATATTTCTTTTGCTTGGCCTAAGTCGGTACTGAAAGATGATCAAGGTAACTGTGTGGGCTTTTTGATGCCAGAAATTAAGGAAGCAAAAGAACTTATTGATGTATACAATCCTAAGCGTCGTAAGGATTTGAAACTTGACGTTGATTGGCGTTTTTTCCACACAACGGCGCTGAATATTGCCTCAATTATTGAAGCAATTCACATTTCTGGCTATGTTTTAGGTGACATTAAGCCGCAAAATATTCTTGTAAACGATCGCGCCTTACCTTCTATTATTGATACTGATTCTTTTCAGGTTCGCAATCCGGTAAATGGCAAGATTTATCGTTGTCCAGTTGGTTCACCAGATTATACACCACCGGAACTGATTGATAAAGATTTTTCTAGCATCGATCAAACTGAAGTACACGCTCGCTTCCGGTTAGCAGTCATTATCTATCAGTTGTTGTTTGGTGGTCAAACTCCTTTTGCGGGAAAGTGGACAGGTACGCGGGAAACTCCAGAAACTAATGATCGTATCCGTCAGGGTTTATGGGTGTATGCACCAAACAGTTTGATTCAAGCTGTAGATATGACAATTCCTCTTGAGATTATTCACCCAGAGGTTCAGCGATGTTTTCTCAGATGCTTTAACGATGGTTATAAAAATTCTAACTTGCGCCCAACTGCTGGGGATTGGGTAAAGGCGCTCAGACTTGCTGTTAATGAGTTAACTATCTGTGGAAAGATAGACAGCCATTATTACAGCCGAACTTATGGTAAGTGTTATTGGTGCGATCGTTCTACAAAACTTGGTATTGATATATTTCCTGGCTTTGCTAGACCAAAACAACAATCTGCTTTTGTTGTATCAACATCACAACCTAAAGCTTTTGGCACAGATAAAATTGTAGAAAATCTTACAATAGCAAGGCGAATCTATACCCTCCAAGGGCATTCCAACTCTATTTATTCCGTAGCATACAGCCCAGATGGCAGAATCATTGCCAGTGGGAGTAAAGACTCGACGATCAAATTGTGGTATGTAAGCACGGGAAGAGAAATTTACACTCTTCAGGGGCATTCCGACTCTGTTAATTCGGTTGCCTTTAGCCCAGATGGTAAAATCCTTGCCAGTGGAAGTAATGACACGACTATTAAACTGTGGGATGTGACAACAGGAGGGCGAATCCGCACTCTCCAAGCGCATTCCGACTCGATTTGTTCGATTGCCTTCAGCCCAGATGGTAAAATCCTTGCCAGTGGAAGTAATGACACGACTATTAAACTGTGGGATGTGACAACAGGAGGGCGAATCCGCACTCTCCAAGC
>NZ_JBALBZ010000198.1:0-64022 GCF_036919495.1 Nostoc sp.
AATCAATCTGCTACAGAATACAGTGGTGCGATCGCACTGGTTGCAGGACAGAAGTACGATATTAAACTTGAGTACTACGAAAATAAATACGATGCAGTTTCTCACCTGTCTTGGTCAAGTTCCTCTCAGACCAAACAAATTATTCCTCAGTCACAACTGTATTCACCAAATTTACCAAATATTCAAACCGCTATCACATTAGGATCATCTTCCATGACTGTCAACGAAGGTGCTGATAATGTGACCATAACGTTGTTGAGAACTGGTGATTTAAGCAGCACATCTTCAATCAAGTATGCAACCTTAGCTGGTACTGCCACAGCAGGAGTTGACTACGGAAGTGAAGGTACCGAAAGCGCTGGAACACTTATTTTTGCACCAGGACAAAGCAGTAGACAGATATCCATTCCAATCAATGACGATTCCTTCGCAGAAGCAGATGAAACCTTTAGTTTTGTCATCGATCAGACAGAGGGAGCAACATTAGGACTTCAAAGAACTCTCGGAATTACGATTCAAGATAACGATCACTCTAGCCTTGATTTCACTCAGCCAGTAGTTAATGAGGGTGACGGTACTGCTACGGTGACAGTTACACGGGGTAACACTTCGGGGACTGCTAGCCTAGACTACATAACCGTGGATGGGACTGCTAAAGCTGGATCTGACTACCACGATGGATCTGGAACCTTGACCTTTGCAGCAGGACAAGCCAGTAAAACTATTTCTATCGCCCTTAAGAATGACACCATTGGCGAGGTAAATGAAACATTTACTTTGAAGTTCAGTAACGCAGTTGGAGTACAGTTAAATACTCAACAGACAACTATCACTATTATTGATGATGACGCTGGTAACTTTGCTTTAGAGACAGTAGCTTCTGGTTTGAATGAACCTACAGCTTTTGACTGGACATCTGACGGTAACCGCATGTTCATTGCCCAGAAAAATGGGGTAGTGCGAGTCTTGAACAACGGCACTTTATTATCAACACCATTTATCGATATCTCTGGACAGGTTAATGATACGCGCGATCGCGGTCTTTTAGGAATAGCCGTACATCCAGATTTTGGCAAAGCCACAAACCCCAAAAACTACGTTTACCTGTTGTATACCTACGATCCACCAGAAACCAATCCAAGCAACTCTAAAAACAATCCCAATAGTACATTAGACAATCCCGATCAGAATGGGAATCGGACTGCACGGCTAATTAGGGTAGAAGCTGACCCCAAGACTAATTACACTACTGCTATTGCTGGCAGTGAAGTTGTGCTGCTAGGTACTAATGGCACTTGGGAGAATATTAGCCACCCAGATGGAAATAGTACAAATGTCTCACTTGGCTACGCACCATCAGGAATTATCAACAAAGATACTGGTAAGGCGTTTACCAGCTTACAGGATTATCTCAATAATCTCGATAAAGTCCAAAATGTCCAAAATTTTATAGCTAACGATAGTGAATCTCACTCAGTTGGTTCTGTGCGCTTTGGCACCGATGGTTCTCTGTTTGTAAGCTTAGGAGATGGTACTTCTTACAATGGCATAGATCCGCGAGTAATTCGTGTTCAGGATGTCAATAATCTGTCCGGCAAAATCCTGCGGATTGATGCAATTACTGGTCAAGGTTTATCAAGTAATCCTTTTTATAACGGCGATCCTAATAGCAATAGTTCCAAAGTTTATAACTTAGGTTTGCGTAACCCCTTCCGTTTCACAATTGATAAAAACACCAATACCCCCGTAATTGGTGATGTTGGCTTTGATTCTTACGAAGAGGTCAATATCGGAAAACCAGGAGCTAACTTTGGCTGGCCATTCTATGAAGGTGGTCTTGATACAAATGGCAATATCGTCAATCTGAAACAACCAAAGTATTCTAATTTAGATGCAGCGAAAGCCTTCTATAATAGTGGCAAAGCTGTTACAGCACCAGCTTACACTTATAAGCATTTTAGTTCTAATTCCATCGTCTTGGGTGACTTTTACACAGGCAATACTTTTCCCTCAATCTATCAAGGTGCATTATTCGTTGGTGATTTCAGTCAAGGAACTATCGACGCTTTGACATTAGATAGTCAGGGGAAACTTGTCTCAGTTAAGCGGTTTGCTTCTCAAGCAGACAGACCAAATTTAGGAGTCCCTACACAAATCACCACTGGAAAGGATGGTAATCTCTACTATGCAAACTTGACCGGGGGTGAGATTGATCGCTTCCGAGCTGTTTAGATAACAATTATTAGTTAGCGAACAGAATTCAGGAGTCAGAATTCAGAATGAATTTTGACTGACTTCTGAATACTTCTTCAAGATAACTTTGTTAAAAATCCCAACAATTTTTTAGTATTTGATGTCAAGAGGGTTCGACGATAAGCATCAGCAGCTTTTTTAATCGCTTCGGCTTGAGTGGGGTAAGGATGAATTACACTGCTTAACTTACTCAAACCGATTTTATTCACCATTGCCGTAGTTACTTCTGAAATCATCTCACCGGCGTGACTGGCGACAATAGTTGCACCGATAATTTCATCAGACCCCTTTTTATGGTGGATTTTGAGAAATCCTGATTCTTCGCCATCTGCGATCGCTCGGTCTACACTACTAAAAGGTATATTAATTGTCGTCACCTCAATACCCAATTTCTGCGCCTCGTGTTCGTATAAGCCTACATGGGCAATTTCTGGATCAGTATAAGTTACCCACGGCATCACCAGACTACTGAGTTTCGAGCGTCCTATGCCAAAGGGAGAAAACAGCGTATTTTTAATCACAATTCGCGCCGCAGCATCAGCAGCATGGGTAAACTTCCAGTTCATGCAGATATCGCCAGCTGCATAAATTTTGGGATTCGTCGTCTGGAGATAATCATTTACCTTCACACCTTGGCGCTTGTCATATTCTACACCAACTGCTTCTAAATTCAGACCTTCAACATTTGGCGATCGCCCCGCACCGACTAAAATTTCATCTACTGTCACCGAATCTCGATGACCATTGGAGGAAAAGTAAAGCCGTTTCCCCTCGGTAACAGTTACCACTTCTTCCAACTTAGAATTCAATACCACGCGAATTCCTTCGCTAATTAAAACCTTTTGGAGAATTTCAGCAGCCTCAGCATCTTCTTTATTTAGAAGATGAGAACCGCTATGGAAAAGTATCACCTCAGAACCCAAACGCCGGAAAGCTTGCGCTAATTCGCAACCAATGGGGCCACCACCAATCACCGCTAAACGTTCCGGTCGTTGAATCAGGGAAAAAACCGTCTCATTAGTTAGATAACCCGCCTTTTCAATTCCCGGAATCGCCAATTGTGCAGCTCTTGCGCCAGTAGCAATTACAGCTTTTTTAAACCGGAGGGTTTTGTCGCCAACTTCCACAGTATTTTTAGTTGCAAATCGACCGCTACCCAAAAAGACATCGACACCCAAGTTTTGAAACCGTTCCGCCGAGTCATTAGGGCTGATACCAGCCCTTATCCGCCGCATCCTTGCCATGACTTTGGGAAAATCAACATCAATATTATGTTGGGGAATATTAACACCCAAGTTTTGAGCATCCCAAATTTCGCCAACAACGCGAGCAGACCGAATAATAGTTTTAGATGGTACGCAACCAACATTTAAGCAATCTCCACCCATGAGATGCTTTTCAATTATCGCCACTTTTAAACCCAAATCCAGACCCGCCGCACCCGCAGCCACTACTAACCCCGCCGTACCAGCACCAATTACTACCAAATCGTAAATATCTGCGGGTTGAGGATTAACCCAATTTGGCGGATGAACGTAAGACACCAACTTTTGGTTATACTCATCCGTTGGGCGAACAGTAACTCTCTCTAAATCTGAATTGGTCATTAGCAAAACCTTTTTTAAGAATTGAAAATACTAAATTCAACTGCCTTTTGGGGGTATTCAAAATTCAAAATTAAGAATCCTGATGAATTTAGGCGGCTCAGTCTTTTATTTTTTATGCTTGTTTAATAAGGAATACAGCCTTTGAATTGTTTTGTCCGTTTGGGAATTGACAGATACAATTGAAGCTTTCCTGTATAAGCAGTTCAACAATTGATAATTCAGAGCAATTTGCAGTTGAATAGACTACAGTAAAAATGTACAATTTGTGCGTCCTTATAATTCCTCTTCTAAAGCTTTGCGTGCAATCCGGGTGACATAAACTGTCACAGCTACTGTAGCAATCAAACCCAAAATCCGAATTGCCCATTGTAAAGTTGGGTTGTTAGGTTGAGCTTCAGTACCAATCATGGCAAGATTACCTGCAAGGGAACCAATATAAACGTACATAATGGTTCCGGGAATCATGCCTACAGAGCCGATGAAGTAATCTTTAAGTGAAACTCCTGTGATGCCAAAGGCATAGTTTAATAAATTGAAAGGAAATATTGGGGATAGTCGCGTTAACAAGACAATTTTCAATCCTTCTCTACCAACCGCTTGGTCAATGGCGGCAAATTTTTTGTTATCTGCGATTTTCCGAGCAACCCAGCCCCTTGCTAAATAACGTCCCACTAAGAAAGCAGCAGTAGCGCCAAGGGTTGCACCGATAAACACGTAGAGAGAACCCCAAACTGCACCAAAAATCACACCAGCCCCTAAGGTGAGAATAGAACCTGGGAAAAAAGCGACGCTAGCGATAATGTAAAGAGCAATAAAAGCTATGGCTCCCAGCGCACTCAGGCTATCAATCCACTGCAACGAGTCCCGTAAGATGGCTTGAGGATTGAAAGAATTTGGATTTGTAGATTCTTGTGCTAAAGCTGGGTCTGTGTTTAATGCGAAAGCGTAGGCGTAGCCTGTCGTAGACATCGCCAATATTAGTAATATTAATCCACTTAGGCTAAAAAACTTCTGCAAGTTTCTGGCATCAATACTTTTAAATATCTGAATAATTATTAGTTTTGTCATTGGTTATTATTTCTTCTAATGCCACACTTTATTGCACCTGCCTATCCCGCCTGAGAATAAATTCTCTTTTCTTATAGCCCAAGTCCACTAAACGTGGACTACAACTCTTACTCAGTCTTCTTTAGAAGACTTTAGCTATAAGCCTCAGAATTCATTCTGAGGCGGTCGTCGAGACTGATGCAAGTTTCTGAGTTAACCTCTTCATTTTTATAACTTTGACCTTCTGAGGCTCAATGTTGAAACTTACACCTTGAATCTACTGCCCCTAAAATATACTACTTATATGAGAAACAGCTTAAATTCTCTTAAACTTTTCTTGGCGATACCAGCGACAAATTCGCTTAGGTGAAATGCCGAGTAAATAAGCAATAATTACTATTTGATTGAGTAGCGTAGTTTTAAACACTCCCTTTTGTAACCATCTACGGGCTGAGGTAACAATTGGTGTAGGAATAATTACAATTTGTCCGATGGGTTTTAACCGACGCATGAGTTCAAAGTCTTCCATGATAGGCAATTCAGGAAAACCGCCAATTTGCTGAAATACTGCTTTTGTTAAAAAAATTGCTTGGTCGCCATAAGGCATTTGGTAAAAATGCGATCGCAAATTTACACCCAACTCCACCCATCGTAAACTTAAAAGTGATGCATCAATCCGCAACTTAAATGCACCAGCTAAAGTCCCAGGCTGTTGTAGGGCTGTGCGAACCATGTCATCAAACCCAGTCGGTAAACAGGTATCTGCATGGAGAAACAGCAGAATCTCGCCGGTAGCAGCTACAGCACCCCTATTCATTTGCACAGCACGACCGGGAGACGATGAGATAATTTTGACACCTAAAGACTGAGCGATCGCTACAGTATCATCATTAGAGCCACCATCTACAACAATGACTTCTATATTTATACCGAGTTGAGTAGTTGCAATTGCCTCTTTGATATTCTCTGCTTCATTAAGAGTCGGAATAATAATAGAAATCCTAGCTGCGTCAATATTTTGACTCATGACTCTGATTTAGTTCTGCCTTGGTTTACCCAACGTACCGCCTCAATAGCAGATGCAAACCGCATAGACACCCTAGAAACGCGCACTTCCCCTGTATTGGGATTTGTAGCTTTGAGGAACTGCATAGGCTGGACATTAACTCGCTCTCTAACGATACGTAACAACTTGTATTCTTCCCAGGAGTCAATTTCGACTGTGTTCATTTTTTCTAATAAGTTTACCCAGCCAATATCATCGAGTTTACGCGTGTGTTCTAGCTGTAGTTTACCGTGGTGTGCATACAAGTTATATCCATCTGCAAACGCTATAGCAGGTGTATCTTCGGCGTGGAGATGGTTGTTGCTATCAATACTAATTGTGGTCGAATGGTTGGAGATAATCGCAATATTCTTAAAAAGGAAAGTCCAGCCGCAATTCTTAACCAACTCTTCTAAAATTAATAATTTGTTTTTAAATTTGTCATAGTTTAAACTATAAATACAAAAATCAAAATAACTACCTCCTGCAATTAAAGTTTCAGGTTTTAGGCAGGAAGAAAATATATTTTTAAGAAAGTGGCGATCACCTTTACCAAAGTGTTTTTCAAAAACACCTCGCCACTGTTTCTCTAGCTGGTTTTGAAGTAAATTGGCATACTCTTGTGCCAAATAATTGTCAAACAATGGATGTAAATTTGTTTGTAAATCAACGGCTAGTCGCACGAGCAAATCTGATTGTAAATTACTGTAGATTCTGCTCCAATAGGAACTATCTATGGCATCACCCAGAATTGTATAGGAATTAACTTTAAACAAATTCCAGATGTAGTCCAACACAGCGTTAGGGCTATCAACAATAATTATTTCAGGTTCCGTAAGTTCTAGTGCAGTATATATTGCTCGAACTGCATCGGTAGCGTGTTGTTGGTTGATGCGTTCAGTGGATAGCCCAATGTGTTGCCATTTTTCTCGATATCGGGGTATGAATGCACGTTGTTCTGGTGTCAGATAGTCTGCGGACATAGCAGGTATGCGATACAGTGGCTATTTTGTATTAAAGCAGGTTATTTGACTTGGTTAGTAGAATTTAAGAAAAAGCCACTCTACTGGTTTAAAAATGTCATCTTCAAGATAATCCCCATGACAGCTATTACCGTCAACTTGAACCCCATTATTCAACTCACCGACAACCAATTTTATCAACTCTGTCGGGAAAACCCAGAAGTCAAATTTGAACGGAATGCAGAGGGAAAACTACTAATAATGCCAGCGACAGGCAAAGAAACTGGAAATAATAATTTTGAAATTTCTGTTGAGTTTGGAATTTGGAATCGCCAAACTCAACTAGGAATTTGCTTTGATTCTTCCACCTGCTTTAAGCTTCCCAATGGTGCAAAACGTTCTCCTGATGTAGGTTGGATAAGAAAAGAGAGATGGAATGCACTCACACCCGAAGAACAAGAAAAGTTTCCGCCGATCGCACCAGGGCGGCCGCATCATGTCAATAAGCAGCCTATATTCTTAATAGAGTTAAAGTTAATGTCATTAGGTCTTACTTATTGCGAAAAAATTAGGCGATTGTTTTGGGGCTTAAAAAATAATCAAACGCGAAATCCCTATTTTTTCGTTGGTTCTTAACCTTCGTTGTGATCAAGAGTAATTTAGATGCGTTTGCCCTGCCGATCGCACCAGATTTTGTTTTAGAGTTAATGTCACCAAGCGATAGTTTGCGAGAAACGCAAGCAAAAATGCAGGAATATATCGATAACGGAGTTAAATTAGGCTGGTTAATTAATCCGAAAATGCGTCAGCTAGAAATTTATCGTATTGGTAAACCAATCGAAATACTAGCATCTCCACAAGAATTATCAGGAGAAGATGTTTTACCAGGATTTATTTTAAATTTACAAATCATCTGGAAATAAATATTTGCGATGCCTGCGGCGGGCTGCGCCTACGCAATTTCACAACAAGCTGCTGTAATAGTTATGGAAACCACGAGCTACTTCTATTGCTGTAAAACTGAAACCGTCCAAAGCCGAGAAATTGTCCGTGGGATTTTTCACCTGCTGGGAACGCTGTCACACCCAATAAGTAGACACCAGAAAAGCTGGGATTACTCACAGGGCGGAGGGCGATTGTAACTGTCTGTCCCGGAGTCACAGGTGGATCAAAGTTCACAGTAACAGTTCGTGTCTTGCGTTCTGCTGTGACTGGGCCTAGTGTTAGCCGAGATTCTTGGCGATCGCTCGTTCCGACAAATGCGCGGGTATCATTAAGCTTGTAGTCGATGTTTTCTGCTCCCTCCTTCTGGGCGATCGTTACCTTCTGGAGCGATTCTCCAGCATTCTCCGGCACGTTAATAATAAAATAATAAGTCCCGCCCCAAACATTCACTTCTTTGTAAGTAGTTGTAGCTTTAACAAGTTTTGGCGGTTCGACAAAGTAGACTGTGCCATCTCTGAGCTGCACTGCTTGAGTCACCGGAACAGTAACTCCTCCAATACTTATTGCTAACAAGAGTGTTATCCCAAACAAAGTTGCAACGCGCATAATTCAAATATAAAAAACGCACTTACTTCAATTTTAGTTCTTTAGGAATGAGCGACTTGGGAATAATAGAAGCTTGTTTTTCCCCATCATAAGATTTCGTGTACCACCAAGCCCAAGCAATTAAAACTGCTTGAAAGGGCAGCCTGACTACGTGTACCCAAGGTGAATTTGGTATATGTTCAATCTTAATAAGGTTAAGCGCCATATTAATATTCGCAGGGTAAACAGCGATAAAAAGAGCAAGAAGTCCCCAAGCAGCAGCTTGACTTACAGGCGGGACTAATAAACCGATACCACCTAAAATTTCATAGAAGCCACTGAGATAAACTAATCCTAAAGGGTAAGGTAGTTGCGGCGGCACAATTTTGACATATTCTCCTGGGACAAGAAAGTGTGTCACTCCAACCACAATGATGCATATAGCAAGGATGACTCGTAATATTTCCTTATATTTATTCATAGGTTTTGCCTGATTTATATACTTGTTCCTATTACTTCAGTTTGAGTTATAGATGTTCATCTGTCTTGAGTCAACAGGAGGAAAAATCGGCAAAATTTTTTAAAACCTATTTAATTCAGAGATTTATCTATAACAGTTCTAAATTATTGGTGAAAATTAACGAATCGCCTTCTCTGCGAGAGGCTTCGCCAACGCGTAGCGTCTCGCAGAGAAGAGCGCCAAGAAAAAACGAGAAGTTTTCATATCTGATTTAGGATTGGTATAACTACCTATTACTAATTATTATTCATAAAAAATATGAGTGATGCGTTTAACCGACTTGCACCCTTCATCCAAGAATATATTTATCATCACCAGTGGACTGAATTACGACCAGTTCAAATTGCCGCTTGTCAAGTTATATTTGACACTGACGCTCACTTGCTAGTTACTGCTGCAACTGCTGCGGGTAAAACAGAAGCAGCCTTTCTACCAGTTTTGACTTTATTACATGCTAACCCTGCTGCAACTATAGGGGTATTATATATTAGTCCAATCAAAGCTTTAATTAACGATCAATTTGAGCGCCTCAACAACTTACTTAAAGAAGCAGATATTCCAGTTTGGCACTGGCACGGGGATGTTTCTCAAACTCGAAAAAACAAACTTTTAAAAAATCCCCAAGGTATTCTACAAATTACACCAGAATCCCTAGAAAGCTTGTTAATCAACAAACATAACGACCTCCTTCGCTTATTTGGTGATTTAAGATTTGTCATCATTGACGAGATTCACGCCTTTATGGGTTCCGAACGCGGTTGTCAAATTATTTGCCAATTACAACGTTTAGCAAAGTTGACGCAAAAGCAACCGCGCCGGATTGGTTTGTCGGCAACTCTTGGCGATTACTCAATAGCTGAAGAGTGGTTGCGTTCAGGAACAGATAAGCCAGTAATTACACCGCAAACTGACGGCATAAAACGCCAAATTAAACTAGCTGTAGAACATTTTTATATTACTGATGAAGTAGATGAATCAGAGGCAACAGTCTATGAAAAATATATTTTTAACCTTAGCCAATCTAGGAAATGCTTGATATTTGCTAATAATCGCACGCAAACTGAATCTGTAATAGCATCTTTGCGGCAAATTGCCACAGAACAAAGGCTACCAGATATATATCATGTGCATCATGGGAGTATATCTGCTAGCTTGCGGCAAGCTGCTGAAAATGCGATGCGTGAACCCAACAATCCAGCAGTTACTGCCGCCACTCTGACTTTAGAATTAGGCATAGATATCGGTCATTTAGAGCGAGTTATTCAGTTAGAATCACCCTTGTCTGTAGCTAGCTTTTTACAGCGCTTAGGACGTAGTGGCAGAAGAGGTGAAGCTGCCGATATGCGCTTTATCTGTGCTGAAGAGAAACCATTATCAGAAGCTTCTTTACCAGAGCAAATACCCTGGCAACTTTTGCAGTCTATTGCTATCATTCAACTTTATTTAGAGGAGCAATGGATTGAACCAATCAGACCGATTAAATATCCTTTGAGTTTGCTTTATCACCAAACAATGAGTATTTTAACAGCAGCAGGGGAAATTTCACCTAATGCCTTAGCTAAACAAATTTTTAGCTTGCCGCCCTTTGTTGCTATTTTCAAAGAAGATTTTCAATTATTGCTCCGCTATTTAATTGATATTGGTCATATTCAGCATACTGAGCAAGGTAAATTAATCCTGGGTTTGGCAGGAGAAAAGATTGTGAGAAAATTTCAGTTTTATGCTGTCTTTGCTGAACAGCAAGAATATATTGTTAAGCAAGGTGCAACGCAAATTGGCAGTATCGTAACGCCGCCTGCTGTTGGAAATCAATTTGCTTTAGCTGGGA
This sequence comes from Nostoc sp., assembly GCF_036919495.1. Lineage (GTDB taxonomy): Bacteria > Cyanobacteriota > Cyanobacteriia > Cyanobacteriales > Nostocaceae > Nostoc. The sequence continues at coordinate 10,793 of NZ_JBALBZ010000198.1, forward strand.
GAACTTGGGAAGTTATAGAAGTTGACTTTAAAAAGAAAGCTATTTTTGTTAAACAGTCCGAGGGAAAAGCTAGTATTTATTGGCGTGGTAGTGGTGGCACTATTCACACCAAAGTTTTACAACGAATGCAACAAGTTCTATTTGAGAATGTCGAGTACAGCTATTTGCAAAAAAATGCTTTGCAACGTTTATTTAAAGTTCACCAATTGGTACAGCAGGTAGGATTAGATAAACAAAATATATTGCAATTAGAAAAGGGTAAATGCTGCATTTTTCCCTGGATGGGTACGGTTGCTTATCGCACTTTAGAAAGATTACTCAACTCTTACTGTCGAGAATCTTTGGAAATTACAAGTATTGGCGGACTAAATCCTTATTATTTAACAATTAAATTAGGTAAGGATAAATTTAAATATCTTTATCACGAAATTGATTCATTGTGTGAACAAAGAATTACCTCAGAAGATTTACTCAGTACTTCAGAAGCACCGGAAATTCAAAAATACGATCAATTTATTCCTCATTCACTTTTACGAAAAGCTTTTGCTAGCGATTCTTTAGATATGAAAGAACTTAAACAACAAGTGGCACTTTGGAGAGAAGAAAATATAGCACAATAATTTAATTACCTGAAGGTTTCTATAGTTGATAAAAATCATAATTAGGTAATCCAGTAACATCAGTTTGGAGGGCAAAAAAATCACCAGAGTAGAAACTTTTTTCGATTTCTGTTTGGCTTAATCCAACTGAAGCAGTAGTTATGTAGAGTGTTTGCAAATCTTCGCCCCCAAAAGTACAGCTAGTTGGCACTTGCACGGGTAGCTTTATCCGCAATATCTCTTCACCCTTGGGATTGAAACGAATCACACACCATCCACCCCACATAGCTGACCAGATATGTCCTTCACTGTCTATTGTCAACCCATCTGGATGGAAGGATTCATGAGTTAAATCAATAAAAGTTCGACGATTACTAATGTCTCCTGTTATTGAATTAAAGTCATAAGCATATATTTTTTGCTGAGGAGAATCTGTTAAGTAAAATGTCTTTTGATCTGGACTCCACCCTAAACCATTAGAGATAGTCAATCCCGTTTCCATCACATGCAATAAACCATCATTGTCATAGCGATAAAGGCTAGCGTAGGGTTTTTCCAAAGAACACATTGAGCCAAACCAAAAACGTCCTTGAGAGTCACATTTACCATCATTAAAACGATTATCTGGTAAATTTCCTTCAATTTCCAAAATTGGCGTAACTTCACCTGTCTGGGTATTGAGGAATGCCAAGTGATGACGCAGTGCCATGATTAATCTATCTGCACCTGCTGTTGCGATCGCACCGACGACATCTCCTACATCAAAAAAGCAGTTTTCCCCCGTAGTAGGATTGAACTGATGCACCCGATGGTTATAAATATCGACCCAGTACAGTAGGTTTTGGGTAGAATCCCAGATGGGGCCTTCACCTAAACGGGCACGGGCTTCTAGAACATTGTGGAGTGGATATTGTCCCATAAGCAGTTAATTGAAATATTAAATAAAGTATACATCTTTACCCAATGTCAACTCAATCTCTACTATAGGAATCATATTTGATTTCTGAAAAAATCTCGGTAGTCTTGTAGTGAACCCTCTTGGCTAAAATGTTGCAAAAAAATTGTAGGTTGGGTGGAGGCTTTGCGTAACCCAACATCCTGATATATGTTGGGTTGCGCTCCGCTCCACCCAACCTACGTCTACGTCTAATGCACTGCACTATTTTAGCCTGGAGGGTTCACTACGTGCATTTCAAAATCAAATACTAGTCCTATATTAAATTCTTGGTTTAACTTATAACACCTGGATTTTATATTTTCATCATCCTTTTTATTCAAGTTCAGGGTCTGTATACCATTTCATAAATTCCCATTCATTAGCTTGGTCATTTGCTTCAATCCACTCTGGTGAAGTATCTGAATCAATATGCCAATCACTTTGCCTACTTTGGTAGCGAACTATGTAACCTCTAGGTAAAATCTTCCAGTAAGTTGCTTGCCAAGGTTCCAGCATATCCCAAACCTCTGTCCCGGAAATATGAACCATGGCACACACATAACAATCGACGTTAAGAAATTTTTCTATAAATTGGCGATCGCCACTTACTATTTATGATACAGATATTTCACCAGGACTACAACCAAGACGGTGCGTATAATAACGATTCCAATCTGGATGAGTTATCAATTCCCAACGAGTTCCTCCTTGAGGAGTTAAGTAGTAAAAAGCTCCAAGTTTCCCTTCTAAAGAAGCCTCAATTTGTGAGAGGGTTAATACTACTGGTCTTCTAGGTTGATAGTTAGGAATTAGCCACTTATGGATTAGTGAAATTTGATCGTTATCGTCTTCACCTCCTTCTGGAAAAGGGGCTAGGGGTGAAGGGTATCCCTCATATCGATCTAGATCGGATCTAACTTGATGAACTGCGACATAATCTCGAATTTCATCTTCATTAGGGTTTACCTCTGCCAAGATATCTCCATTCTGAAATAGACAATTTGCTGAATAAGCTACCTCAGCATGAGAGATTTTGTGATCTTTTGCAACATTTTTGAGAGTTTCATGAAAATATAAAGCAGACTTGAGAATAAGATACTCCACTTTATTCATATCTGTTGTTTAGTGATTGGGAAACTAATTAAATCAGGGGTACAGTCCTAAGCTCTCATTGTTGGGTTTGTCAATATCCAGCTTCGATTTTGAGCTTTATTATTAGTTAATTTTGTTCCGTTTAATTCGTTATTTGCTTTTTTTAGCATAAAATATGCGGTAGAACCACAAAAGTGTGCATTACTAACTTGAACTTGAAAATAAATAAAAAGAGAAAATCTTTATTCCTGTTCTCGTAAAAACTAAAAATCAATTAATCGCGTCTTTCCCAGGTATAAGAAAAAATATTTTCTTTTGATTTTTGCCAAACCTTTACCGCGATCCGTTAACTTAAAATTAGTCGGTCAAGATTTCCCTTATGTACCAAACAGACCCGCCTCTCTCCCCCAAAGAAGTCCTACCTACAATGTATGATCTTCCCAGTGAATACCCGGAGGACTCTGGTTTGCCTGACGAATTTCACCTTTTTCAACCCCAACTTCTGCGCGAAACCTTCTGTCCACCTAACTATCCAGCAGAGGAGGTTTTTGTTGCCACCGACTTAAACCTTTACTATGACCTGCGGCATACACTGTGGTACAAACGCCCGGACTGGTTTGCTGCTGTGGGAGTTTCGCGTCTCTACGAACAGCAAAACTTGCGTCTCAGTTATGTTATCTGGCAAGAAGGGGTTGCTCCTTTTGTAGTGGTAGAATTGCTTTCTCCTGGCACTGAAAAAGAAGACTTAGGACAAACTTTGCGGGAGATTAGCCAACCGCCGACCAAATGGGAAGTTTATGAGCGGATTTTGCGAGTTCCTTACTACATTGTGTTTGACCGCTACACTGACAAACTCCAAGCATTCCAATTAGTTGCAGACCGCTACAGTGAATTGGACTTAAGTACCCCACGGGTGTGGATGCCGGGTTTGGAATTGGGCTTAGGACTTTGGCAAGGTTCTTACCAACGAATTGAGCGATTGTGGCTACGTTGGTATGATGCATCCGGGAATTGGCTTTTCACACCTCTCGAACGAGAAAGTCAACGTGCTAACAAATTAGCAGCACAACTGCGAGAGTTAGGCGTTAACCCTGATGAGTTATGAAAATGCGATCGCATCAGTAGGAGCACACAGCAATGTGCCCCTAAACATCTTTACTCACACAGCTTGTAAAATCTCCTCATCTACAGAAAAATCAACATCAGCCTTATCTTTTGCATTAGCTAAATAATCATTTTCCAGGGAATCTTGTAACCCAGAAATTAAATCATATTCAGGATGCCAGTTTAATTCTGTTTGCGCTTTATTCACCGAAGCAAAGAAATGCTGCACTCGCATCGGAAAAGCTTTGCGCTTGCCGAAATCAAACTTTTTCGGGTCGTAATGAACGATTTTTACAGCATCGGGTGATTTACCAGCCGCTATAGCGCTAGCACGGGCTAAACCATCAAAAGTAACAAAGCGATCGCCAGATATATTATAAATCTGTCCTATGGCTTGTTTATTACCCAAAACCTTAGTCATTGCTAGTGCCAAGTCTTTTACATGACCTAGCTGGGTGATATGCAAGCCATTTCCGGGGATGGGAATGGGGCGATCGCGCACAATTCTGTCAAAAAACCAGCCTTCCAACTCATTATAATTACGAGGCCCGTAAATATAAGTAGGACGAATGGAAGTAAAAGGTAATCCCAATTGAGTCAGATAAGCTTCTGTTTCATGTTTACCCTTGTGGCGACTTTTAGGATCTACTGAATCGCCTTCTACATGGGGCAATTGGTCAGATTTGAGATACACTCCCGCAGAACTCATATAGACAAAATGTTGCACTCGGTCTTGAAAAATCTCTGTTAGTGGTTGAGTATCAGTAAGTTCTCGCCCGTTATTGTCAAAAATGACATCAAAGTTTTCTTGTGATAACTTTGCCTTTAATTGAGTAGCATCAGTGCGATCGCCTATAATTTGTCCTACTCCCTCTAAAGAAGGTGCTGGCCGATTTCCCCGATTGAACAGCACCACCTCATGTCCTTGTTCCACTAATAATTGAGTCAAATAGACACCAATGAACCGAGTACCACCCATAATTAGAATTCGCATAAATTCACCATTTTTATATCAGTTGTCGTTAAGGCACTAGGGAGTGGGGAATAGGGGAAAAGCAGCAAAGGCAGGGGAAGAAAACTATTGGTATTTCCCATTTTCCATTCCCCATTCCCACTCTGAGATTATCAGGTTGCAGCATCCATCTGGAACCTCTAAGGTAAAATTGCGTCTTATGTGCTAATCTGGGCCGCTTCCCGTTAATTAATCACAAGGAAAGACTTTTCAGTTAACGTCATCAAGTTGGCCTTTGTAGTTTCCATTTATTCAAGTTAGCTGTGCCCTTGAAATATGCTCTGGTTCATGAGTGGCTGACACCCAAAGCCACCGGTGGTTCAGAACTCGTTGTCCGAGAAATTTTGAATCACATTGATGCTGATTTGTATGCCCTCATCGATTTTGAATCCAGTAATCCTGAAAGTTATTTATATAAGCGTCAAATTGGCAAGACGTTTCTCCAGAACTTTCCATCTGCCCGCAACGGTATACAAAAATACTTGCCTTTGTGGCCTTTGGCAATTGAACAACTTGATTTGCGACATTATGACGTAATTCTGTCTTCATCCCATGCTGTTGCCAAAGGAATCCTTACCACTCCGGAACAGATGCATATTTGCTACTGTCACAGCCCTATGCGCTATGCCTGGGACTTGACTTTTGATTATTTGCGCCACAGCAAGATGGGTAGTGGTTTCCCTGGGTGGGTGACGCGATATTTATTACATCGTTTGCGGCAGTGGGATGTATTGAGTGCCAATCGCGTGGATTACTTCATTGCCAACTCGCAGCATACAGCTCGGCGGATTTGGCGTTGCTATCGACGAGAAGCAACAGTCATTTACCCACCAGTGAATATTGCGGAATTTCCATTTCTGTCTGAGAAAGAGGACTTTTACCTGACAGTTTCTCGGTTAGTAAGCTACAAGCAAATATCGTTGATTGTCAAAGCTTTTAATCAACTAAAACGACCATTAGTAGTCATTGGTACAGGAGATGAAATGAACAAGATTCGTGAGATGGCAAACTCTAATATCCAAATACTGGGATGGCAACCTGATAATGTGGTAAAAAAATATATGTCTAGGGCTAAGGCGTTTGTATATGCAGCTTGTGAAGATTTTGGTATTGCCCTAGTGGAAGCACAAGCCTGTGGCACGCCAGTGATTGCCTACGGTGCAGGGGGTGCTTTAGAAACAGTGCGAGATATTCGCTCTGGTGCGGATACAGGGACAGGTATATTCTTTAGGACGCAAACAGAGGCGGCTTTGGTGGAGGCAGTAGAAAAGTTTGAAGTGTGTGAGGGTTCGTTCAGTTCTGAGTATATGCGATCGCACGCCGCGCAGTTCTCACCGCAAATTTTTGCAGATCGTTATCTAGATTTTGTAAACAAATGTAACGAAAAAAGACCATTTTTGCAATGATGGTCTTGAATAACGTCTTATTTTTTTAGGCTTTTGGCAATTTTCCCCAGAAGCACCTCATTTTGGCTTTAATATTGGGACTATGTGTGGTGTGGATTATTAAGGAGTATGATGACTGCCCAGAGCTCACTCCTCTCCGGCAAACGAGGCGTAAGGCAAGACACCAGAACGTCTACGCGTTTCTTAAAACGCGGTCAAAAAACGAAAACACCAAAAGTTAAACCAAAAGGTTTATCTTTTCAGGGTTTAAACGGAGAGTTTGCCAAACGACTGTTCGATATAGTGTTTTCGCTGTCAGTGTTAATTTTATTCTTGCCCGTCTACTTAATTTTGGCCTTGCTGATTGCTTTCAGCTCAGAAGGCCCAATTTTTTATGTCCAAGAACGGGTAGGGAAAAATTACAAAACGTTTAATTGTATTAAATTCCGAACAATGGTAAGCAATGCGGACGAAATCCTCATGCAAATGATGGAAACATCGCCCGAATTGCGACAAGAATTTGAAAGCAGTTTTAAGCTGAAACAAGACCCCCGGATTACCAAAATTGGTCGATTTTTGCGAATTACTAGCTTAGACGAATTTCCCCAGTTCTGGAACGTTTTAAAAGGGGACATGAGTGTAGTCGGCCCCCGACCTTTGGTAGCAGAAGAACTATCAAAATACGGTTCTTACATTGATGAGATTTTAACAATCCGTCCAGGAATTACAGGTTTGTGGCAGGTGTCTGGGCGTAATGATATTCCCTACCCTCGGCGAGTCCAAATAGACCTGCATTATGCTAGGTTTAGGAATCTCTGGCTTGATTTATGGATCATCTTGAAAACTGTTGATGTGGTCATTCTACCCAAAAATAACGGGGCATACTGAGTAACTAATTAAGGGCCAATTCTGTGGGGCATTTAATGCCCCTAAATACCAATTTTTCTCTAAAATTAAAAGATTGTTCTTCTTTATTTATAAAGTTATCTATAATTTATACGTTTCTACTTAACTTAGACTTCTTTGATTGTGTATCTTTGGTTTACTTTGCTGTTATTCTAATTTTTGGCAAAAGTCTAATTTAAAATATTTATTTCAGTCTTCACAAAACCTATTACATTATAAAGTTTTCACAAACAAAGAACGTATACAAAAAAATCTTGAACTATATAGGAAAAGATATATATATTTAAACAATCTTGATATATCTAGGTTGAACTTACGTGTTAAATTACTTTTTATTAAGTATATTTATTTAGGGAGAAAGTCTCTTAACAACAAGAACTCGTAGGTTTCCCATTAGGCAATTGAGCAATTAACTGCTAGGTTGTATCAGATTGACTGTAAATTTTTAATCAAAGACAATAAGGGATAATTAAGCATGACGCAACAGAAGCGAGCGTTGATTACTGGTATTACTGGTCAAGATGGTTCATATCTAAGTGAATTTTTATTGGAACAAGGTTATGAGGTTCATGGCATTATTCGCCGGACTTCTACCTTTAACACAGACCGCATCGATCATATTTATGAAGACCCCCATAAAGAGGGAGTGCGGTTGTTTCTTCACTATGGTGACTTGACAGATGGTACGACGCTGCGACGCATTTTAGAAGAAGTCCAGCCAGTAGAGATTTACAATCTGGGCGCTCAATCCCATGTCAGAGTAAGCTTTGATTCACCAGAATATACGGTGGATGCTGTCGGAATGGGAACGTTGCGTCTGTTAGAGGCAATTCGGGACTATCAACATCGTACCGGAATTCAGGTGCGATTTTACCAGGCGGGTTCTTCAGAAATGTACGGTTTAGTACAAGCAGTACCTCAAACTGAGACAACGCCCTTTTATCCCCGCAGCCCCTATGCCTGTGCGAAAGTTTACGCCCACTGGCAAACTGTAAATTATCGTGAGTCTTATGATTTGTTTGCTTGTAATGGCATACTTTTTAACCATGAGTCACCACGGCGGGGTGAAACCTTTGTAACTCGCAAAATTACCAGAGCAGTGGCTGGTATAGTTGCTGGTAAGCAGAAAAAGATTTACATGGGTAATCTAGATGCCAAGCGAGATTGGGGTTATGCGAAGGATTACGTCAAAGCAATGTGGTTGATGTTGCAGAAAGACCAGCCAGACGATTACGTAATTTCTACTGGTGAAACCCACTCGGTGCGCGAGTTTTTGAAACTGGCATTTAGTTACGTAAATCTCAATTGGGAAGATTATGTAGAGTTTGATGAGCGTTACCTCCGTCCATCTGAGGTAGAGTTGTTGATTGGCGATTCTACCAAAGCACGCCAGAAGTTGGGCTGGAAAACATCAGTAACCTTTGAAGAACTAGTTTCCTTAATGGTAGAAGCAGATTTACAAGCATTGGGTCACACTTCACCCAATGGAAATGGTTCGCAATTTCCATTAGATATTGCGACTATTCGTCAGCAACTGGGCGCTTTGCACTTCTGATTTGCACCACAGAGGATAAAAATATGACCGCCTTAGAATTAAAAAATAAACGCATTCTTGTCACTGGTGGGTCGGGGTTTCTAGGTCGTCAGGTGATAGATCAACTGTGTAAAGCAGGGGCTGAACGTGAGAAGATTACAGTAACGCGATCGCGCGATTGTGATTTGCGTGTTTGGGAAAATAGCCAACGCGCAGTTGACCAGCAAGATGTAATTATCCACCTAGCAGCTCATGTTGGGGGTATCGGTCTGAACCGTGAAAAACCTGCTGAGTTGTTCTACGATAACTTGATCATGGGAACGCAGCTAATTCACGCTGCCTATCAAGCTGGAGTAGAAAAGTTTGTTTGTGTTGGCACAATCTGCGCCTATCCTAAATTTACCCCCGTGCCATTCAAAGAAGATGATCTTTGGAATGGCTACCCAGAGGAAACCAACGCCCCCTACGGAATTGCTAAAAAAGCCCTTTTAGTGCAATTGCAATCTTACCGCCAGCAGTACGGTTTTAATGGAATTTATCTACTGCCAGTGAATTTATATGGCCCAGAAGATAACTTTGACACAGGAAGTTCTCACGTTATTCCAGCATTAGTTCGTAAAGTTCACGAAGCCCAAATTAAGGCAGAAAAGCAACTCCCAGTTTGGGGTGATGGCAGTCCCACCCGTGAATTTCTGTATTCAGAAGATGCAGCGCGGGGGATTGTTATGGGAACTCAATTCTATAGTGAATCGGAACCAGTTAACTTGGGAACGGGTTATGAAATCTCCATCCTTGATTTGGTAACTCTAATCTGCGAATTGATGGAGTTTAAGGGTGAAATTGTTTGGCAAACTGACAAGCCGAATGGTCAACCCCGCCGTTGTTTAGATACTGAACGGGCAAATCTTGCCTTTAATTTCACGGCTCAGGTGGGCTTTGAGCAAGGGTTAAAGAATACCATTGAGTGGTATCGTCAACACGCTGTATAACAATCTATCGGTAAGTGTAGGCTGATATAAGCTGGGCATCGCCCAGCTTATTTGTTTGAAGCTATAAATTTTCATGGACAAAGTTAATTATCAACTAAATAAAGCAGAACTACGCCGGACTCTACTTAAAACACGTCAATCAATGTCCGGTCGAGAGTGGAGAGAAAAAAGCGATCGCTTATGCTTTCATTTACAAAACTTTACTTTGTTTACCCAAGCAAAAACAATCCTCGCTTATTTCAGCTTTCGCCAAGAACCCGATCTCAGTCCACTATTTGCAAACACCAAATACCGTTGGGGATTTCCTCGCTGCATTGATAAAAAATCCCTATCTTGGCATCTTTGGACACCGAGTGATTCTATCCAAAGCGGCGCTTATGGCATTACTGAACCACACCCCGACGCTCCAATCTTAAATCCGGCTGAAGTGGATTTGATTCTTGTCCCCAGTGTCGCTTGCGACTATCAAGGATATCGCCTGGGCTATGGCGGCGGATATTACGATCGCTTGCTCAGTTTACCGCAGTGGCAGACAAAGCCGACTATCGGAATTGTCTTTGAGTTTGCCTATTTGTCCGAAATACCTAATGAACCTTGGGATAAACCACTACAAGCTGTTTCTACGGAAACCGGATTGACTCAGAAAGGCTAAAGGATTCAGGATGATGAAGACACATCATCAAATGTTTTATGACTAACCCAACGTCATCTACCACTGAGCAGGAAGCAACAATCGACGAGATTATCGCAACTAGCCTGCAAGCTCAACAAAAAACCGGCCCAGACCTCCGCCAAATTCATAGCAAAAGTCATGGACTGCTTTCGGGAGAGTTTATTATTGAACCCAATCTTCCTGAAGACCTGAAAGTAGGTTTGTTCAAAACGCCTCAAACCTATCCTGCATGGATTCGGTTCTCTAGTGGTGGTTCGCCTGAAAAACGTGGTAAATTTCACTCCGATAGCCAGCCTGATGTTCGCGGTATCGCCATCAAAGTGATGAATGTGGACGGGCAAAAAGTGCTGGATGATGAAGAAAAAACTCAAGATTTTATACTCAACAATTATCCTACTTTTTTGGCCAAAGACGTTCGTGATTACGCTGATCTTTCAAAAGCAGGTAGTGGACAACTCAGCCCAGAACGGATGCAGGAACTTGCTTACGTTTTTGCTATCTTGCAAAAAATTGGTAGTCAGAAGGTAGGAAATCCGCTTTTGATTCAATATTGGAGCATGGCTCCCTTTAAGTTTGGTAGTCGCATTGTAAAATTGTCTGTCAAATCTCAACAGTCTGAACAACCACCAGAAACACTTCCAGAATCAGAAAATTACCTTCGAGAAACGATGGTCAAATATTTGACTGAAGAAAGTCAAGAAGCGTCTTTTGACTTCTTCATTCAGTTTTATGTAGATGATGAAAAAACGCCGATTGAAGACCACGTTAGAGAATGGCAAGAAGCAGATTCACCCTTTGTTAAAGTTGCAACTGTCCGCATTCCTAGTCAGAAATTTAACTTTGAAGAGCGTAAACGTTTAGATGAGGGTATATTGTTTTCCCCGTGGCATACATTGCTAGAACATGAGCCTGTTGGCAGCGTGAATCTCTCTCGCAAGAGACTTTATAGCGAACTTGCAAAATATCGACGAGAACAAATTGCCCAACGATTGCGGGAACCACAACCTTATGTAGCGGTTGAAGATTAACCACTATAATCTGACTTAAAACTGTAGGATGATCGCTTATAAACCTACTTGGTTAGATACGATTTTCGGCGTTGCTGATTTGATGTGTGAAAGTTATTAGTTGTGCAACCAAAAATTTATAGATATGTAAAACTTTACGTCTCTAAATCAACAGGAGAGAGTGCGTTACACATCCTTAACGCACCCTACTTTTTCCTATCTATTATGAAGCATTGGCTAAAAGGATCTCTAATAGTTTTGAATAGAAAAATGTATCTGTTTACAAAGTTTTTTTACTTTTAATCACCATCAGTATTATCGAGTACAACGTACTTGCTATTTTCTTCTCGTAATCTGGCATCTTGCTCATTGTAAAAGAACGACAGCAGAACAAAACGCCGTCCACTGGTGACACGAGTAGCTTCATGCAGTAGAGAGCAAGAAAAAATTACCCCTTCTCCCACATTGGGACTATAAAGCTGGAGTCCATACTCTGGAAATCTTAGTTCTCCGCCTTCGTAAGCACCAGTATTGAGATTCAGCGACATAGCAAATCTTCGGTGCGCTGTACCTTTGGTAGTATTATCACGATGACGATTAAAAAAGCCTTTATCAGTTGATTCGTAACACGATACCAGGTAGCGTTCAAAGCGAGTGATGCTAAACTGGAACACCTTCTCAATTTCTGGCTTAACCCGTCGCATAATTATTTCATTGATTTGCTTTAATAGTTGAGGATCAGAAATTAAATAGTCTCGGCGTTTTTTAAATTCATAGTCATAGACTCCAATAGTCTTGCCGTCGATTTGTTGCATGAAGCCAGAATCCTGACCACCATCTGCTTCGTACAAGTGGATTAAATGTTGACAAAAGCTTTGATTCAGCACATTGGGTATAAATAAAACAGGTGCTTGTCTGGCTGCTGGAATATTTTGTGAGATTGCAGGTAAGCTATTGAGAAACTCAAATACTTGCTCCCAAGGTTGAGTAATAGATAAGATTGGCAAAACCTTTATAACTCGTAAATTTTCATCCAAAATAAAGATTATTGGTTTGTATTGCAGCTCGTTGCCTACCCAGGGCGGCCGCATCATGTCAATAAGTAAGGTCTATTATCAATAGAGTTAAAAGTAATGTCATTAACTCTTGCTTATTGCGAAAAGATTAGGCGATCGCTTTGGGGCTTAAAAAATAATTAAACGCGAAATCCTGATTTTTTCGTTGGTTCTTAACCTTCGTTGTGATCAAGAGTAATTTAGATGCGTTTGCCCTGGTTGCCTACCTGATCGTTTGGTTGACAAACCCCATATTGGAAACTGACTTTTCGTTCAAAATCCCAAAGAAATTTGAAATAAGTTTTATTCCGTATTAACTGTTCTAGGAAAGTGTCGTCTGGGTCTATACTCACACCAAAAAATGGCACTTTATATGCAGCTAACTGTTGCTGTCGCTCACATAAATCATCAAGAGTTTGCCGAATATGGTTGTTTTTAGAACTTCCAAAAAAAAACAAAATGCTACGGTATCCACCAATTGAATTAAAGTGAAAGGCTGGATTTGAAGTTGAGGGAAGAATGAACCAGGGAATCGGATCGCCAACAGTAAGAGGTAGCATAAGATATCAAAATATATTTATATGTTTATTGAGTCAGGTAGACATGAGCCAGAATTCCAAGTATTATCTAAGCACTCGATTTGTGAGCGTAGATTAGGGTTAAATTTTAAAATAAAATTAGCAATTATTTTGCTAATTTTTATAATTACTGTGTAAAAATATTTTACAAAAGATAATTTATTTTATCAATCAAATGCTGAACTGGAAAAAATCACGATCGCAAATTCTGCTAATGTATGCGCTATTGGGAGCGATCGCACTGGTGATGCTCTTTCCTTTACTGTGGCTAGTTAGTACAGCCTTGAAATCGCCTACAGAAAATATTTTGCAGTCGCCGCCACAGTTATTGCCTGCCTCACCTACACTAGATAACTTCTTTAGTGTGTGGAACTCTTTACCTTTTGGACAATATCTGTATAACAGTACTTTGGTGTCAGTGCTGACTGTAGGCTTAAATCTGCTGTTTTGCGCTTTAGCTGCCTATCCGTTGGCAAGATTGTCATTTGTCGGGCGAGACTGGATTTTTGTGGCCATCGTCTCTACGATTATGATTCCCTTCCAAATCGTGATGATTCCCCTTTATATTTTGACAGTCCAGTTGGGTTTGAGAAATAGTTATTTAGGGATGATTTTTCCGAGTTTAGCTTCTGCCTTTGGCATTTTTCTGTTGCGCCAAGCTTTCATGAGTGTCCCCAAAGAGATAGAAGAAGCCGCTCGAATGGATGGCAGTTCGGAGTTAGGTTTGTGGTGGCATATTATGTTACCAGCAGTTCGCCCAGCATTGGTAACTTTAGCTATTTTTGTATTCATTGGTGCTTGGAGTGACTTTTTGTGGCCTTTAATTGTCATCCAAGACGAAAATTTATACACTCTTCCCTTGGGAGTCGCAAAGCTAGCAGGTACATTTTCTCTTGACTGGCGGTTAGTAGCTGCTGGTTCAGTAATTGCGATCGCCCCAGTATTATTACTATTTTTGTTTTTACAACGTTACATCGTACCCACAGAAACTGGTAGCGGGGTTAAGGGTTGAAGAATTAAAAAGTCAGAAGTCAGAACAAGAAAGTGGTAGATGAGGGAGATGAGAGAGAAATAATTAATGCCCCAATTTAATAAGCCCCAGTCTTTTTCAAGACTACCCCAATAGTTTTAATAATCAGACTCAGGTCATAAGTTACAGACCACTTACGTTGATATTCTATATCCATTTTGACAATGGTTTCAAAGTCTGTAATGCTGGAACGCCCATTAGCCTGCCATTCTCCAGTAATACCTGGTTTGACTCGTAATCTATCCCAGTGATGTGGATCGTAATTGCTGACTTCATCAGGAGTGGGTGGACGAGTACCAACTAAACTCATGTCCCCTAACAGAACATTCCAAAATTGGGGAAACTCATCTAAACTAGTACGCCGTAAAAGTTTACCCACAGGAGTAATGCGAGGATCGTCAAAAGATTTAAAGATGTGACCTTTGGCTTGGTTTTTCACCAAATGCTTGAGTTTATCGGCATCGACGATCATTGAACGGAATTTCCAGATGCGGAAAGTTTTTCCGTTTAAACCACAGCGAATTTGGGAATAAAATATTGGGCTTGGAGCATCTATAAAAGTAACAATTGCTACAGGAATTGCTATAAAAAATGTAATTATCAGCCCCACAATCGCTCCAACAATGTCAATTAATCGTTTTCTCACGCTTAAGGTTGACGGGTGGAAAGGCTGTTGCGAGCAATTAACTGAATAAAGATAAAGATGATTCACAACGACTAACTTATCTACAACAGGATTTTTTGAATCAGTAGTGTAGACATGAAGATAATTATTAATTAAGTGATTTTTATTGATTTTGTCAGTACTACTGAGTGTTAACATACATAAAAATTAAGCAATATAAAAACAGAAAATCTAAAGTTTACAGAATCTTTTAATTAAGGTAGGAATTTGTAAAATTACAGTGTCTCATCCCATAAGCTAAAAAAGCTAGTGTTATGGATATACATACAAAGCATTACATTGTTGAAAGTTGAAAGCTCATCAGGATGTGACCGACTCAGAAAGACAAATGAACCTATTCCACTCTTGTAATAATCTTTACTTCTTTTCGTAAAACGTGCTTAAAAACCTTGATTTTTCGTTTTAAATTATCAATAAGCTTAAGCTTTGTAGCCCATATATTATTTATTAGTGGGATAGGTTCATCCGTGATGTAAGTAAAACGGTGTAAATAATTAAAGGTTTCTAGTAAGAAATTTAGTCCTAAAAGAAGGGCTGAAGCTCTTACTACGAAATCGATGACAATAATTTTACATTATTTAAAATAGTTCAATTTATTCGCACCGACTTACTTACTAATCTCAATGATTAACCTCTAAAGCAAAATTCACTAAGTATGCTTCCTCCAATGATTGCTGATTACTAGCCTTAATTGCATCTAGATAGCGACGCAAAGACAGCAGTTGTTGGGAATTGGGACGATATGTGAGACTCCCTTGTTTTTCAAAAAGTGGTGCTGTAGCGATCGCCTGATAATCAGGATTTTCTTGCGAACTTTGAGTCAGCCAAGCCGAATCTGTAACTGAAGGTATCAAACCGGAAGGCAGTTCACCTTCTAAAAAAGCCAGCAGGCGTTGCTGACAAGTGCGAGTATTAATCCCACGACCCTCAAATAACTGGATAACTTCACCGAAAGACAAAGATCGGTCTGGTAGCAGCCGCAGCAATTCTGTAAATAGGAAATAATCAGTGTATTGTTGTCTGGGTATATCTAATATCTGGGGATGCAAAGGCAGCATCGCCAAACCATAAGCAACGCGACTGCAATTAGGAGCGCCGTTCTCGCCGAGATATAAATCTTGAATAATCTTAGTGCTGGGGAGTTTTTGCCGTAGCCAGCGATTCACCGTCCCGATACAAGCCACCCCACCAGTCAGGATAGCTTGATTAATGGATTCTGTGGGGATGCCACGAGCTACCAATAACTTGTTGAGTTCTCGGTTCAGGCGACGCACAAAGGGGATAAACACCTGGCTTTCTAAATCTCGTCGCTGCAAAATCCACTGCTGATCGGCTAATTCTAAGGTAAAAGACTCTTGGTGTTGCAAAATCAGCTTTAGAGCTAGTGCGGCATCTAATACTCCCTGTCCCAGTAGAGAACTTTCTAGACGCTGCTGGAGGCGAATCCGAGTGGTGATATCTGGTTCTCCGACTCTGGGTAATTCTAATTCTTCCAACCCTAAACTCTGCCAACGCATTTGGTCTAAACCAGGAATTGACGGTTGCCATTGCCAAGGATTATTGGTGGTAGTTTTGGGTAGGCGTAGCTCGCCGCAGGCATCGCTTTGTGCTTCTTGGCGTGATTGCCGAGATTTCGGTGGCAATAGCAACTGGCAGATTATATCTTGTTCAATTCCCTTACCAGCATAAGCAAAGCTGTGGATCATGAAATCATTGTATGTCAATTGCTGCAATGTTTCTGGGAGATTAACCAGCAGCATTTCTGTGGCAGTTGCCCCAATGTTAATCACAAGGGTATTGCCAACAATGGGATGTTCGCTGGTTTTTGCTGGATGAGAACCTTGATGTTGGCTTAATTTTATTTGCTCACCGTTAGCAGCATCGAGTTCTGGGAGTAAACTAGCGATCGCTTCTTCTACAAAAAAGACTTGCTGCGGATGTTGGACGAGTTTACTGGTAAGTAAAGCTGACCGCACGTTAAAGCGGTATTGTTCCGACCAACTAGATGGACAGGTGCAAATTACACCAGCAATATTATTGATAATTTTGGGGAAATCTTGTTCGCTGATCCCCATAGCAGCAGCCATTAAACTAGGGGTGGTAGAAGTTTTTTCAGATTTGAGGGTTAATAGTAGCTTAGAGAGCGATCGCACAACCCAAATCAAAGGGCCTGCGGAAAATTCATTTAATTGCAAAACAGGTTCCCATTTCTGCCGTTCACTCTTGTAGGGAATGGCTACTTGTAAATAAGGCTTCAACTGTGCCGAGTAAAGATTATTTTTCGTCGCATCTGTTGTTGTCCGTGTTGCAGGAGTGTTGGCGGAGCGATCGGGCACTTTATCTTGGTCAACAGCCGCAGGTACTGTCCGCTCATGTACTTCGATACTTTCGTTTTCTCCGTGGGGTACAGAAGCTGTAGGCAGATAAACCTCTGTTGGTAAACGAAATGATTCCTGGAAGGAAGTTGTTCCTGGCGGATTTTCTGCTGACCAGTAGATAGGATGTACAACAAAAGTAGAGCGATTTAATAATGCCGCAGAAATTCCTGTTGTACCTAAATCAATTCCTAAATACCAAACTGATTGTAGAACATTGAGCGAAACTTCTGGATTGTTGATGGAGTTGGAATTTGGAGGTAAAGAACTTTCTTCAACAGGGGTAGTGACTTCCTTTTCTTGTTCAGTTTCTACCTGGGGAACTGCCAAACTAGAGAAAGTAGCAGTTGAGGTATTTTCTACTATTTGGAGATTTTCTGTTGACGGCTCAGGAGAAGTTATGGGAATTATGTCTTGATTTTCATCAAGTAATTCTGAGAAAATATCCAAGTTGGTAGCTGGCTGCGACTCAGAATTTAGCTGTAGATCAAAATTAGCTAAATCCCGATCTAATTGCTGCAACTGTTCTTCATCTAAAGAAATATCAAGTACGGCTGGAGCCTGGTTTGACTCAACACAAAGCAAGTTTTCTTGTGGCGAGGCAGCAATGTAGTCATCTGAAGACAGCTCTGGCTGATCATCGTTAATTAATACTTCCGGTTTGGCGATACTTTCAATAGGCTTTGCCAACGCAATTTCCGCAATTTCCGTTACTTCTGGAGTAACTGCTGCTGTAGTTGTGCCATTATCCTCAAAAAATGACACTTCCAGCAGTTCCTGCTCATTACCTGTATCAGGCAATAGCTCAGTTAGAGTATTAATTGTATCAGCGCTAGCTGGCTGATTGCGGGTCTGCAAGCTGTCTATTGCGGAAACTGCTTGTGGAGTAGAGAAACTAACAAGCTCTATATCTGTATCATCTTCAAAAAATAGTTCTTCCTGTAAATCTGATAATGCTGTAGTTTCTACGGGAGTCTGTTGGGTTGTTTCTGGGTTAACGTTGCCCAGATCGAATAGATCCGTATCTGCTGTTCCAGCCTCAGAATACACAGTTGAAGGGACAAATGCGCCCTCCGCGATGTTCAACGTTGATTCTGAGGCTGTGGAAACCTCAAGACTTGGATTATTAACATCACCAGTACCAAACAAGCTGGTGTAAAGTTGGTCTGCTTCATCACCAATTAACGCAGAAATATCTTGCGATAATTCGGTCTGCTGAGAAGATTGAGACGAATCTATCCCAAGCTGCAACAGTGCTGCATCTAAATCTTCTGTAACGTTTGTAATGTTAGTATTCTGTTGCTTAGGATCAAATGTGAGTGAAGATGTTTCTGGCTGTATAAGCTCTAAGAGTTGGGGTGCAACTCCAGCAGAAATCTCGGCGGGGTCAGTTAATGATGCTGGTGTATCAGATTCGACCTCAAGGAAAGATGGTTGGGAACTAGGGGATTGCTGCTGCAAATGCTGGGTCAAATTGTTGAGAAAGCTGGCCATCAACTGTTCGCCTTGCATCCCCTGACTATGCATTCTTGCCAATGCTTGCGACAGAGAATCGTGATAAGTATTAATGTTACGCTGTAGTGCTTCAAATACTACATTTACAGTCCCATCTAGTGATAATAAACGTTGATCCAACTCCCTGGCCAGGTGAGTTAAACGCTCCGCAGGGTCTAGTGATTCTAATAACGGTTGAGTTGCAGAGATTCCTGGTTCTGAGCTTGCACTATTTGCTCCTGAAGAACTGGTAGAATTCTGCCGCGTCTGTGTTAGCAATGGCGTTAAAGTTGGCACAAGACGACTCATGAGTACCTGTAAAAACTCGGTAATCATCTGCTCCTGGTTTGTCAACTGCTGCGCTAAGGAGTAATTTTGCAATCGTTTTTGCTCTAGCTGCCTAATTTCCTGTATAAGAGCGGCTCGCTCTTGCAAGAGCAATTCTAATTCCGATCGCAATGGCTGGATCAAGCTCGAAAATTCACTTTTTAATTTTCCTGCCCCAATAGTACTCTGTTCCTGATTCGGTTCGGGCCGGGGTAGTGGATACTGATTATAACCTTGCTCAATAAATTTTGTTAATAAAGGCGATCGCGATTCTTTAGAAGACTGATTTGGGATGCCATTCTTTGATGCTTCTTTTTCTTCTACCCTCACCAAGAAGTTGCGAATTCGTTCTAAAACCTCTTTAGGCTCTTGCGCCTGACCAGACAGAAATCTAGACATACGCTTGCCACCACTGGCAAGTAAGTTGTCAATGTCTGCGATCAGCTTTTGAATTTCGTCTGCACTGGAAGTCACTTTTATCACCTTACTTAGAGATATATGTCAACTAATGTAACAATTACTTTACAATCACCGTACCCTATGGGATCTTTCTACGCGCAACGTCGGTCATAAGAGAAGTTTTGAGTGGCAAAAGCCCCTGCCTGGACTTGTGACTGTCATTATGTTATGGATTACTGCGACTCGTGGCAATCTTCAGTCAGCTTTTGTGTGGAAGCTTAGTTTTATAGATCATTAATTGCCTATTTTTGAAAATCGCTAAAATACCTGAGCAATAATTTACTCCCTTTAGTATCATTAATGTTGTTTGCCTATATTGTGAACTAATCAAGTTTGCAGTGCAGCTAGCCCCTAAGCAATACAACCGTCGGACATAAACTACTTTTTGCAAAACTTTTACCCCGTTTAAACTTATAGGTAAAGATTATTTAGAAAAACGTTCTTGTCGCTTTCTTATGTAGCATAGTTTAGTTTTCTTTTTGAAAGGGAGCTGTGCAATGATAGCTTAGGCTGAAAATGGCGCTCCTGTTTGTTGTGTGTATATATAGCCGCTTGAATAAAGATGTCGTAATGGAAGACCGATATAGCTTGCAAGCACAGGCTAATTCCTGGATGATCACCTCGGCTCCCTTTTTTCAAGGGTTGTCAGAAACTGCTGTAGAATCAGCTCTCATCCATCTTGTTACCCGCACTCACCCAGCCAATCAGGTAATTCTGCTAGAAAATGACTGGGGCGGTTCTGTGTATTTTATTCTGGACGGATGGGTAAAAATTCGCACCTACAATCTGGAGGGAAAAGAGGTAACGCTGAATATTCTTGGTAAAGGGGAATTGTTTGGTGAAATGGCGGCGCTAGATGAAGTGCCTCGATCTACAGATGTGATTACCTTGGCCCCAACGATAATTGGGAGTATGCCTGCTCAGGATTTTGTCAAGTTACTTCAGATAGAACCCTTAGCGGGAGTTCGATTGGCGCAACTAATGGCACGACGTTTGCGGCAAGTAAATCGCCGATTGCGGTTGCGGGAATCTGATAGCCAGTCACGGGTAGCAGATACGTTGGTATTTTTGGCAGAAGGACAGGGAAAAAAAGGGCAAACAGGAACCGAAATCCCCAATTTACCTCATCGAGAATTGAGTAGTTTGAGCGGACTGGCGCGGGAAACTGTGACAAGAGTCTTGACAAGGCTAGAAAAAAAAGGCTTGATTAAACGGGATCAAGACACTATTTGTATTCCCGATTTGTCAGCCTTAGAAAGAATGATCGTTTAAAAACTTGTCAGATATGAGTATTTTAGATTCTTTGCCAGATGAGCCAGAGGAAGATCCATCGCCTGAGCCTCTAACTCCCCATAATCATTGGTTAGACAAAGAACAGCAGTTAATGCCTCCTCAACTCAAAGCTGATGCGCCCTTAAGAATGGTGGAAACGGCGTTTTTAGCAAGTGCCGCTAGCTTAATTTGGTTTATAAATTTTTACTTTCCCTTGGGGCCAGTTTTGCGGATATTTTTTCCGGTACCGATCGCTTTAGTTTATCTGCGTTGGGGCAGGCGTGCGGCATGGATGGCAGCACTCACCTCCGGGTTACTGCTGACGGTACTGATGGGGCCAGCCCGCAGTTTGCTGTTTGTCATGCCCTACGGGTTTATGGGCGTGCTTTTAGGAGCAACGTGGTATCGTCGTCGTGTTCCTTGGATTACTTCCATCACCTTGGGTACGCTGTTGGGTACTTTGGGAGTCTTTTTTCGACTGTGGTTGCTGTCTGTTTTGTCAGGTGAAGACCTATGGATTTATGTAATTACCCAGGTAACTGAGTTCATAGAGTGGGTATTTTTTAACTTAAGTTTATTGACGAGTCCCAGTGTGTTTTTGATTCAAGTGGGAGCGATCGCTTTAATTGTACTCAACAACTTTATCTACCTTTTTGTGGTACACCTGGCAGCATGGTTGCTTTTTGATCGTTTGGGTAACCCCATTCCCCCTCCACCACGTTGGGTACAAGTGCTCATGGATTATGAAGGATAGTGAGGAGTTGTGAGTTAATAGTTATGAATTAAACTCCTAACTCCTAACTTTTAACTTTCCAAATGATTAGTATTTATACTCAAAAAGAACAGGGTGAAGAATGGCTACGACGGTATCGTGGCTGTTTGCCCCTATTTGCCTGTGTTTTAGGATTTACTGAAACTGGTTTAATTCCGGAGATTTCAGCAGCCGGTCGCACTCCAGAGGATCGGAAATATACTGCTTGTGCCGATGCCGAGTTTTTGTACTATGGCCCAGAATATAAAGCCCAATATCCCTTACCACCATTAGCGGCAGGGGCTTCACCTGTGCTGATTTCTCGCGCTGTCTTTGAGTCACTAAAGATACCAGTTCATTTGTTTAATGCTGGTTTACCTCAGCCTCCAGCTGTGCCAGTAATTGATTTGGGCGGTACGGCTGCTCGGTGTTTAAGTAGTGGTGCTGCTATGGAAATCACAACGGTACATCACTTGTTTAAACAAGGGCTACTTTGGGGCGAACGCCTTGCTGCCAATAACCAACATAAGTATGTAATTCTCGGTGAGTGCGTCGTTGGAGGCACTACAACTGCCTTGGCAATCTTGACTGGTTTGGGTATAGATGCTGCTGGAAAAGTTAACAGCAGCCACCCTATTTGTAACCACGCGCAAAAGTGGGCGCTAGTGCAAGCTGGGCTGGAGAAGATGAGGGGGAGCAGGGAGCAGGGCGCAGGGGGAGATGAGGGAGCAGGGGGAGAAAATTTTACTTTGTCCTCATCTTCCTCATCTTCCCCAGTTAACCCCTTGCAACTCGTCGCTGCTGTGGGCGATCCGATGCAAGTGGTGGTAGCTGGGATGGCGATCGCTGCTAGTCGGAGTTGTGGTGTAATGCTCGCTGGTGGGACGCAAATGCTGGCGGTTTATGCGCTGATCAGTGCGATCGCTCAAACTTACGCCTTATTATGGCAACCAGAAGAAGTAGTTGTAGGCACAACTCGCTGGGTGGCAGAAGATCCTACTGGCGCTACAGTTGACTTAGCCCTCAGCTTAGAAAAAGCCAGCTTAACTCAGAGTGGAAGAACCCCTCCCCTATTAGCAACTCATCTAAGCTTTGCTGATTCTCGTTATCCCCAACTCAGAGCTTATGAGCAGGGCTTTGTGAAAGAAGGTATGGGTGCTGGAGCAGCTTGCATAGCCGCTCATCTTAGCCAAAATTGGCAGCAACACCAGCTTTTGGCAGCCATTGAAGCCCAACTTGAACGGCTAAGTACAGCATCTTATTAATTTATAGCGAATTAAATTCGGCAAGACTCTGCGCCCCACCAAACTTATAAACGGAGGTTTCCTCCGATGCTACTTCTCTGTGCGTTTAAAAATCTTGCCCAGCATGACAGAAGAATTAGAATAAACTATGAATTAGAGTTTTCCCTTATTTATGAGCCTCATAATTCCCGATGACATCTCCAAGCATCAAACATGACTGAGGATGAACTGAAATTAGAAATTGCCATCTTGCTTTATCAGCTGAGGTATGGACTAAAAGCCTATACGTAGATATATCATACTATTACGTAAATATATATAATAGTATGTTTAAGTTTTTTATCAATTTGATAGGTGGATTAGTTGCTTATATTTATATATATGCTAACAAAGCCATCACTCGACATTGAACCTAAAGGCTTGCTTTCTCTACCTCCAGCCATTTTTGTTATTCGTTTAACTCAGGCTAAATTTAATGAATTCTCTCTCTAAGTAATTGTTCTTCCAAGGCAGCAATGCGATTGTATGCTGCTGTTAATTGCGCTGTCAGTCGTTGTATTTGAATTTCTGGTGTTATATTATCTCCACCTTGACGATGCATATCTAGATAAATGCCATCTATCAAAACATCCTTGTGTTCCATTTCTGGATTTAAATTGTTACGTCCTTTGAACTGGTAGCCACCAGTTGCGCCATTTTCCTGCTCATTATGCTTTGCTTGTGTATTCGCTAAAGAACACTCTGAGAAAGCTTGAGCTACTTTAACGTCAAGCTGCCCAATCACTTGGCAGAGCGCATCCAATTTTTCGCTTAAAGTCAGGATTTGCTTCTGTAATGGCTCCATTTAATACCCTCATCCGTACATTTTCTATATGTTATTCAATTTACTCTCAACCTTAACTATACTTATGGATTATTTAAGTATTGATAATTTTTGGTGCAAAAGTGACATTTAAATCATTAATTCTAAATATTAAGTAAAACTTGACTATAAGTACTAATAAGGAAAATTATGGAGAAAAACTAATATTTAGGTGTATGTATGCCGAAAAATCGTTATTTTGAGTCAATTAGTTTAAATTATCGTTATTAACAACAAAAAATACCGCTAATTTACTAACTACAGTTTTTCAGTTAGTCAGCCTCTGGTGAATCTCTGTTTAATATTAGGTATAATCAAAAATCTCAAAATCCAAAATCAATGGATCGACGGTCGTTTTTGCTAGGTACAAGCACACTGGCACTTTCACAACTGCTTTTTGGCTGTGGTGGAAACAAGCAGATGCAACTAAAAGTACAGTTATTAAAAGGTTCTATACCTGGTCAGGTAGTTAATCAATTCCACAAAAGTTTGCAGCAACAGGTACAGTTAAAGTTTGCTCCAGTTGAGCAGATACAAGGTTTATTTCAGCAATTACAAAATTGGCAGCAGAAACCAAAAACCACTGATGAGAAGGGATGGAGACGGTTTATACCCTTTATGCAAGGTCAAAAAACAGCTGATGCAGACCTAGTGACATTGGGAGATTACTGGCTAAAAGCAGCTATTGAGCAGAAACTGATTCAACCACTCCAAGAGGTGCAGGGAAACCAATTAAAGCAGTGGTCTGCTTTAGATGAAAGGTGGAAACAACTGGTAACACGCAACGACCAAGGTAACTTGGATACTCAAGGGAAGGTGTGGGGTGCGCCTTATCGGTGGGGTAGCACAGTGATTATTTATAACCGTGACAAGTTGCAGAAATTGGGATGGACGCCGAAAGATTGGAGTGATTTGTGGCGAGATGGATTGCAGCAGCACATTTCGCTACTCAATCAACCACGAGAAGTTATTGGTTTAGTCTTAAAGAAGCTAGGAAAATCTTATAATACAGAGAATATTGACCAAGTACCAGACTTGGAAAAGGAATTACAGACATTAAACCAACAGGTAAAGTTCTACAGTTCCAATAACTACTTAGAACCTCTAATTATGGGAGACACTTGGCTCGCAGTTGGTTGGTCAAGCGATGTATTGCCAATTCTGGGACGTTATCCGCAACTTGGTGCAGTTATTCCCCAGTCAGGAACAGCAATCTGGGCAGACTTGTGGGTACGTCCCGCAGGTATTACTACTAAGAGTAGTTTATCAGATCAATGGATTGACTTTTGTTGGCAACCAAGTACAGCTAAACAAATTTCGGTGTTGACCAAAAGTAATTCGCCAATTTCTACAAATCTGGTCGCTCCCGATATCCAAGAAGCATTACGGAGCATTTTACAGAGCGATGTCTACGACGGGCTAGGCCTACGCCAAGTTTTTGACAAAAGCGAATTTTTGCTTCCCTTACCCCCATTAGCAATAAAACAATACGAGTCTTTATTCGCCAAAATTAAGGTTTAATTAGGAATTGGGCAATTCAATTTTAGATTTTGGATTGACAATTTTAGATTGAAATTTAATCCAAAATCTAAAATCTAAAATTTTTACTCTCCCTAAATTATTAGAGTGAACGCTCTAACCCTATCTTGTTCTTAACAGTCGTTTGAATACTGCATAAAGCTGGACTTGTACTAAAGTTACAAGTATAGGTTCCCAGGGGTTCTTTTTGATAATTAAATACCCGGACGTTGTAACCAAAGTTCCGTGCAGTGCTACCCAAGCGATTTACGAAGTCGTAACGTTCTACATAGTCTAGTAAGCTCCAAATTTGCTGATTCACAATCAAGTCTACTCTTGCAGGTTCTTTTTCAGAAGGTGGATATGCTATCCAATTATCTAATAGCTTTCTTTCAGAGTTTTGTTGTGCCCACCATAAACTAGGAACGGTTAATCGTTCTGGATTTATGGTGTTAGCTGTGATTACATAGTCTTTCGGCTTAGTCAATAAGTCTAGTTCCAGAGGCGCATTAGAAGGTGATGGGATTGGGGGGGTTTGCGCTAGCGAGGGCGGAACTAGTAAAGTGGTGAGGCTAATGGTTAGTAATAATGAAAGTGATCTCAGGCGTTGGCTGCGCCAACGCCTGCCGTAGGATGCCCAAAGGGCTGTAGGGCGATCGCACAATTTAGGTATATGCATAGCTGATACTAATTCGTAATTCGTAATTAAGGCAATAGTAAAAATTCGCACATTTTAATTAAAGTTTAATGGCAACGATGCGAATTCTTCGATAGTCTGCTATCCAAGTTCCTTGTTGATACAGTCTTGGCTTAAGATATTCCTCAACGACGCGAATTACTTGTATTTGTTGCTCACTAGAAAGTCCTGCTAAAAAAGTGCAAGCGAACATCCCAATCCAGTTTGCCATACCTGCTTCTCCTTCTGCTAAAGGAGTTGGACGAGCAAAAAGCATGGCATGAATAACATCAAAGCCTTGCTGTTCTAGTAAGGTGGCGTATTCACCAATACTAGGGAAGTACCAGGGATTTAGGGCTTGTATGGGGATATTAATTGCTTCTAAGGCGCTTTCTAAAGCTGTGGCGATCGCTTGCACATTTCCCTTACCACCGAATTCTGCCACAAAACGGCCTCCGGGTTTTAGGGATTGATGGATGGAAGCGATCGCACTATCTGCTTCTTTCACCCAATGTAATACAGCGTTGGAAAACACAGCATCTAATGGCTTGTCTACTTGAAAGTTGCTAGCATCAGCAACATTAAAACGGATATGAGGATAATTTTGTCTGGCCTTTTCGATCATCGCGGGTGCAAAATCAACTCCCATGACTTCAGCACCAGCTTGGGCAATTTTTTCTGTGAGTTGTCCCGTACCACAGCCAAGATCCAAAATGGATTCTCCTGGCTGAGGGTTGAGGAATTTTAGTAAGTCCTCACCATACTGCCAGACAAAGGCGTGTTTATCTTGGTAAAGAGCAGCATCCCAAGAATTTTTAGGTATTGAAAGATTATTCATAAGTAGTGAAATTATAGTGTGTTGATTTGCCGATTCATCACCGCCTGATCATCACAATAAAAAAGATTTTTAATTATGTCCAATATATATTTTTACCTTAACTAATATTTTAAAGATATGAGTTTAGGTAACAGATGGAATTACGACACTTGCGCTACTTTCTCACCTTGGCCGAAGAATTGCACTTTGGACGGGCGGCGGAACGATTGCACATTGCCCAACCTCCCCTAAGTCAACAAATTCGGCAGCTAGAGGGAGAATTGGGTTTTGAACTGTTTTACCGCACGAAACGAAAAGTACAGTTAACAGAAGCGGGGCAAGTGTTTCTGGATGAAGTGCAGCAAATTATGAGGCAATTACAACAGGCAATCCAAGTTGGGCGGCAAACCAGTCGTGGCGAAATTGGACAGTTGGTGGTCGGCTTTGTTAGTTCTGCGGCGTATAATATTTTGCCAACTATTCTGCGAACTTTTCGTAGTTGCGTTCCTGGTGTGAGCATCGAGTTGCATGAACTGACTACAGATCAGCAGTTAGAGTGGTTACGAGAAGGTCGAATGGATGTAGGATTATTGCGTCCACCTGTTGAAGAAAATAGATTTAGTTGCGAAACGATTTTTCAAGAGTCGCTGATGGTGGCACTACCGGAAGCGCATTTGCTAGCGAATCAATCTAATGTGTGTTTGACATCCCTTGCCAATGAACCGTTTATTTTATTTCCCAGGATATTAGCACCAGGACTTTACGACTTAATCATTAGTCTCTGCCAGCAAGCAGGCTTTAGTCCCAAGGTTGCTCAAGAAGCTATCCAGATGCAAACTATTGTCAGCTTAGTAGCAGCCGAGATGGGTGTGGCGATCGTGCCAGCATCTTTGCAAAACCTGCAACGGATTGGGGTAATTTATAAAACTTTAGAAGAACCTAGCCAAAAAGTAGCCATCGCAATAATTTGGCGAAAAAACGAGACATCTCCAACTGTGTTGCGGCTTGTGGAGATAGTTAAACAAGCTGCCCAGCAGTGGTGAATAGGGCAGCTTGCAATAATTATTATCGCAATGCAGATACTCCCATAGGGCCACGAGTTACACCCAATTGATTTTGCAGTTTCAACTCGCGCCAGAGTTGAGAACCTGTAATCTTGCCTTGCAGTAGTTGAGTATAAAAATGTATTGTTTTACTCACTTGTTCTGGTGTTTCATTGACAAACTCGATGCGAAACTGACGTAATCCCAGTTGTATGAGGCGCTGTACGTACTCGGCTCCAGTTTGAGCAGTGCCGTTAAATACAGTATTGCGACAACCTACATCTGCTTTGAGGACATGTTCGCTACCAACGCGATCGCGCAATTTTACTTCCTGCTTTTCACAAGGTCGTCCACAGTTAGTGTAGTCTGTACCTGTCGATAGAAAGGCACAAAATACACAATGTTCCATGTGAAACATCGGCATGTGTTGATGGATTGTCACCTCAAACCACTGGGGTGGACAACTAACGAGCAGGTCTTGTAGTTGGGTAATATTCAGATCGTAGGATGCCGTCAGCCTTTCTAAACCAAAGTGTTGCTGAAAGTAGTCTGCTGTTAAAGGATTAGCAACGTTGAGCGAAAAATCTCCAATACAACGGTCTTGAGCAAAGAATTGCAATTGGTCATAGTTGCGTATTAGATAGCCATCTGCTTCTGAAGCACGTACTTGCTGCAAAATCCAATTTTCCCCCGGTTTGGTAATTCGCGGAGGTGCAACCCAAATTGTAGGGAGTAGGGATTGTTGCCTTTGTTTATGTACTAGCTGCACGCCTTCTCGGTAGGCGCGGGGGTCTTCAAATTCACAGTATAGGGTTTCAATACCAGCTTTCAGGGCAGCTTGGAGTTGCTTGAGGTTTCGTACTAAGACGATGAGTGAGGGAGATGTAGCTTTAGTTTCTTGCAGGGTGGGGAATGAGGGACATGAGGAGGGTAGTAGGTCTTGGAAAGAGACATCAGAACGTAATTGCCAGCGTTTGGGTTGACTTCGCAATTCTTCCAACTGTGCTACGATTTCCCGCCGCATCCGGTTCAATTCACTTACGGGTAGCATAAAAGTACCACTGAGGTGGTTAGTTAGCGTTCCCAAACAGAAAGGTGTGTTACCTAGACGACCGAATTGTTCTTGTAAACGGTCTGTATCTAAAGGTTTGGTGTGCGCCTCCACCAGAGAAATTGCAGACTCTATTTGGACAATATTACCGAGTTGATCGCGGGCGATCGCAATCAACGCCTGACCGATTTCTCCATAAACCTCCAAGTCAATCGGACGCTGAAATTGAGGATTCTCGCCAGCAAAACTTTGACGTAGTTGCTTATCGAGTTCTGGATCGCTGGTTTTCCAAATGCGATCGCCTATATGCACTCGGCGCAGGTTCAAGTCATTTCGCCCAAATGTCAGCATGGTTTCTTTACCTTTGGACACCACAGCATAAACCCGACCGCCTTCTTCCTTCGCCTCTGGATGACCGCAGTCAAATACAATTCCATCTCCCGGTTTTACAGGCGCTTCCAGTTTGACTGTTACCTGTTCGTTGTGAATGCGGCTAACTTCACCTAAATAAACCCCACGTTTTTTACCAAAGCGGGCGTGAACTAGTTCCTGATTATTAATCCCGCCAAACCAACCTGTGTAGAGTCCGCGAGAAAATGCCATTTCTAGGTTGTAGTGTTCTCGATCTGATTGACCTCTCCCCCAGCCCCTCTCCGAAGCGGAGAGGGGAGCTTTTATTCCCTCTTCCCTACAAGGGAAGGGTCTTTCCAATTCCGTCATCACACCATCCAAAGCTTGCCGATAAACACGGGTGACATTAGCAACATACTCTGGGGCTTTCAAACGACCTTCAATCTTGAGACAAGTTACTCCTGATTTGACTAAATCTGGCAGAACATCTAACCCTGCTAGGTCTTGAGGACTAAGTAAATATTTGCGTTCTTTTAAATTTACAACTTCGCCATCAGCGATTAAATCGTAGGGCATCCGGCAAGCTTGGGCACATTCACCTCGATTAGCAGAACGTCCGCCTAAAGCCTCGCTAGTCAAACACTGACCAGAATACGCCACGCACAAAGCACCGTGAACAAAGACTTCCAAGGGCAGCGAAGTTTCTTGTAAGGCAATCTGCTGCTGTATTTTATTGATTTCCTGAAGAGAACATTCACGCGCCAGCACTACCAATTGACAACCGAGGGACTTGGCGAATTCCACTCCAGCCGCACTGGTGATGGTCATTTGGGTGGAAGCATGGATGGGAAAATCAGGGGAAAGGTGACGGATGAGACGGCATATTCCTACATCCTGGACAATCACCGCATCCACACCTGCTGCAATAATTGTGCGGAGATATTGCTGTGCTTCTGCTAGTTCTTTGGGAAATATTAGTGTGTTGACAGTGACATAACCCTTTACGCCACGATGGTGGAGGAATGCCATCAATTGGGGTAAGTCTGCCTCAGTAAAGTTTTGTGCCCGCATTCTGGCGTTGAAGCGATCCAAACCGAAGTAAATCGCATCTGCCCCATTTTCCACAGCAGCTTTAGCACAGTCCCAATTACCTGCTGGCGCGAGTAGTTCAGGGCGTTGAAGGGAGAGTTGGGTAAGGGAGCGATCGCTTTTCATCAGATTTAGGGAGGGTTAACTAGCACCATAGTGATTTTATCGAAGTTATTGGGTGAGGGGCGTAGGCATAGCCCACCCTACTCCTACGGGGAAGCAAGCTATGCATAGCGTTTCGCAGAGAACATATCGCTTTTTTAAAATAGCAAAATATTATAAGTTGTACAGATTTTTAAACCATATTAAAAATGTCTGCGTCTTTGAATGTTGAGGATTCAGAAATTCATACTTTATAGCTTGATGAAGTTGTCTTCCTGGCTCTTCTTGCCATGCTAGCCAAGTGTAAATTTTAGCTTTATCAAGATAAGAATCTTTGAATGATGCTCCTTTGTTTTTTGCTTCTTGTGCTACTTCCTGAGCATATTGCCAAATAGTTTCGCCTTCATCTCTAATCATGTAAGCTAAAAACGTCTCTAGCATACCTCTCATTTGGTTATCTGGCATAATCCAGATACCAAACTTAATTCCGTTTTTTGTAACGTGGATAAGTCCTGTCTCTGATATTTCTTTAGGAATGTCAGGTATACTTGGCAAGCAAGCGTTTCTTATACTCATCCAACGTGCAGGTAAATCTTCATCTGCGTCTATTATCACACCTAAATTGGTGAGTCCTGATGCTTGTAATTCAGTAGAGATAAGGTTTGCATCAATATTCTCGTAACCTCCACAATCTTGTATTGATACAATTGCTTCCCTTTTGTTATTACCCCAACGAATTCCGTTTTTTTCTATTAATTCTGGTATGACTCGTAAATCTTCCGGCCCTTCTACTAACAGCTTCTTGGGTTCATAACTTTTTGTCATTACTAACGTACCTCAATTTCTCTTTGAGCAGCAATGACAATTTGAGGTTCCGTGAAGACTACACTTGTTTCTTTGCCTTTTTCAATTCTGTGAATTCTAATACCATCCTCAGTGGTATCTTCTTGCTCTGCAATACTAGCTAAACTTGTCCAACAATCACTATTGTGTGTAGTTGCGAAAACTTGCACATTTAATCTTTTGGCTGTATCCCAAATCAGTTCCCACATATCAGACATCGCCGTAAAATGGAGTCCGGTATCAATCTCATCAACAAATAAGTATCCATCTTTAGCACACACTGTAGCTAGTGCTAGTCCTAAGATACGCCAAATACCATCACCCATACTGCCAATTGGTACACGCTGATTACTATCAGAAAGAAGTACAAAAAAACCGCCCCGCGAATCTAAGGAATACCTAGACTTTCGAGAACTAACTGGAGCAATGCGTTGAATTTTAGAGTCTATTCTATGAAGTGCCTGCTCTACAAGTTTTTCTTCAGGCGTTAGTACTATCTGATCAAATAGTTCAATCATCTTCTCGGTTCCTAAAGAAGATGATGTGACAAATTGTATTTTTGGTGATGAATTTTTAGTATCTCTACGCAATTGCCGAGTATAATCTTCTACAAAAATCCCGCCATTAACTGATAGCGGTAGTCTCCAAAGCTTTTCTTCTCGCCCATAATTCCACTTAATATTGAAATCTAGTTCCTTTAATGCATCTGGGACTTCATCATCTAGAAACTCAGGCAATGAGCTAGGTAGCTCTTTTGAAGAAATTTTGCGTACTTCTATTGATACAATAAGCTCCTCTTGAATATTGCCATTAGTACCTGTTATTGAAAATTTGCTCCCCAGTTCAATCTCGTGACCATAAAAAAGATGACGAACATCAAGGTCTTGAGCTTGACCTAACCTTAATCTACGTTCACTACGTTCATCATCAAAAAAATATTCACTCCGGTTAGTCATTGTCTGACGTAGTGGCTCAAGATTATTGCGTGAGCATAAAAGTTGAATAGCTTCTAGTATTGATGTTTTACCGATATTGTTTTTACCAACGAGCAGGTTGATTCTACCAAGCTGCTGAAGCTCGAAAGATTGGAAACTACGGAAATTATCTATTTTTATCGTCTTCAACATAATTTTGCTAGCCGGAGACAACAAAGAGGTAATGACTGATATTACTATAAGCAGTCTTGATACTTTTCACTCTAGCAAAGAGAAATAACCCATTTCCCTTATTTTAATTTTTCGCCATCAGCACTTTCCCCTTCTGACTCCACAGGCTCAAACTTAACTTTGTTATATAAATCCTGTAAGGAAATCTCAAAGGGTACGGTTACAAGTGCGATCGCTTCATCTTCTTCATCATATTCACGAAGCGTCCATTGCTTTTTCCCAGTTTTGGAAAATTGATCTACATGAATTCGAGTTTGATCAATTAATAGATATTCTTGGAAAGTAGAAATAGTTCGGTAACCCTGAAATTTATCTTCGCTATCGTAGCCTTTGGTAGATTTTGATAAAACCTCAACAATAACCTGGGGATTCAGAATTATATCCTTTCGGTTGTTAAAAAACTCTGGTTCATCTGCCAGAATCATCACATCTGGATAGGTATAGGTACGCTTTTCGAGTATCCATAGACGAACATCACCCATAAAAACCCGGTAGTTCTGCTTTTTAAAAGCGAAATTTAACTCAGTACTTAAGTTGAGTGCTATTTGATTGTGATTTACTGTTCCACCCGCCATAGGAATTATTTGCCCATCAATGTATTCACTTTTGTACTCAGCAGCTTCTTCTAGCTCTAAATATTCCTCTGGAGTATAGTATCGCTGTTTTGTTATTTGCATAATTTTATCCAATGTTTAACGATACAGAGGTCTAGTGACCCATGTTTACTGAACAGTTTAACGTGGTTAGATTAGAGGTGTTATGTGCTTTCTACAAAATAAGCGTAGGCGCAGCCCAACCTAGTCATCGCTATCTAAATTCACAAAGTAGCTCACATCCTATTGATAACCGGCTGCTTGTAACAGAAACAACTTAGCATAACGTCCTCCTAGCTGTAACAGTTCTTCGTGAGTTCCTTGTTCTATAACTTCCCCATTTTCTATAACTAGGATTTTGTCAGCCATCCGTACTGTTGAGAAGCGATGGGAAATCAAAAGTACCATCTGATTTTTAGTAATAGCGCGAAAATGATTGAAAATCTCAAACTCAGCTTGGGCATCTATTGCTGATGTTGGTTCATCTAACACCAAGATATCTGCTTGCGATCGCATAAAAGCACGAGAGAGAGCAATTTTTTGCCACTGTCCCCCAGAAAGTTCCTGTCCTCCCTTAAACCAACGACCAAGTTGAGTCTGGAAGCTTTGGGGTAATTGGTCGATAAAAGATTGGGACATGCCTTTTTCAGCAGCAGTTCGCCAACGAGTTTTGTTTTCGAGATGTTCTACATCTCCAACGCCAATATTTTCCCCTACAGTGAACTGATAGCGGACAAAGTTTTGAAAAATCACACCTATCCGACGCCGCAGCACATCCACATCCCATTCTTGCAAATCCAAGCCATCTAAGAAAATTCGCCCAGAGTCAGGGGTGTAGAGTCGGGTAAGTAGTTTGATTAAGGTAGTCTTACCGGAACCGTTTTCACCGACAATTGCCAGTTTCTCTCTGGGTTTCAAATGCAGCGAAATATTTGTCAACGCTGGTTTGGAACTCCCTGGATAAGTAAATGATACGTTCTCAAAACGGATGCCATCTTGGGAATTTAAACCAATGGTTGCTTTACCCCAAGATTTTGGTACTTCCTCCTCCAGGAAATCGTAGAGATTTGAGAGATATAGGTTGTCTTCATACATCCCTCCAATAGAAGTGAGGGCATTGGAGAAAGTAGACTGTCCTTGGCGAAACACAGTGAGATACATTGTCATATCTCCCAAGGAAATCTTACCTAGCACTGTTTCCAGGACAATCCAAGCATAAGCCAGGTAAAAAGCACCAGTACTGACTAAACCCAGGAGATACCCCCAAAATCCTCGCCGGAGAGTCAAATCGCGGTCTTCCCCATAAAGTTGCTCAAACAGATTGCGGTAACGCCCTAGCAGCATCTCTCCTAGCTGGTAGAGTTTAACTTCTGTGACAAAATCTTCTCTTGCTAGCAGATTTTCTAAGTAGTTCTGTTGACGAGTTTCTGGCGCACGCCAACTAAACAAGCGAAAGCCTTCTCCAGCAAACTTTGTTTCGGAAATAAATACAGGCATAGCTGCCAAAATCAGCACCACCACCGCCCAACCTGAGAAATTTACTAACAAAATACCGTAGGTGAACAGGGAAAGAGCATTTTGCACTAACCCAAAGGTGCGGTTTACTAAAGAAAGGGGACGAACTGATGCTTCTCGTCGCGCATTAGTCAATTTGTCATAAAATTCTGAGTCTTCAAACTGCCTAAGATCGAGTGTCAGCGCCTTTTCTAAGATGAGTACATTCACTCGCTGACCCATTAGCGCCCGTAATAACGACTGACAAATGGTGATTCCCCGTTGGCTGCCTGCTAGTAAAATTACAGCGATCGCTTCTAATCCTACATAATATAGGGAAGGATAAATATTGACAAAACCATTGTGTGAGTTAACTTGAGAGGCAAGTACCACTGCATCCACAATTAACTTACTAATGTAGGATATCGCCGCCGGTAAAAGACCAGCAACTATTGTTAAACTCGCCAGAAGAATAGTAAGCGATCGGCTAGTAGTCCATACTAGGCTTACAGCCCGTCCACTGTAGCGGAAAACCGTTAGTGATTGGCGGAGGATATTTCTTTTTTTTTAATCTTCATCTTTATTGCCGCGAGATAGCCCAGCTTGGGCGGAGCTTCCTGACTCTATTAAATCTTTATTAATTTTACATTTTTATCAGAATGTTGGCTGAAAACCCCGAAGTTGAAACCTAAAAACTAGTTTTGTAGGGTGTGTTATTCCGTAGGCTAACGCACTAGGGTGTTAACTTTGTACCATTTTAGTTGACCTCTAAGCTATAATTAGTGGGCATATATGTCTACTTTTAGTATGTGGAGTACCCGATGAACACTCGCCTAGAAGTTGAATCAGCAATCAAGCAATTATCAGAGGATGAAGTTCGCAATGTGGCAAAATGGCTTCAAGAATATCTCGATGAGATGTGGGATCGGAAAATCGAAGTGGACTTGGCATCAGGAAAATTAGATCGTCTCATTGCTCAAGCAGAGGAGGACATTGCAGCAAACAACGTGAGGGATCTGGATGAAGTCCTTTGCGACTGCTGATTTTTGGAAAGCGTATGCCGAGTTGTAAGCTGAGATGCAAGAGCAAGCGCGGAAAGCTTATCAACTCTGGCAGGAAAATTCACTTCATCCCTCGTTGCATTTCAAAAAAGTTGGTAAAAACCTTTGGTCTGCCCGTGTCAGTGGTGGGTATCGAGCATTAGCTTTGAAAAAGGGCGACGATTATTATTGGATTTGGATCGGTGATCATGATCAATATGAGAGTTTTTTGAACTAGCCCGTTGCGACAAGCCAGCTAACAACGCAGTGGAGCGGACGGAACAGATGCTTCGCGCTACGTTCTAGTCTACTCGACGCCGCTCACTTGTGCCGTTATACGTCGTTATATATATAGCTCCAGAGGGCGCGATCGCCCAGCACCAAAGCCGAGATGCGATCTAACAAAGTCAACCAGAAAACCAGAAAGGATGTTTACCTGTGGGAGAAATAACCTTTTTCAGATGTTATAACAAATCTGGGGTTAATTTTCTTCAGAATCATCGAAAGGATATAGCCCCCTTACCTCTTCCTCAACCCCACAATCTCCTACCTGCTTTCCCACTTAATTTTTGGTGAGCATCTTCTAACAAAGCTGGAATATCTAATTTTTCTGGACACCGAGGTAAACAATCACCGCATTCTGTACAACGGTTGGCTTTCATGCCAGGGAACCAGTGACCGGCATTTTCAAACATTCCGTAACGATATTGGCCATAGTCAGTCATATCGTATGCCACTGCAAGATTTCGTAACCGCAACACCTCTGGAATATTGATATTTTCTGGGCAGGGCAAACAAGCATAACATTGACTACACTTATCAGTTTCTAAAGCAACTTTTTGGTGATTTTCTAACCGTTCAAAAGCAGAATTTTCGGCTGATGTTAACTCTCCATCATCGTCAGCCATTCGCAAAGGTTCTCTTAATTCATCTGGGTTTGCTGGCCCTATACTCATAGTAGTAATACGGTTATCGGCAAGTAAAAAGCGATAGTTTAGCTCTAAGGGTGAATACGGATAACACAGGTCTTTTAGTGTTTGGGGTGGTGTGTAGAGGCGTCCGCCCTTATCAGCAGGGGAAATAATGAAAATGCCCATGTCCTTTTCGGCAGCTAGTTGAATCGCTGGTGCGTGCCGTTGGAAAAAATAGTAATAATGCAGATTGACAAATTCAAAACAATCTGTATTTATTGCAGCTTGAATTACTTCTAATGACCCGTGGCTAGAAAAACCAACGTGTCGGATTCGTCCATCAGCAACAGCTTCTTCTACGGCTTGCATACAGCTATTTTTGGCTTGCACCCACTCTAAATGTTGCCAGGTGTTCAAGCCATGAACGCCTAAGCAATCTAAATAATCTAGCTGTAATCGTTCTAGGGATTCGTTGATGCACCGACGCATGGTGTCAGCATCTGCTGTGGCTGAGATTTTGGTAGTGATATAAAGCTTCGTTCGGGGTACTGACAACCCAGCTTTTAACGCCCTACCAAGATACTCCTCACTTTTGCCGTAACCTCTGGCGGTTTCTAGATGATTAATTCCTAGTGCTAAGGCTTGTTCGATAGTCTGGTGAGCATTTTCAAAATCAGCCAGGTAGCGCATTGTTCCCAGAGAAAAAACCGAGAGGCACAGATTCGTTTTCCCAAAGCGTCGGTATTGCATCTTTAACAAAGGTTAGGAGTTAGGGAGTTATACCAATTCGCAATTCGCAATTCGCAATTCGCAATTAAAAAACTTAGAAGCAGCAAGACTTTCCTGATTTACATCAGTTGCCTCATTTTGGAGAATTGGTCTTAGGAGTTAAAAGTTAGGAAAGGAAGTAATTCATAACTCTTAACTCCTAGCTTTTTTTGCTTATGAGTTAGGAGTTGAAGCAAAATCACTTATAATTCATAACTGCTAACTCATAACTCATAACTCATAACTTTTTTAGCTGTCGCCATTACCAAAGCGCTTAATCAAATCTTCAGGACGGAGATTGGAAATAAATTCACGGAAGGCTTGCTGTTCGGCTTCATCTGCATCACGATCAACAGGGATAGAAGCATCGGCAATCACTTCTTCCATTACCCAAATGGGGGTATTTGTACGGAGGGCAATGGCGATCGCATCGCTAGGACGCGCATCAATTTCTTTTTTGACCTCGCCTTGCTGGACGATTAAAGCTGCATAAAATGTATCCTTTTGCAGGGAATGAATGATCACCTTTTCTAGAGTCATATTCCAAGTCTCTAGAAGATTCACAATCAGGTCGTGGGTTAAGGGTCTGGGAGGCTTCTGATTCTCCAGCGCACCCATAATTGCCCTAGCCTGTTCCTGACCAATGTAAATTGGCAAAGCCCGCCGATCTGAAGAATCTTTCAAAAGGACGATCGGGCTGCGGGTTATGGCATCTAATGCTATGCCAGCGACTTTCATTTCAATCATTGCCTAAGCCTCTACAATGCTTTGAGAGCCTTGGATGCTGTGTAACAAATAGTACCCCTTTTTAGGCGGTTGAGCGACAGTAATAAACATAAGCATTCGTTCTCTATAATTGCTTCTATTAAACTCCGAACTTGTGGTGAAAACCAGAGTAAGTCAAATTGGTCTTCTTAGACAATAACGTTCTTACCCAAGTATGCCCTGTGAAGGATGCTAATGTGTTAATATTCCTATACGAAAAAAAGTCAGAAAATATACTTGGATGTTGGAGATTTCTGTGAGAATTACCAATTGATTTCAAGCAAAAATAGGCAATAACTAGAGTTAGTTTGACAAAAAAGCCGTGTTTACAGGATTAATCCAGGCATTAGGAACGATGGAACCCTTAGGGGGGGATTCTTGGCAAATTACTTGTGTAAGTCATTCGTGTGAAGTAATTATGCAAGATTTGGCTTATGGTGACAGTGTTGCAGTAGATGGTGTTTGCTTGACAGTTGAAAAAGTTTTAAAAGATGGCTTTATTGCCACGGCTTCACCAGAAACGCTACGCCGCACGACGTTGGGAGGTGAGCAAACGCAACAGAGATATGTAAATTTAGAAGCGTCGCTAAAGGTGGGGAGTAAAGTTGGCGGTCATTTTGTGATGGGTCATGTAGACGGCATCGGTCGATTACTAGTGGCAGAACAAACGGCTAGTTCTTGGGAGATGACCTTTATTGCATCCGAGGCGATCGCACGGTATATTGTCCCCAAAGGTAGCATAGCTGTCAATGGCATCAGTCTCACAGTAGCCGCATATCAGCCAGAACTCTCTCAATTCAAGGTGGCAGTAATTCCCCTCACATACACCGAGACAAA
Source organism: Nostoc sp. (assembly GCF_036919495.1). GTDB lineage: Bacteria > Cyanobacteriota > Cyanobacteriia > Cyanobacteriales > Nostocaceae > Nostoc. The sequence goes on from NZ_JBALBZ010000198.1 coordinate 49,227, forward strand.
TCTTCGCTATTTGCTCCCTGGGAGTTGGGTGAATCTAGAAGGGGATATTCTCGGCAAATACGTCGAAAAATTCCTTTACCCTGGAAACTCAAAGACCACCACTGATGAAACTAGTATGGATGGCATTACACCCGCATTCCTAGCAGAACACGGGTATTTGTAATTGTGGGAATGGGGAGTAGAGTATTAAGAATGGGGCATTGGGCGTTGGGCATTGGTTTCTTCCTCATCCCCCTCATTCCCCTCATCTCCCACTCCCCACTCCCCAATCCCCAGTTTCAACTACCTGGTTCCTGACTTACCTGAGCAGTTTGTAAGCCTCGCACTAACTGGCTGAGGGCGCTTTGTAATTCCACGCCTGGGTCAGTAGCAACCCACCCGTTCGGTGTCAGATGACGGACTTCAAAGTGCAGGTGAGGGCCTGTGGAGTTCCCGGTGCTGCCAACTAGCCCGATAACAGTTCCAGGTTGTACCCATTGACCGGGTTGAACAAGGATTTGTGACATGTGACCGTAGAGAGTTTGTTCAGCAGATTTGTGATTTAGAATAACGGTTAAACCGTAACCACCGACCCAATTAGCAGTTTCCACTTGACCAGCAGCAGCGGCCAAAACAGGCGTACCGGTAGGCGCACCTAAGTCTGTACCAGCATGAAAGCGTTGATTACCTGTGATTGGATGAATTCGCCAACCAAACAAAGAAGTAATAGGAGCGGGTATAGACAAGGGATACATCATTCCCATACCACTATAGGCAACTCTCCCTACGTAGGGGATTTGCGGCAATACTGATGCCAGTGAGAAGTCATAAGCTACGGTGCTAGGGCGGGGTGCAATGTTACCATCTGCCATTGGTGGAGGTAAAGTTCCGCCGCTCGGTGCAATGGGAGTTGCACTTACTCTCGTGGGGCTGAACTCGCTAGGACTTGGTATAAACCGATTAGGGCTAAATTCGCTCTTGCTGACACCGCTAGAACCAGTTTGAGTTGGAGTAGTACGCCATCTGCTGGTATTGCCAGTAGAAGATGCAATCTGCCGCACAGGTGGAACTACTGCTAATTGTGCATTTTGACTTCTTCTAAGCCAAGTAGGTGCTGGTTTACTATTAGAATCAGCTACACTCCTTTGCGGTACTTTGGCGCAAACGCCGCCTAATAGACTTTGCCCTGAAGGCAAAATGGCTCGACAACCACTGGAGCGTTCTGTGACAATTACAGAATTTGGTGCTTGATAAGTAGCTGTAGCACCACTGTCATAACTATTAGGATCAATATAGGCGTTATTATAATCCTTGGTTTTTTCTGCCGTTGCACTGACAGGGCTGTTGGAGTTATTTGATGGTTGAGCAACTTCTGGAAGTTTTTCAGGTAAAGAGCGGAAAGAGGTATTGGGTTTTTCCTGTCTTACCCGTGCCGGAGTAACTTGGGATGCTTCTACCTTGGGTTTTGACTGTCTGATAATCACAACAGGTTGGACAGCTTCGATTTTGGGTGTAGACTGCCTAACTGGCTCTTTTGATTGAGCAACCTCTGGCTTGCCTAATCTCTTTCTGAGTCTGGTTCGCCGTTGGGAAAATTCCGGTTGTGCTTGAGCGGCTTCGGGCGTAACAGCCTGCTTTTTAACACTGAGCGTACCCCTGCGGGGAAGCAAGCTACGCGTAGCGTCTCGAAGAGAAGCCGAAGTGTTAACTGGATTTGTAACTGCTGTTGGCTGGGAACTTTCAACTGTGGGAACTATGTTGTCTATTTGTGTTTCCGTTTGGGCAAACACAAAGCCGCCGCTAAGGAGGCTGACGCTACTCAGCCAACAGAGGCTCTGAGCTGGTAGTGTTGAAGCAAAACGTTTTTTTGTTAGACCTTGCTGCCATAAGTAATGCAAACGATGAGGGGCAGAATTTTTGCGCTGCGTCATTTGTTCTCTCAGTTGTGTGTAATTAGCCTAAAGAGATGATGCTAGTGGTTTGTCTTGCCCAAAGAGCGAAATTTGAACAAACCTCAAATTTAAACGGAAGATTTATGGTACCCCAAACTGATTGTACCGGGTTCAATATAAATTTCCGGTGTAATTAGTTCCTTTGTATCATGTGTTTCTAAATCAACTCGTAAATTTCCTTGCGATGTCACCCCAACTACTGTACCTGAAAGATTATTGATGTAGACGCGATCGCCCATATTTATAAGCAAATCTAAATAGCGAGACAAGAGTACCTTTACTCCTTCTTGGCAAAGACACTCGATACCGGATTCTATTCCTAGCAAGACTTTAGAGGTGAGCATTTCCAGACAAGTAATTGGTCTGAAATCTTGAGAAGCTTGCCACGATTCCAGATTGATTCCAGTTTCTGGTACTGAGTTTGTCCAGTTAATACCAACACCAATTACTGCTTGAGTAATTTGTCCTTTGTTTACTTTGGTTTCTGTCAAAATGCCGCCTAGTTTGCGACCATTTAAAACTAAATCGTTGGGCCATTTTATCCCAACATCAACACCGCATTGGCGCAATTGAGACGCAATTCCCCAAGCAGTAGCGAAAGTTAGCTGATAGCTGTCAGTAGCCTCTATTTTGTGGTCGAAAGAAATCGCTACAGAAATATATAATCCGCCAACCGGAGAAATCCATTGGCGTCCCCATTGTCCCCGCCCAGCAGATTGAACAGTTGCGATTACGACTGTTCCTGAAACAGCCCCTTGGTTGAGTAAGTTCCAGAGGGTTTGATTTGTTGAAGAGACGCTTTCAAAAAAGTGGAGGGAAAATGGTAAATATGTATACTTACGCCCTGCCTTCAAGGCTGCTTCCAAGTTTTGCAAATTAAATCCCACAGCAATTAACCCAAATTCCGTTGTTCAAGTTAGCATTGATTGGCTGATGAGTGGTTTCTGTTTAGGTTTGGTTTAAGATGCACACTTGGCACTGGCGCAATTGGGAAGGACTGCCCTATCTAACTTGTAGTATTCTGGAACGTTGGCATCACGGCTTCTTTACCCAGCAGTTTTGGCCGCGATCGCCACAAGTTATCACAGAAGTATTGCAACCAGAGGCATCAGTCTATCGCTTAAAGCAGGTTCATGGCAATACTATTCTCACCCCCCAACAAGTCGAGAGCTTCTTAAGCACTGCTGGGGAGGATTTAGCATCGGCGGATGGTTTAGTTAGCGAACAGCCTCTCCAAGCCGTTTGGGTAGCTAGTGCAGATTGTACACCCGTGTTGATTGGGGATGTACAAACTGGACAGGTAGCGGCATTACACGCAGGCTGGCGAGGAACTGCTAAGAAAATTGTCCCCTTAGCGATCGCTCGATTACAATCTCAAGGCAGTAAATTAGATGATTTACGCATTGCGATGGGGCCAGCGATCACTGGTGAGGTTTATCAAGTCTCTATCGAAGTGGCTGCCGAAATTGGGGCTAGCATCGTACCATATAACGACGAAGAAAAAATTGTTCAAGCATTACATGAATTACCAGATTCACCCTTACTGGAAGACCCCAATCCAGGAAAGGTAAGGTTAGATGTCCGGCGAGTGAATAGCTTACAACTGGAAAATATGGGGATTAGTGCAGAACAAATTGCGATCGCACCTCATTGTACTTTCCAAACTCCAGAGCATTTCTTTTCTTACCGCCGGGAGAAAGAGAAAAAAGTTCAATGGTCAGGTATTGTTAGCGGTAAAAGATAAATCTGATTTTAAACTTTAGTATCAATATGAGCAAATAATTACTAATTCGTAATTCCTAAGTCCTAGCAACTATGAATTACGAATTACGAATTATATCTCAACTCGATTCAAAGGTTCAAATTTTATCACCTGTTTTTGACGAAGGGAAGTAATTGCTAAGACTAAAATACTTAGAGTGATTCCTAAAACCGCATAACTTGGTAGGGCGAAGATAGTTATTTTCATAATGTATGGCAATTCCCCTGCTTTCACGTTCCATCGGTTTGCTAGAGAGTGGATAAGCCAGCCATGAATAACTGCTGTTTGCACTGCAAGACAGCAAACCCCTGCTAACCAAACAGACATTCTTCTCCTAGAAAATTTACAATTTCTGATCTGATATAGCAAATCATTTAGCAAAAAAACAACAGCAGGTATTAACATCACAGAACTAGTTTCTTGCGAATAGGTGATGCCAATACTCAAGCAAGAAACTATTGCCATTTCTGTTAAATATATTTTTTTTGACCAGTCGGTGAGAGATTGCTGTAGATACCAATACCAACCCGCCAAGCCAAGAAGTATCAAAACAATTAAGTTTGACAAAAGCTTGGCAAAGAATGGATTATTGGGAAGTAATCTTGGCCCCACAACCATCAAATCGAGACGACTGATCGATATATAAGGGCTAACTGCGGGATCGTTTTGCCAGAGGGAAAATCCACGAAATGCATCCGACACGAATTGTGTTAAAGAATTACCTGTCAAGGCTAGACCTAAAAATGCTAAACAAGTTACTGTAATAACAGATACAAAAACTAGAGAGAACCGTCTTTTCAGTAGAAAATACAGAACGAATAATGCAGCTAATGTTGGTTTAAAAAGGGCAATTCCCAAGCAAAATCCTGCTAGAATATCCTGATTTTTTCTAGCGAAGATAAACATCCATAAGATAAGAACTACAATAAAAATTGCAACATTACCAACTTGAAGATCGCGAACTACGCCATAAATCAAGGCAACCGAAATTGTGCAAATAGTTCTGAAAGATCGTGATTTAGACTCTAGTAATATATTCGCTCCCCATAAGGCCAAACCGATTGCTAATATATGCATTAAAATCGAGATTTTAAATGCAGTATTCATCGAAAAATAACCGAGAAACCAGATGATAGGAATAATATTAGGTGGATAGACAAACGGTGGAAGAAAGCCACACACCGTAGTTATGGTACAGAAAGTCTGATTAAAAATCTCGACATTAAAAGGACTCACATGCTGATGAGCCAATTTACTCGCCACATAATACCACTGAAAATCCCATAAAGGTGGATTTGGCTGGTTTAGGAAATAAAGTAGCCAACCTGTATAACAGAGGAATCTTGTAACGACTAATACAACACCTGCCTGGAGGAGGAAGTTAATAATTGGTTGACTAAAAAATCGTATCAACCGTTGCATCACTGAAGATTTTAAGAATAAAGAATTTTTCCAGGCTGCTTTTTCTTCATCTAATCGCCAATTATTTTTGAGAACTAAAGCAACTAAAATTACTATAATTAGGTTCCAAAAACCAAAGCTTATCATTATAATTCTTTTTGCATTTGGTAAATAATATCGCTAAAGTGCATCTAGATAATAAATGCTGAGATATTTATAACTCTTTCATAAAATTTTTAAAATTATTTCCTTGCCGGCAAAATAATAATTAATAAAAACCGGAAAAGAGGTATTTACGTAGATACACAACATGATTATTTTGTACAGGGTATAAGTTATATAATTTTTGCATTTTATTAGCTCTACATTGTTTAATTTTACTTATTACATAGAGCGTCGCTCAACAACTCGCGGTGCATTAATGCTCTATCTACTAAAGATTGTATTTGGTCTGGTGATAATGGATCGCCATTAGCGTAATGCTCCATCCAAGTCAGACTAATCAAATTGGGGTCATCTGGTAAACTAGCTAAATCCCATCCAGGCATTTCCAAGTCTTCCATGAGACGGTTTACTTTAGGATCGTAACTGAGAGCAAAGCAGCGACAACCTTCCGCAGCTGCCATAATCAAGCTGTGTAGGCGCATCCCAATTGCCATTTCCACGCCGCGAAACACACCTTTCAAAAGTTGCGGATCTTCCAGACATAAAATCTTGCTAACATCTTTAAGGTGTGGTTGAATAGCTTCGGCAATACTTAAATCTTCACTTTTTTGAAATGGTAATAATAAAATAAAAGTTTGCGTAGCTTTTTGGAAGTCAACCAAAGCACGAGTTAAATTTGCTAGGCGTGTTTCTGTAAGTTGGGGATGCGATCGCAACGTTAGTGCAACTCTCGGCGCAGGTAAATCCCAAAGTCCCGGTACTGGTTTCGACTCCAATGCCCAAACCGGGTCAGGAGCTATAATACAAGGAATTTGCCAATCAGATAATAAAGCAGCACTGGCGCGATCGCGGACACTAATTTTGGTACAATTACCAAAGGTTTGCCGTGCCAACCAACGAGTTTGCGGACGCACTAACGGGCCAATCCCCTGCGCCCAAGCTACAGTTTTCAAACCCATTTTCTGTGCCAATGCCATCAGTCCGCCATAATAAAATGGGCTGATGGTACTAGTAACATCCTGAATGAGACTCCCGCCGCCCCAAATCAAGGCATCACTTGAGCGTAAAGCTTGCAGTACAGGTAAAGGAGCCATGCGATCGCAAGTTTCTACATTGTAGCGATCGCGCGTTTCCTCTGGATTACCCGAAAGTACCACAGGGGTTACATGAGATGGTAACATTTGCAAAAGCGTTGCCAACAAAGCTTCGTCACCACCATTACCTTTACCGTAATATCCAGACAATAATGCCCGCATCTTGACCATTTTGGATTTTATATTTTGGATTTTGGATTAATAGTTATTATTAAATGAATTTTTGTCCCCGATACAGATGATAAACTCAATCCTAAGTTCTACTTTGAATAGTGCAGAAAATAGTTAGAACCCCCTCTGAACTCGGAAGTTGAACCTCTGAACTCGGACGTTGAACCTCTAAACTCGGACGTTGAGCCTTTGAACTCGGAAGTTGAGCCTCTGAACTCGGACGTTGAGCCTCTGAACTCGGAAGTTGAGCCTCTGAACTCGGACGTTGAACCTCTAAACTCGGACGTTGAGCCTCTGAACTCGGAAGTTGAGCCTTTGAACTCGGAAGTTGAGCCTCTGAACTCGGAAGTTGAGCCTTTGAACTCGGAAGTTGAGCCTCTGAACTCGGAAGTTGAGCCTCTGAACTCGGACGTTGAGCATCTGAACTCGGAATCTTTAAAATTCTAAAAGAACAAGCAAAGATTTTGTTTAAACAAATATAAAATTCCAGCTAAATATCATCTTGACACCACTACTCCTAACTCCTAACTCTTGTACAGACGCGATTAATCGCGTCTCTCCCAACTCCTAACTTTCTTATGCAAGCCCTATCGATTCCCACCTGGATTATTCATATTTCTAGCGTTATAGAGTGGATTGTCGCCATTTGGTTAATTTGGACTTACGGCGAACTTACTGGTAATCGCAATTGGTGGGGATTATCCCTTGCCATGTTACCAGCTTTAGTTAGCGCCATGTGTGCCTGTACCTGGCATTATTTCGACAACGCCGAATCTCTAGAATGGTTGGTAACGCTTCAAGCTACCATGACCTTAGTTGGTAATTTTACGCTTTGGGCAGCAGCGTATTTGATTTGGCGTTCTACCAAATCTTCTGACACTGTTGAACCAAAACCTATTAAATTAGAGCAATGATTTCTAAAGAAACCCTGTTTGCACTTTCACTGTTTCCCTATTTGGGTTTCTTGTGGTTTCTCAGCCGCACTCCGCAAATGCCGCGTTTAGCGCTGTATGGATTTTACGGTACTCTCGTCTTTGTTGCCATCACCATCCCAGCCGGAATTTATGCTGTATTGCATTATGGCAAATCTTTGGCAGATGTAGATTGGTTGCACGGAGGTGCAGAAGTATTTTTGACCCTTTCTAACATCTTGCTTGTGCTAGGTTTTGGGCAAGCTGTAAGGCAATTAAAAATCAACAAGGAAAACTAGAAACTCCAGCGATCGCTAGAGCTTTAATTGTATTGAGTTATGAGGAAGAAGTAAATGGATGTAATTCCAGCGATTGATTTACTAGAAGGGCGCTGTGTGCGACTGTATCAAGGAGACTACGATCGCTCGCAAGTTTTTAGCGATAATCCTGCTGATGTTGCCAAACAGTGGGTAGATCAAGGTGCTACCAGATTACATATAGTTGATTTAGATGGTGCTAAAGCAGGTAAAGTAGTAAACTTGGGGGCAATTGAAGCGATCGCTCATGCAGTGTCAGTGCCGATTGAAATTGGTGGAGGATTGCGCGATCGCACCAGCGTGCAACAAGTATTCAATCTAGGCATCCAGTGGGCAATTCTCGGTACCATCGCCGTAGAACAACCCCAGTTAGTGCAACAACTGTGTGAAGAATTTCCTGGACAGATTATTATTGGCATTGATGCCCGTAACGGCCGCGTAGCAACTCGCGGTTGGTTAGAAACCTCAGAAGTTTTAGCAACCCAACTAGCTGTACAAATGCAAGAATTGGGTGCAGCCGCCATCATTTACACAGATATCCACCGTGACGGTACACTTATCGGCCCAAATTTAGAAGCTTTGCGAGAACTTGCAGCAGTAATTTCTATTCCGATAATTGCCTCTGGCGGGGTAAGTTCTGTTACCGATTTGTTAAGTTTGTTAGCATTAGAACCTCAAGGCGTGACTGGTGTGATTGTCGGACGTGCCTTGTATACTGGAGATATTTTACTCAAAGAAGGATTACGAGCGATCGGGCCTGGACGGATTCAGGATATCCCCCCCAATCTCGGTTTTTCTACCTTTGCTTGACATTATTTTATTGAGAAAACCTGTGTTGGGTATCCCACAAAACCAGCAAAATTATCTCGCAAATATTAACCCTCGACTTTTTTGAAAAATCAAATCGGATTCCTATATGAACAGGACTTACGCAAACAATAGCCGAAATCCTGATTTTCAGGTAGGGGCAATTCATGAATTGCCCCTACTGTGTGTAGTTTTGCGTAAGTCCTAATCAAGAATAAAAGAGGACAATGAGACTTATTCTGTCTGCATCGTAGCCCTTTTTGTCTCCCCGTAAGATCCCTTACTTTGGGCTTAACCCGCCATATCAGCAATACCTTCGCCAAATCAAAAGCCTACAGTCCAGAAAATTTACCAGTTTTACCAAGATCATCCAGTTTTCAAAACTTTGTGGTTCAAATATCTGGGAATACTAACTTTAGGTTGACATGGTTATAGCTGATTTATCGCAATGAAAATATCTCACAAACTGCTTAGAAGTTTTGTTGGTATTTCCTTATTAACAAGCCTTGTTGGTGCGGTTGCGATCGCCCAAAACCATAAAATTGCTGAAACTCTGGCGATTACAGAAGCTGAACACGTTGCTCAAGTGCCCCAAGAGTCCAACTTTGACCTGCAAGCCCCCGTCACAACCAACGATGAAATCGGTATTTTAGCGACTGCATTCAACCATTTGATCGAACGCGTGAAAACACTGCTCACTGAAAAAGAACAACGTTCAACAGAACTTCAACAAGCTTTAACTGAGCTTCACAGCACTCAACAGCAACTCCTTCAAACTGAAAAGATGTCGAGTCTGGGGCAACTGGTCGCTGGAGTTGCTCACGAAATCAATAACCCAGTCAGTTTTATTCATGGCAACCTTACTTATATTGATAGCTACAGTAAAGACCTACTGAAATTGGTTCAGGCGTATCAGGCGCACTACCCCAATCCGCCCCAAACGCTCCAGGCAACTTTGAATGACGTGGATCTCGACTTTCTAAATGAAGACTTGCCCAAGGTAGTGCAATCAATGAACGTTGGCACTGAGCGGATTCGGGAAATTGTTTTATCTCTCCGTAACTTCTCCCGCCTGGATGAATCCGAATTCAAAGCTGTTGACCTTCATGAGGGGATTGACAATACGCTGCTGATTTTGCAACATCGCCTCAAGGCAATACCAGAGTCTTTGGCAATTGAAGTTGTTAAAGATTACAGTAAGTTGCCATTGGTTGAGTGCTATCCCGGACAACTAAATCAGGCATTTATGAACTTACTGGCGAATGCGATCGATGCGCTGGAGGAATCTTCTCAACAAACACAACTCCGTAAAATTTGGATTTCTACTGAAGTTAGGGCTGATAATCGGGTGCAGATTGCGATCGCCGACAATGGTTCGGGGATACCTGAAATAGTGCGATCGCGCATTTTCGATCCTTTTTTCACCACCAAACCCATCGGTAAAGGCACTGGCTTGGGCTTATCCATCAGCTACAAAATAGTCATAGAAAAACATCATGGCAAGATGTGGTGTGATTCCACATTAGGAGAGGGTACCAAATTTATGATTGAGATACCAGTTCATCAACCTGAATCAATGCGGAGATGACGGAGCTACTTGGTATCACTAGATTGTAGTTGTAAATCCTGCCCTGTTTTTGGGAACACTAGATAGTAAGATTTCAAAAATTAAGCCCTATGGTTAGCATTCCCGGATATCACGTTATATTACTTATTTTGTGCAGCTACCAAGCGATCGCTGACTCCTATATTAAGATTTATATTTATTCCGTTAAAAGTGAAGCTTTTTACAGACATAACATTATTTACTAAATTTTACTAGTTAAACTTAAATTTTCTATAATAGATTTCTGTAATCGACAATACCCGTAATTTAGATTAAATTATTGTAATAGACTTCAAAATTTAGGATTATGTCTAATCAAGAACAAAATTCCAATCAACCATTTAAGCAAACACAAGCTACCGGAACAAAGAAGAAGAAACCACAGCCTCCCGCAGACATCAAAAAACCAAACAAAACCGAATAAAAAGCAATATATAAAGTACATCAGAGCAAGCTCCTAGCTTGCGGGGAGGGGGTTGAGGGTGGGATTCAGTACTCAACCGAGAACCGCTATAGTTACTAGTAGAGACTTAAATTTAATTTAAGTCTCTACAATTGTCATTAAAAACAAATCAGCTTATTTATTTTTAACTTGAGTCTTTGCCTGCTCTAAAGCTATTTCTTTAATAGCCTGATATGAATTAACATTTGAAGTACCTTCAATAGCTTTAACTGCCAAATCCTGAACTTGTTTTAGAGCAGATTCAAGTTGTTTAGAAAGATTTTGAATCCGCGTCTCTTGATTAGTAATAGTTTGTTCTAAAGATTGCAGCCTTTGTTCATAGAAACGCTTTTGTCCTTCTACTTCTTTAGAATATAAATCTGATTTTACTTTAGCTTGGTAGTAGGCGATGCCTTTGCCTTCTTCTGTAGCTTTTTTGATAGCTGCTTCTTTATCTTTCGGAAAAGCCTCTACCTTTGCTTTTAATTCTTCAAATTGTTTCTCTCTCTCAGAAATTCCTTTCTCTCGTTCAGCCCACTGTTTTTCTGTTTCTTGTAATAATTCTTCCAACTGCTTATATAGTGCTTTCTGCTCTTGTTCATATTCGCCACTTTGCAATTGTCGCTGGAGTTCTAAATTATACTTATACTCTGAAGCATCGCGTTGCCGAGTTTTATTCAAGTTTTCATTACGCTCTTTTATCGTCCGTTGCTGTTCCTCTTGTTCTTTTCCCCAAGTATTCCTTTGCTCTAATATTTCTTGAAATAACAATTCAGAACGCTGGCTATATTCTTCCTGATAAGCTTTTATATTATCTTCATAGGCTTGGATGAGAGTATCCAAAATATCATCAGAGACTTCTAAATTATGCAGTTGTGTTAATTGTTGAATTTCTTCTTCTAAAGTTCGCCTTATTTCTTCTAACTTAGAAGATTTTATGGTTAGCTGTTCTGATAATTCATTAGCAGCACTGCCAAAACCTAATTGAATATTTGCCAAGCTTTCAATTGTATTGTTCATCTTCTGTTGGACACTAGAAAGCTGAATCATAGGTGTTTTTTGCTCTAATTTAGGCTGTTCTTTAGTTCCAGGCTGGTTTTCTTTAGCAACTTGTTCGAGTTGCGATTTCAGCGCTGCTTTTTCTTTAGCTAACTCCTCATACGCCTGAAGAATTTCTACTTTAGTACTCTTATCAGTCGGCTTTTTCACCACCACAACAAACCTCCTCTTCAGGAATTAAAAATGATTAAGATGCTACAGACTAATAACTATTTAGGATTAGAATTACCAAAAGCCCTCATAGCTAAATCTTGTGCTTGTTTTAATGCAGTTTGCAATTGAGCAGAAATACCTTCTATTTGCTCAGACTGTTTCTTAATTGTTTCTTCCAGAGATTTAATTTTTTGTTCATAACTTTGTTTATTAGCTTCCCACTCTTTATCAAATAAATCAGCCTCAACTTTAGCTTTTTGGCTTGTTTCTTTAATTGCTTCTTCCCTAGCTTTCTTAACGGCTTCTTCCAGTTCGTTAGGAAATTTAGTTACCTTTTGTTCATAGTCTGCAAAGAGTGGTTGACGTTCACCAGATATCTTTTCTCGTTCTGCCCAATCTTTATCTTTATTTTGAGAATTTTCTTGTATTTCCCTTTGTTGTTGGCGCTTTATCGCTTCGTAGCTATCTGTATTGAGTTTACGAGTCGTTTCTAACTTATACTGAGATTCTTCTTGTTCTTGCTGGCGCTCTTTGGCTAATAAATCGTTATATGCTTGGAGTTTCTCTTCATACTCTGCTTGCTCTTTTTGCCATTCTTTCCGCCTGATTGTAATTTCTTTCTCTAGTGTTTCCCTTTTGCTGATAGTATCTTGTTCTAGAGTTTTTAATTTTTCTTGGTGTTCTTGACTTAAAATGTCTAAAGTATCCGCAACAACTCTGATTTGTTGAAGCTCTTGTAGGCGTTGAGTTTCAATTTCTATAGCTCGGTTTAATTCATCTAACTTGGAATTTTCCTGAGCTAGTTTTTCAGATAATCCATTGAGAATACTGCCAAACTCCAATTGTAAATCAGCTAAACCTTTGACAATACTATCAACCGTATATGCAGAAGCTGTTTGCAGAATTTCTTGACTTTTTGCCTTTTCTGCTTCCTCTTGTTTAGTTGCTATTTTAGATTCCAGCTTTTTTCTTTGAATAATAATTTGTTGAAATGCTTGCATTAGTTGTTGTTTGCTGTCCTTGACTCCAACTGTAGTCATCTTCCAACTCCCTTCAATAGGCAATGATTTATTGGGTAGCAAGCCATACCAATGACTACCCTATGCAGACATCAGAATAGCTTTTTAATCTACATTTTTAACGCAGTGTAAATACGGAAAGATCAGCATAGGACACTTAGGTAGTACGAGTTTTCCACATATATGCCCTTATGTTTTTCAGGTATATCCAATAATGACCTAACCCCCAGCCCCTTCCCGATGCGGGAAGGCAGTAAGATTCAAAGCTAGAGATAGGTTGGAGCGTATTACATACAAACGAAAAGTGCTATAGTTTTCCCTTTGAGAAAATTAGTACTTTTGTACTAAAGTAAATATACCCAACTTAATCTGCTTTTGTCAAGACAATTAGAAGCTTGTAGCCACAGTGATTTTTGATTTACGAGGGTGCTGCGACTTATGTTACTTTTTGTAAAGAAAATCTAAAAGAATCAATCCTACTAGAAGCGTGGTTGCAGTAAAGCTAGATAATAGATTTAATCATCCTAATTGATACAAGCACAGTCCCAGACTTTTGTGATATCAATGTATACCAGTGAATCGACCAAATATTCTGCTAGAACGGACATTGGACAAACCAGCCGGATTCTAGTAGTAGAAGATGAAGAATTAATCCAGGAAATGCTAGCTGTAGCCCTTGAAGAGGAAGGTTATGGGGTGACAACAGCACCCGATGGGCGGTCTGCTATAGAGTATCTCAAAAGTTTTGAAACAAATTCGGGGGAACTTCCCTTTGATTTGCTCATTCTTGATTTGATGCTGCCGCAAATCAATGGGCTAGATATTTGCCGTTTGCTGCGTCATCAGGGAAACCCAGTACCAATTTTAATGCTGAGTGCTAAGGGTAGTGAAACTGACCGCGTGCTGGGGTTAGAGGTGGGAGCAGATGACTACCTGACCAAACCCTTTAGTATGCGTGAGTTAGTGGCTCGTTGTCGTGCTTTACTCCGCCGCCAACGCCTAAGTAATTTACCACCAGTACCAGTATTAAAATTCAAGGATATCACCTTGAATCCCCAAGAATGTCGCGTGCTGGTTCGTGGTCTCGAGGTGAATCTTTCCCCGAAAGAGTTCCGCTTGCTGGAACTGTTTATGAGTTACGCCCGCCGGGTATGGTCACGCGAACAATTGCTAGATCAGGTTTGGGGGCCAGATTTCGTTGGCGATAGTAAAACTGTAGACGTTCATATTCGGTGGTTGCGGGAAAAATTAGAGGAAGACCCCAGTCATCCCGAATATATTGTGACTGTACGAGGTTTTGGCTATAGATTTGGATAATTAGTTGGGATAGTTGTTAGTTTTTAGTAGTCACGAAGAAACTAACAACTTAAATGCTTTTATTGGGATTTTTTCTGGGTTTAGCGGTAGGCATTGGGTTTTGGGTTTGGCAACAGGTTCAACTTAACCGTTACCTGGAGCGCTTACTCCGACCGTTAACCTCGCATTCTTATAAGATGGGACTGCTGCTGATTCCTGGGTTGCGGCAGGAAATAGCGATGGTAAAGCAGCAGCGCCAAGATTTGCAGCAGTCGTTGCAAACTTACCAAGACCTGCTAGATTTTGCACCAGTGGGATATTTGCAGGTGGATGAAGAAAATCAACTACTGTGGTGCAATCGACAGGCGCAGGAAATTTTGTATCTGCACTGGCAACCAGAACAGGTACGCTTGTTACTGGAGTTGGTAAGGTCTTATGAACTTGACCATCTAATTGAGCAAACTCGTGATTTACAAAAACCACAGACGGGAGAATGGATATTTCATCCATCTTGTGATGATGCGGCAGAGATGGCAAGAATAAAATCTTTGGCTTTGCGGGCATCTAGCTTGCCTTTACCCAATGGACAAGTGGGAGTCTTTTTAGAAAATCGTCAACCCCTATTAGATATAAATCAAGTACGCGATCGCTCTTTTTCTGAT
>NZ_JBALBZ010000199.1:0-3280 GCF_036919495.1 Nostoc sp.
CGGCGGTTAAATTCTAACCAGCTTAATTCTCGACTAAAGTAGTACTCCGAGTCATGCACATTAATAGTTTTACTAATATCTTTGACTTTAGACATATTTTGATTTACTAAAAGAATAGTATGACAATTATCAAAAATAATTCAAATCTAACTTACGCACTGTACAAATTAATCATGGTATACATTTATCAATAATATGTAGGTCGTTTTAGGCTTTCATTAATCATTCTTTGATGCTAAATAGATCCACACTGTAGGGGCAATTCATGGATTAACTGTACGACTCTAAGACTTTTTAAATTTTGGATAATGGAATTGAATTATTCAAAATCCAAAATTCGCTTAATTTATCAAAACACTTGCTCTCAAAACCCATATTTAACCAAATCTACCGCTGACGTAATCTTTTGTATCTTTCTGCTTAGGGTTATTGAAAATCACTTCTGTTGAGTCATATTCTACTAAGTAGCCAGTGCGATCGCCTGTTTCTGTGGCGCTAACATTGAAAAAAGCTGTTTTATCAGATACTCGTGCCGCTTGTTGCATGTTGTGAGTAACAATGACGATAGTATATTGCTCTTTGAGTTCCTGAATCAGTTCTTCAACCCGCAAAGTGGATAGGGGATCGAGCGAGGAACAAGGTTCATCCATAAGTATAACTTCTGGTTGCCCAGCGATCGCTCGCGCAATACATAACCGTTGTTGTTGACCACCAGATAAGGCTAAACCACTTTGTCGCAGTTTGTCTTTGACTTCATCCCACAAAGCCGATCGGCGTAAACTCCGTTCTACCAATTCATCCATGTTATCTTTGTAGCCGCAAACTCTGGCTCCAAAAGCAACATTGTCATAAATAGATTTGGGAAACGGGTTTGCTTTTTGAAACACCATCCCAATCCGACGACGCACCTCTACAGCATCAATTTCCGGTGCATACAAATTTTTATCGCAAAAATAAACTTTACCTTCAGATCGAAATGACTCAATGAGGTCGTTAAGGCGGTTATAGCATCGCAGTAATGTACTTTTACCACAACCAGAAGGGCCGATAAAAGCTGTAACCTGATTTTTGGGAATATTTAGCCAAATATTCCGCAACGCTAGAAACTTCCCGTAATAAACGTTGAGGTTTTCTGTGCGTAAAACGGTGTCAGTATCATTTACTGTGCTAGTGTTATTAACTGTCAAATTGTTTAGCATTGATTTTATTAGCCGCTCTATGCTCTATATGGACTAAGTAAAGCTTTGCGTAAAATTGTGGCGAATTGAGGGTTGAAATTTAAACGCTCCAGGGACGCAAAGGTACGCAGAGAATTCGCGCTCGTATTAATGAAATGTTGTACTAAGTGCCTGGTAAATTACGCAGATATTCTGGTAGATGGTAGCGATCGAATTTAAATATGCGTTACCCTGAAACCTTGTAAAGAGACTTAGCACTGCTACGTCTACCTTAGTCCTGACTAGACAATTGTGACTGTAAAGCTCTATAGCCAGCTAATGCTAGCTCTGTACTCCTTTCCATCTCCTGAGTGTATATGCCAAGGCTAGCAGCAGCGTTACATTTTGCTCGATGCAGCAAAGCACTTTGTGCCGCTTTCACATTGGCATCTTGTACTTTCCACAGTTCTAGTGCTGGTTGCTGAATAGCACGACCAAAAGAAAATGTCAATGACCAAGGCAGTTTTGAGCCAAACCGGACATGCATCTCATTAAGATGGGCAGTTGCTAATTCATTGCTTTGACCACCCGATAAAAATGCTACGCTTTGTACGGCAGTAGGAACCACATTCAACAGGCATTTCACCGTAGCTTCTGCAACTTCGGGGACACTGGCTTGCTCTTTACAATCTTTGCCGGAAATTACCATGTTGGGCTTGAGAATAATTTGCTCCAAAACTACCCCTTGCAAGTGGAGTTGATCAAAGACAGTTCCTAAGACTTCCTCAGTTACAACATAGCAACGTTTAATAGTATGGTCGCCATCCATCAAAACTTCAGGTTCGACAATGGGAACAAGTCCACCTTGTTGACAAAGCAGTGCATAGCGAGCTAAAGCCTGGGCATTGTCCTCTATACAATCACGACTAGGAATTCCCTTGCCAATAGTGATGACAGCCCGCCATTTAGCAAAACGCGCCCCCATCTTAACGTATTCGGCAATGTGATCGCTCAAACCATCCAAACCTTGTGTAATTTTTTCATCAGGGTGATTTGGTAAACCTTTCACACCAGTGTCAACCTTAATGCCGACAAGAATCCCCGCATCGTTCATCACTTTGACAAAAGGCGTTCCATCTTTTGTAGTTTGGCGGATTGTTTCATCATATAAAATAGCACCATTAATATAGTTACCCAAACCAGGAGTAGTTAAAAGCAACTCCCGGTAAGTGCGGCGATTTTCCTCAGTTGGTGCGATTCCCAACTTCTCAAAGCGCTTGTTACAAGTATTGTTGCTCTCATCTATAGCCAAGATGCCTTTACCAGGAGCAACCATCGCTTTAACAGTGGCGATAAGTTTTGGTGAACTCATTATTTAAAACCTTTTAGCTCTAAAGGGTTGATTTTTATTTGCAGATGAGATCGACAATAATTACTAATTCGTAATTACATTGTTTTTCCCTTTTTGTTTGGGGGCTACCGTGTACACATAAGTCTCTTAACCTGCATCTTTATTGCATTGAGATGCACCCTTATTGCATTGATTTGCATCTTAGTTGCATCGACCCGCACCTTAGTTGCATTGACCTGCACCTTTATTGCATCGACCTGCAAAAATTAACTTACTCTACGTTACGCAGTAACTTTCAAAAACTTGTATATACACGGTAGACTCAAAGGAGGGAGATATCTGTCAAACTCACATTAAATTAAGGTCAGAGTTTTCATCTGGAACGTAATTACGAATTACGAATTACAAATTACGAATTATTTTAGTAAGGGCACTTCCAGTTAACGATTTCCGGCTGATCAATACCGTGCTTGTGAGCATAATTCCGGTTGTTAATAATTTCGTTTTTCATGCGCTCTCTAACATAGACAGCAGCAGAACCCAACTTAGGAACCCGGTCAATCACATCAATCACCAAATTGAACCGATCAACTTGGTTGTTGATAGCTAACTCAAGTGGTGTGTTAATGCTGCCCTTTTCCTTGTAGCCGCGCACATGAATATTTTCATGGTTAGTACGACGGTAAGCAAGTTTGTGAATCAGCCAAGGATAGCCGTGGAAGTTGAAAATTACAGGCTTATCTGTGGTGAAAAGACTATCGAAATCCCAGTC
>NZ_JBALBZ010000200.1:0-4331 GCF_036919495.1 Nostoc sp.
ATTGAGTTGCATTGATTTCTCCTTTTGTAATCGATTCTGCGTTTTGATGAGCGGATCGTTCGCATATAAACATCATTTGCGCGGTTGCTGATGACCAAGCCCCGTTGGGGCGGGGTGTGGGGTTGCAGGTTCGTGAATATTTAGCCCCAACAACACTCTTGGTTACAAACCCCGTATGAGTCTAGACGATAGCATTGGTGGGGGTTCAAGCCCCGACCAATGCAGTCTTCCCTACACCCCACACCCTTCTTGTTGACGTTACTCTTGCTGCTGCGTTTCAACCTGAGCGCGAATGCGGTCTGACTGCTCCCTTAAGGCGGGTGTCAGGACTTCACCAAAATCCTCTGCCTCGAATACGGGACGAATCTCAATCTCGGAGTCTCCTGGCATAGGGTTAGGGCAGCGCTTGACCCAAGCAACTGCCTCTTCCATTGAGTTCACCTGCCACAGCCAATACCCTGCCACTAGCTCCGGCGCTGGAGTGAAAGGTCCCTGGGTGACGGTGCGATCGGTTCCTGAAAAGTGAACTCGCACCCCTTTTGAGCTAGGATGCAACCCCTCAGCGGCGAGCAAGATACCCGCTCTGGCTAATTCTTCGTTGTACTGCCCCATTTCAGTTAAAAGCTGTTCGCTCGGCATGACCCCAGTTTCGGAGTCTTGGGTTGCTTTGACAAAGACCATGACTTTCATTGTGAAATCTCCTGTTGAATGGTTTTGAGTTAGATTGCGAAGGGTTGGGTGTGCTGATTAGCGCAAAGCGCAACTCCGAAGGAACCGCTAATCAGCAGCGACACGCTTGAGTTCATCAATCTCGATCTTCTTCATTTGCAGCATGGTAGTGGTCACTTTTTGAGAGGTTGCCGCATCGGGGTGGTTGAGTAACTCAATCAGAATGCGAGGAATAATTTGCCAGGAGACGCCGTATTTGTCTTTGAGCCAGCCGCATTGCTGTGCGGTTTCATCCCCACCGGCAGACAATTTTTGCCAGTAATCGTCCACGTCCGCCTGGGTATCGCAAAAGATTTGGAAGGAAATCGCCTCGTTAAATTTGAAGGTCGGACCACCGTTGAGTGCTGTGAACGGCTGACCATCAAGTTCAAAGCTGACAGTTATGACGGCTCCGGCTGGAAGTCCCTGAATTTCTTGTCCAGCGTCTCCATATCGACTGACGTGGACAATTTTGGAATTGCGAAAAATCGACGTATAAAACTGAGCGGCGGCTTCGGCTTGATCGTCAAACCATAAACAGGGAGTGATTTTGGAATTTTTTTGCATGAGGGTTCTCCTTGAGTTCAAGCGGTTAAGGACGGTCAAAAGAGGCAGGGGGGCAGGGAGCAGGGAGCAGGGGGGAGGATTGGAAGGAGCTTGCACTCCCACCAATCAAGAACGCCCTGGAAGGGCGGGGCTTGATACCCATGTTCCGCTCCGCTTCACGGCAACTCTTGGAGACGCTGCGCGAACGGGACAGGGATTGCTCCCCCTGCTCCCAGCAAGAACTGCCCCTCCGCCTCTTCGGTCAGGGCTGTGCTGGTAGTCCCGCAACTTCGATGACAGGACGGATTTCGACGGTGCCGACTTTTGCACCTGGGATGCGGGTGGCGATCGCAATGGCTTCATCCAAATCCTGAGCATTAACGAGGAAGAATCCACCCAATTGTTCGCGGGTTTCGGCAAATGGTCCATCGGTCACGAGTGATTTGCCATCACGGACTTGGACACTGGTTGCGGTTGCAACAGGATGGAGTGGAGCCGTCGCCAGAAATTGTCCTTGAGTATGCAAGTCCTGGGCGAGTTGGGCAGATTCCCCATAGCAATGCTCCCGCTCGGTGTCGCTCATGGCGTTTTCGTCCATATAAATCAGCAGCAAATATTTCATTCGGTTGCCTCCTTTGTGATTAAGTCGAACGGGAATTGTCCAAATCGACACCTGAGTGCAAAAATTTTGTTTAGTACAATTGAACTTATCTCCCTTTATCAGTTAGTCGAACGGCAATTGCTCAAATCGACACCTTGCCCAAAATTCTTTATGTCTTTTTGTCAAAGGTATGGCTTCAATCCCAAAAACAGATGTGGCTCAAGCAATTGCTGCCCTTTATCGAACTGAATGGGGGCGCATTGTTGCTATTCTGATTCGGCTGGTCGGAGATTTTGATGTAGCTGAAGAAGCTGCACAGGTAGCATTTACAGCGGCAGTGAATCAGTGGGAAAGCGACGGTATTCCCGATCGTCCCCGTGCCTGGATTATCCGAACTGCCCGGTACAAGGCGATCGATCGCCTCCGACGACGCACGAAACTGACCGAAAAACTGGAGTGGTATGCGGCATCTGGCTTAATTCCATCCACTGAAGAACCAACCTATGACAGTGATGAAATTGAAGACGATCGCCTGCGATTAATTTTTACCTGCTGTCACCCGGCACTGGCAACGGAAACTCAAGTAGCGTTGACCCTGCGAATGTTGGGTGGACTGGAAACCGACGAAATTGCCCGCGCCTTTCTTATCCCGACTGCAACAATGGCACAGCGGTTAGTTCGTGCTAAACGCAAAATTCGAGACGCAGGCATTCCTTACAAAGTACCTGAGACGACTGATCTCGCTCCCCGGATAGAGGCAGTCCTGACAGTCATCTATCTCATCTTCAACGAAGGCTATGCCGCAACCAAAGGAGATGCGATCGTGCGGGCTGACCTCTGCATCAAAGCGATTCGCTTGGGGCAACTGGTGCGGCAATTGCTGGCACCCCAACCCCCATCTGAAGTCACAGCACTGGTGGCGCTGATGTTATTGCACGATTCGCGGCGCAATGCGCGTCTAGATGAGGCAGGCGATTTGATTTTGCTAGAAGATCAGGATCGCAGTCGTTGGAACCATCTACAGATTGCTGAGGCGTTACCCCTGGTAGAGGAAGCGTTGCTCTTTGGAACCGGAGTGTATGCCCTGCAAGCGGCGATCGCCGCCCTCCATTGTCAGGCAACCCGCGCCGAAGAAACAGACTGGGCGCAGATCGTGCGGCTCTATGAGGTGTTGGAACGCTTGCAGCCCTCACCCATTGTTACCTTGAACCGAGCAGTGGCGATCGCAATGGCAGACAGTCCTCAAGCCGCATTTGGACTGATTGATCGCCTTGCTCCAGAACTGGACAGCTATCATCTCTTTCATGCCACCCGTGCAGATTTATTCCGGCGTGTTGGAGCATTAGAGGAAGCGACCCAGAGCTATACACGGGCACTAGAATTAGTGACAAATGACAGTGAGCGTCGTTTTCTGGAACGTCGGTTGCGCGAAGTTCAACCTAACATTCAATCCGGCTAAGGGTTTACAACAGTTTAAATTGGGCAAGCGATGTGAAAGCTGTTTATCCCGGATTTCTCACAAACTCTGAGAAAAATGGTGTAAAAAACTGCTAAAATGTATATATAGTAAGCATTTCATTAGTTATAAAGCATGACCCAACAAGCTTCGCGATCGCTGCCAAAACAGTTCAAATTTGAGCAGCCAAAGTCACCCCCAATCGTAGTTAATTTCAACGGGGGACAGGTAACATCCGATGCTGGGTTAAGTTTAATTGCGGAACTAGACCGAAAACTGCAAATAACATCACGGTTAGCAGGATGTTTCCAAGATTACCGAAAGCCTTATCGAATTGACCATTCAATAGAAAACTTAATTAGACAACGAATCTACGGGTTGGTCATGGGATACGAAGACTTAAATGACCATGAAGAATTACGTCATGATCCGATGTTTGCTCTAGCATTAGGAAAAAGAATTGGAGTAGAGGATGAGCCAATACTGCTCGGTTAAGGGAAAATAGATGATGGAATAAATCATAATTTGTTCGCGTGTGTGATACGAGAACAAAAACAGCTAAAAAGGTTGCTTGTACCTGAAGGCACTCTCGAAAAATTTAATTGTCAATTGCTGAGAATATTTTTAACCCGTTGAACTATAAATTGAGGATGAACAATTTACAGTATCGCCCAAATGGATGTATTCAACTTGCTTTCCTAAAAATTTGAAAGGATAGTAGTTGTCGAGGAGTGCCATTATTTCTATGACATCGTTTTTTACTCGGAAACTTTGAGCGAGTTTTCTTGACGACTCTGGGATTACTTCTATGCTGTGGTGGTGGAATTTTTAAATCTTTTATTTCCGAAATTAACCAACTAAAAAATACATTGATATCTGGGAACATTTCTACTGCAATCTGGAACAAAGGGATAGCACGTCTCACCGGGAGCATCCCATTTTTGCAAAGACATTAGATAGCAAGTTGACCATTGAGGTAGGCACAGCGAAGTTGTAGTATGGACGGCACATTGGCAGGAT
>NZ_JBALBZ010000201.1:0-7147 GCF_036919495.1 Nostoc sp.
TTGGATAGAATCGATACTTGAAAGCTTTTTCTGTCATTCTTACATTATACCAAATATTCTGTAAGAGAACAAATTAATTAAAGCCGTCGTAGAACCACGGGGTTTTAAACCCATTCTTCTGATAAACGCAGATGTATCTTGAGGATTATCTCTGTTTATCTATGGTGGAAAACCGCCTGAAATCTCTTTTAAAACCTACCTGCCGGAGATACATGGATTACGGAAATCCGGCAACCCATCTAAAAAATGTGAATATATAATTTAATTAAGATGAATATCTAAAAAACGATATTTTTATGCAAAATCAAGATAATACACTGAATACTTAGAGAGCGTTATGGGCTAAAGAATGCAAGTGTGTTAGTGTAACCCACCAAAGGCATCGCACAAGCGCTAACCGTGAATAAAGCATTAGCTTTAGTTAGCTATTTCAAGCCCCTGCATTTATAGCTTTTCCTAATGATAAAAATTAGATAATACCCCCCTCATCGCTTGCGGGGAGGGGTTGGAGGTGGGGTTCTATAAGGCAATTATAAATAATGTTGACATTTTAAGGGTTTAGCGATCGCTCAACCCAACCTATAACAATTGAGGAAATAACTGTATGTTGAATCGCTTATTAAGGGTTAAAGCATGGCTACTATTGATTGTACTTGGAAAAGCTTTATCGATTAATTCTCCTGCCTATGCCCAAATAATTCCGACGAATCCTCAGCAACCTGAGTTTTTTCAAGAAAGAATAAGACAACAACAAGAGGAGCAAAATCAGCGAACACAAGAGCAATTTAACGAAACATTGCTTAGGCAACAGTTTCAGCAACCACAGCTACAACAACAACTGAGACTACAACAGCAACAATTTACACAACAACAGCAAGAACTGATACGCCAGCAACAACTGAGACTACAACAAGAACAACTTAGACTACAATGGCAAGACTTTACACGACAGCAACAACTAAGAATACAACAGCAACAATTTAGACAAGATCAACAAATTAGACAACAGCAACAATTGAGGTTACAAGAACAGATACGACAGCAACAATTCCGACAACAGAATAAAAACCTGTGAAATGCTCAAAATTGTTGACAAGTAACTTTATTATTAAAAATTAGAGAATATATTCTCTAATTTTTAATTTTTAATGACTGGTGCTGTGCATAAATACCTGGAGCGTAAGCCTCAATCACTTTACCAGTGCGAGTGCAACTAATCATCAAATAGTCACAACTAGAGCATTGTGTTCGAGTTAATTGACTATCAGAAATGTAATAGCGTTCAGCTTGGCAGCCGCAATTCGGGCAGTAAATTTTTTGTACTGTCTGCATTTTAAAACCCCTGGTTGTAACTATTTTTTATTTGAGAAAAAAAACTGCCAGTGAAACTAGCAAAATTTTGATTTGACACAAGTTAACAAACTGTCTTAATATTGGCTGATTATTTTAAACAAAATTTCAGATTTGAAAGATTTACGATATCTTTGTATATTATCCTAACATTTAGGTGATTTTACCCTCCCACTTTAGATACATAAATTGTTTTTTAATTAAATACTGCTTAGAGATTTACTGATCCCTATGAGGAATGCCTTGAGAGAGACTTATTTATAGGCATTTTAGAGAAACACAAAAAAAGCCGTTCTTGTATTCAAAAATTAAACACCAAAAAATACTGTATATTTAGTCACAAAATATCCATCTTAAGATTTAGTTAATATTTGCTACAAGATTAATTAAGATTAAAACTAGTACGCCACGGCGTAAATAGATCAACCATTTAAAATCCCTAAAAACCCCATTCCATAATACTTTTGACTTTTGATTTTTGACTTTTGACTTCCGCCTTGCGGTACTAGTAAATTTCTAGAGCAACGGCTTTTTTCGTTCGCAGCAGAACTTCAAAATCTGCTCAAGATTCTCTTAGCGTGTGATTTCTGCGCTATCGATTCAGTAATTACAACTTAACCCCCCAACCCTACAAGGGTTGGGGAAGAGGTTCTTCCAGGATTACTAGGCATCAAATTGTCGCTCAGGTTTTGACTCTACAAGAAGATTTTTAGCAACGAGTTAGTAATGTAGTGTTTATAAGTATGGTGAACCGTTACTAAGCACTAACCTAAGTTGTGGGTTATTAACCTGCAAGATTATAACTAGTCACTTGGGTTAAATATGGCATAAGTGGCTTTTCCCTGCCTTTTAGCTTGGTACATAGCAATATCAGCATCTCGCAGCAGAGTTGCTGGCTCTTCATAATGACTAAAATTCCAAGTAATACCAATGCTAGCTGTAGTAGATAATTGATATCCATTCAGGTTAAGTGGCAATCGTAAGGAGTCTTGAATCCGTTTAGCAACATTGATAGCTTCGGTAATATCTTTAATATCCTCTAAAAGAACTGTAAACTCATCACCACCAAATCGTGCTACAGTATCGCCACCTCGTAAGCACGACTCTAAACGTCTAGCGATCGCTACTAAAAAATCATCCCCTATTCCATGCCCAAAGCGATCGTTAATCTCCTTAAAGCCATCTAAATCTAAAAATAAAACTGCAAAATAATAATCGTTTCTGCGTTTGCTACGTTCAATTGTTTGTCTGAGCCGATCTAAAAATAAAACCCGATTTGGTAATTCTGTAAGCCCATCATAAAAGGCATTGCGGATCAGTTGCGCCTCTGTTTGTTTGCGTTTGGTGATATCTTGAAAAACAAAAACTGCGCCAGTAATATTGCCATTTTGATCGCGGATGGGTGCAACATTATCCCCAATCGCTATTTCTTTGCCATCTTTGGTTATCAATATACAGTTTTCTGGTAAATTGAAAATTTCGCCTGATTCGATTACGTATCTAGCTAAATTTTCAATTATTTCTCCGATATCTTTGTCAACTAAGCTAACTACTTCTGCTAAATCTTTCCCAAATGCTTCACTTTGCTTCCAGCCAGTGATTTGTTCTGCCTTGGTATTCATCATTTGAATACAACCATTAGCATAAGTCACAATCACTGCACAGCCTATACTGTTGATAATAGCCGCCAACCTCTGTTTTTCTTCGTATAATATCTTTTTACTCTGATGTTTATACAGAGCCATTTCAATCGCTAAATATAAATCACTTTCAAGGAATGGTTTGACTATGTAACTAAAAGCTTCATTTAGCTGATTTTTTTTTAATTTTTTATATTCCAAAGTTTCTGTTAGATATACTACAGGGACATGGAAGTTATTCTGGATAATATCTGCTACGTTTACACCATCAATTTCCCCAGATAGGCAGATATCAATTAATACTAAATGTGGATGAGTTTCTGCTACCTTTTTTATTGCCTCTTCACCAGACTTAGTTATTTCTGAAACTGAATAACCTAATTTTTGTAAGCTATTTTTAATATTTGAGGCTAGGATTTTCTCATGCTCAACAACTAGGATTTTACGGGCGAACATGTTATAACAGCCTGTTTGCTAAGGTTAAGATTTTTGCTGTGAGTATCAACTCATATAAAATTTCATTATCTTATCATAAACAATCTCTAGCTATTCTATCTCCTTGCTTGATATAAATACTTAGTCACGATCAAATAACATAATTTTAGGACTTACGCACTGTACAAATTGATCATCTTGTGTATTAACGTAAATACGTTGTTTCAGGCTTTTACAAACCATCCTGTGTTAATTGCGATCGCAAAAAGATAATTGAAAAATCTAGCTAAAAGCCTTGAAAATCATATCTGTCATTTAGGTTTTTCTGTCAATGCGTAAGTCCTACATTTTATAACCCTCCAATAATTTATGTACTTGTCAAAGCTAATTTTGATCATTTCATAGGGCTAATATCAAGCTATTAACATCAAGAACAAATTCTTATGTAATTACTAGCAATCAAAAAGCAATTTTTATAAATTATGTAATAATTTTTCCGAATAAAATAAATACTGCGTATAGTATTTATGTATAAATTAATCAAGACAAAAAATCATCAAATAACAACATAGTACTTTTATGTAAGTGAAAAGTAAGATATTGTGTTATTATTAATATAATAGTAAGCACTCACTATAATATTACTAAAAATTAATCATCGTCTGGAATTAAAAACTTTAATACCGCTTTGTCTGCAAATAGTTTTTCTCTGAGTCGGTGTCTAAATTGCCGTCTGAAACTGTCTTAAATTTTAAATGGTAAGTGAAATAGTATTATTTAAAACCATTGATAGCAGTTTCCGTACAGTTAGGGTACAGAAAAAGATAATTAACCATAGATGAACGTATATACTCGTATAAGCGCACATCTTTGCATTGGTGTCAATTTAAACATAGATTAACTGTTGGCTGACTCACCCGCCTGGAACTAAAGTTCCAGGCTAATAGCTAAAGTCTACTAAAGTAGACTAAAGATTTTTGGGTGTATTTAGTCATCAAGAATAGATATTGAGAAAAGAACATCTTTTGTGCTTTAGAGATTGGACTTACTTTTAGTCACTTCAATGATAATTTTGCCACCAAAGTCTGGAATAGGTGCAGCAGGTTTGCTCAGAATGACTTGAACTTGTGTTACACGATCGCATTCTCGGAGAATAGAATCTGCAATCGTTGTTACCAACTTCTCTATCAAAGCAAACTTAGACGTTTTGACCAGATGTTGTATCAAGCTAATGACGCTGCGATAATCTAAAGTGTCTTCGATGGCGTCAGTCTTGGCGGCTGTGGAGATATCCAACCATAACCTCACATCTACCTCAAACCATTGTCCTAGCAACTGTTCTTCTGGTAGATACCCAGTGTAGCCATAGCAGCGAATTCCCGTTAAATAAATACAGTCCATAAATGTTTGAGAGCAAATTGTGCATTTTGTAGAAACTGGAGCAAGTTTGCTTGGAGATTTTCCTTCCCACAAACTCGCGTGGCGGCGTTGGGTTCCATCTTTGCATTTGTCAAATCCTAGATGGATTTTAAATTGATCCCTAAACAAAATCTAAAATTTAAGATTGTTTTATAGCTATGTATGATTTAATGCCGATCGCTTATAAAAATGTTAATCAACTTTGGGCTTATATTTTAACAGAGACGCTAAAGCGGTTGGGATTGACTTGTGCTATCATTTGTCCTGGATCGCGCTCTACACCCTTAGCGATCGCCTTTGCTCAACAAGCACCTGAAATTGAAGCTATTTCCATTCTCGATGAACGCTCCGCCGCCTTTTTTGCTTTGGGACAAGCTAAAGCAACCGGACGCCCTGTGGTACTAGTTTGCACCTCTGGGACAGCAGGAGCAAATTTTTATTCAGCAGTCATCGAAGCCTCATATAGTCGCGTTCCACTGTTGCTATTAACCACCGATAGGCCCCCAGAATTGCGAGATTGTCACTCTGGGCAAACTGTAGATCAATTGAGATTATATGGAAACTACCCAAATTGGCAAACAGAGTTAGCCTTACCCTCTGCTGATGTGGGAATGCTAGCTTATCTGCGACAAACAATAATTCATAGCTGGGAAAGGGCGCAAACTCCTACAAAGGGGCCAGTACATTTGAATATTCCCTTTCGCGATCCCTTAGCACCTCTTCCTGATGGAACCGACTTGAGTTATTTGCGATCGCAGTTTCATCCAGAAGACTTTTTTGCAGGAATAGCAAACACCACCCCATTCCCTACTCCCCATTCCCCATTCCCCATTCCCCAACAATGGAAAGAATGCGATCGCGGTATTATTATCGCAGGTGTTGCCCAACCGTCGCAACCACAGGAATATTGTAGAGCGATCGCGCAACTTTCCCAAACTCTCAAATGGCCTGTGCTAGCTGAGGGACTCTCCCCAGTCAGAAATTATGCCGAACTCAACCCTTATTTGATTTCCACTTATGATCTGATTTTGCGAAATCAGCAACTAGCAAAGCAGTTAGCACCCGAAATGGTGATTCAGGTAGGTGAAATGCCTACAAGTAAAGAACTGCGTAGCTGGATAGATGCAACCCAACCGCGACGCTGGGTAATTGATAAGAGCGATCAAAACCTCGACCCTTTGCACGGGAGAACGACGCATTTACGGATATCTGTAGAAGACATAAAAGTAGAGGAGGGAAATTTATCTTTCTCCTCAGACTATGGAAAGCAATGGTGTGATGCGGAGACGAAAGTCAGGTTAGTGGTTGACCAGACGATGGGGAAAATAGATGAGATCATTGAGAGTAAAGGAGCTTGGTTAATTTCTCAGTTTTTACCGCCAGGAACGCCTTTGTTTATTGCCAATAGTATGCCTGTGCGGGATGTGGAATATTTCTGGAAACCGAATAATTTAGGAGTGCGATCGCACTTTAACCGGGGTGCAAATGGCATAGATGGCACATTATCCACAGCTTTAGGAATCGCCCATCGGCAGCAAAGTAGTGTGATGTTAACGGGAGATTTAGCGCTGTTGCATGACACCAATGGTTTTTTAATTCGCAATAAGTTTGTCGGACATTTGACGATTATATTAATAAACAACAATGGCGGTGGAATTTTTGAAATGTTACCCATTGCCAAATTTGACCCACCATTTGAAGAGTTTTTTGGCACTCCCCAGGATATTGATTTTGCTCAGTTGTGCGCTACTTATAATGTGCAATATGAATTGATTACTTCTTGGGAGCAGTTACAGCAAAAATTAAACCCGCTATCAACTCAGGGAATTCGGGTTTTGGAGGTGAGGACAAATCGCAAAGTTGATGCTAAGTGGCGACAGGATAATTTATGGAACTTTGCGGCGGATATTGCAATTTAACTATCCAATTTGGTGTTGCTGAAAAGCAGGATGAAATCATAGATTAGGTAAAACCCTTATCGTATTAAAGTTAAAACTGCTTTGCCATAGGCGTTTTAAGTGCTAATGCTAATCACCAGTATTGCTCGGCTGTGGCTCAAACAGATTCGTTACTGTATAAAAACTTTTTTAGTAAGCTGACTCCTAAAGTAAACAGCTAATTTTGTAATACCATTTATTAAGTATAATACTATACCAATAATTAGCAGTCAAATAATATATTTTATTTGTCAAAATTAGATATCATCCATTAGAACTGGAGTTTAGACTAAAAGCGATAAGAGAGAACGCAAATCAAAAGGAATTAGAGGTTAAAAATATTCTCAAGTCAGCCTTAAAGCATCC
>NZ_JBALBZ010000202.1:0-19684 GCF_036919495.1 Nostoc sp.
ACCCGAAGACAAAATGGCCTACTATAACGACCTCGCCGAAATGTATGTCGGTGATGACGTTTCTACCGATTTCTACGCTTGGGTTTTCCCCAAACATGACCACGTAGCTGTCGGTACTGGTACGATGCACATCAATAAAGCCAGCATCAAACAGTTACAAGCTGGTATCCGCGCCCGTGCATCCGAGAAACTGGCAGGCGGTAAAATTATTAAAGTCGAAGCCCACCCCATTCCTGAACATCCCCGTCCTCGTCGTGTTGTCGGTCGCATCGCTTTGGTGGGAGATGCTGCTGGTTACGTTACCAAGTCCTCTGGTGAAGGTATTTATTTTGCTGCTAAATCTGGGCGGATGTGTGCTGAAACTATTGTAGAAACATCTAATAGTGGTAGCCGTATTCCTACAGAAGATGACCTCAAGGTTTACCTGAAGCGTTGGGATAAAAGATACGGACTCACTTACAAGGTGCTGGACATTTTGCAAAGCGTGTTCTATCGTTCCAATGCCACCCGTGAGGCGTTTGTGGAAATGTGCGATGACCTTGATGTACAACGGCTAACATTCGATAGCTATCTGTATAAGACGGTTGTCCCAGCTAATCCCATCACCCAACTGAAAATTACTGCCAAAACTATTGGTAGTCTAATTCGGGGTAATGCCCTTGCACCTTAATTGAGTGCAAAGGACTGGAAATTACAACAAATATATTACTCAATTTTGTGGGGTGGACATCCTGCACGCTCATGAATCAGGGCGGGCAAGATGCCCACCCTACAATATATTATTTTTATCATTTGTAAATAGACCCATGTTGTAGGGGCAATTGATGTAGATACATTCGCGGAGCGTCTCGTAGGCTACTCTACGAGTTCTCCAATGAAGTACCCACAGGGTATTGGCCTTAAGAAATATCTGAAGGGGAAGGTAATCGTTCCTCTAATTTTTCTTGCCTAGATAAACTATTTGATAATGTCAAATATTTTATTTTTGATTATTTCTCTTCAAGATCAGATTCGTTGAGTATCTTTTTTTAATCATCCTGATTTTTTGTCTTTTCATTGACTGTAGTTTATTTGTATTTCAAATTGAAGTGCGGAATATGGGTTACAAGCTTGAAGAAATTGACAAATTATTTGTCGCTGTGGTCAAATAATCTGTCGCTCTACAGGTGCGGGTGCGGGCGTAACGCGCGTTTCAGCTATCCCTTGTCGAGAACAGCCGCCGTCGATGCGAGGACGGACTGCAAAACGCCCGGAAAGCGCTCCTCCAAATCCTCTCTGCGTAGGCGGTTGAGGAGGGCCGTGCCTTCCTTGCGCGTCGTGATGACCCCTGAAGTCCGCAGCACGCGAAAATGGTGCGAGTAAAAAGCCGTTTGTCGTCATTGAGAGGTCTTTGGTTTGGGGAAGAGTTGCGATCGCTCTGACAATTTCCACTATATTTCGACGTAGCAGTGGTTCACCTCCCGTTAACCGAAATTTGGTAAACCCTAACGGAATGAAGACCTTTTTGAGCAGCGTGAATAACTCTTCATCTGTGAGAAAATCTTGCCGTAAAATATAGTCCAGTTCTGCCCCCTCTGGCATACAGTACTTACAGCGAAAGTTACAACTGTCAATTAAACTAATCCGAAGATAATCTACAGAATTCATGATTTCTTTGGTAGTAAGATGGAAGTAGTGGTAAGCCTAAAATTCTGTCTAGTTCTGAATTGTAGCCATGAACGAAGTACCAAATTGCCCCAATGTGATTGTTCAGCTTTTTGGAAAATGATAGGCTTTCTCTTACCAGTCGAGAAGCCCGTTATCTGAAGGTATTATTCAACCTTTTAAGATGATTAGTTAGACCCGTTTCCTTACCAACAGATCGATGACACTCATGGGGAATAACTGTTTTGTAGACCTGCCAAAAATCTGTATAAGCAAAAGCACATTGCTGATAAACATCTGGTAAATAATCTCATAATTTACGGGCTGATTTTCGTGTTCTATCTCCCACAAAACAACCAACGATTATTCGAGAATTACGGTCGATTGCTAGCCAGATATAAACCTCGTTTTTCTTGCTATCCAAGTTATTGTACAATTCTGCAAAATCCTTCTTGCAGAATGCCGATAAAAAGCTATTTAATCCGCCGCCATAACTAGGCGAAAACCGATGCTGATACCCCGATAATCCGGTTCATAGGATTTGCGGAAAGAGCTGCGCCAACTGTCTGTCGGCGGTTTGATGCCAACTACCACCACGCACGATGCGCTGGCTGCCACTTGCTGATCCTTTAGGGTCGGTGGATGGGCTTTGTGCATAGTAGTTTTCGCCGTACCAGTCTTGCACCCATTCCCATGCATTACCATGTACGTCGCATAAGCCCCACGGATTAGACAGTTTTTGACCGACGGGGTGGGTGCCGCCACTAGCAAAGTCTTTGCCGTACCAAGCGTAGCGACCTAAGTCACTGATGTTGTCGCCGAAAGAATAAGCTGTAGTGGTGCCTGCATGGGCTGCGTATTCCCACAATGACCTCACTCACAGCAACTTGTCCGGCGTAATCGGCAACTCCCTGATGCGCTTGCCTGTGGCATGGAAGACGGCGTTGGCGATCGCCGCCGGGATGCCGACCATGCCGAGTTCGCCCATGCCCTTGACACCGAGCGGATTGACGATTTTATCGTCCTCCTCAACGAATATCGTTTCGATCTCCAAGATATCGGCATTAACCGGCACGTGATAGTGCTGCAAATTCGGATTCATGATCCGCCCGTAACAGTGGTCAATTTCAGTCGCCTCTTGCAGCGCCATCCCAATACCCCACACCACGCCGCCTCCTGGCTGTGCGAGGTCTTCGGATTCATGATCTTGCCGCAGGCACTCACTTCAATGGCGCGCGTGACGTGGATAGTCCCGACATCCGGGTCAACTTTGACTTCCACAAATTGCGCGCCATGCGCCCCGGTTGCGTATTTTTCCCTTTCCGGCGAGGGTTTGGCTTCGTGGATGTCAACCAGTTCGCTTAGATTGTTCCGCCGCATTAACTCGGAAATATTTATCGATCGCGACGAATCATCTTTGATTTGCAGCTTTCCGTCAAGCATCTCGACCTCTTCGATTTTCGCCGTCTTAAAAGGCGAAGCCACATCTTTATTAGCCAAAGCCAACAGTTTTCGTCTGATGTTTTGTGCCGATTCATAAATCGCCGTGCCGACGCTCGCTGTGGTGAATGAACCACCCTGCACTGGAGCGGCCGGTAATTTTGTGTCCCCAAGTTCAAATTTTACCTTTTCGGCGGGCAAACCGAGATATTCAGCAGCAATCAAAGTCATCACCGTGTAAGTTCCCGGCCCGATGTCTGAAGTGGCGCTGGCGACGTGCGCGGTGCCATCCGACTTCAAAGTAATTCTCGCCGATGCTGGTCGTTGAAACGCGCCCCAAACTCCGGTCGCCATTCCCCAACCGACTAGAGAGGCAGTCCAGTAAAAGTAGTTGACAAGATGCACAGTTTTTGCAGAGTGTAAAAAGAGGAGAACACGTTATCAGGAGTGCAGCTACCATGCGTCCGTTAGTTTGGAACCCTCCCGTAGAACTGTCAGCAAAAGAAGAAAAAGTCACAAAACGTATACGCAAAGCTAAACTGTTTGTATTTTTAAGGCAGATACGTCACGAATTATTTGACGCAGAATTTCAAACAGAACTAGCAACGGTTTTTAAGGATAGTAGCGTCGGGTTATGCCCAGTACCACCCGCACAATTAGCATTAGCAATCATTCTACAAGCGTATACAGGGGTTTCAGATGACGAGGCAATGGAAGCAATTGAAATCGATAGACGATGGCAGCTAGTTTTAGATTGTCTTGATTGTGAGCAACCACCTTTTGGGAAAGGAACACTGGTGAGATTTCGTGCGCTTTTAATGTCAAAGTTGTTTGACCGACGGTTAATTGAAAAAACGATTTATATGGCACAAAAACAAGGAGACTATAACTCACGTTCGTTAAAAGTGGCGCTAGATTCAAGTCCGCTATGGGGAGCGGCAAGAGTTGAAGATACGTACAACTTGTTGGGTCATGCACTACGAAAAGCATTAGAAGTTATAGCCCAGAATTATCAACAAGATTTGGCAAATGTGGCTGCAAGTGCAGGGGCAGAAATCGTCACTGGAAATAGCCTCAAAGCAGCTTTGGATTTAGATTGGGATGACCCAGAATCTCGCAGTCTTGCCCTATCTACAATATTGCAAGCATTAAACTCAGTTGAGTCTTGGGTAGAGCAAAAAACTGATTTGGACTTCAAAACAAAGAATCAGGTAAACAAGAGTCTCAAAGATGCAAGGCAAATTGAAACACAAGATGTGGAAGAGACATCGGATGGTTCCCCAAAGCTTCCCTACGGGACGCTACGCGAACGTAAAGCTGTGGCCAAGGATAGACGTATTTCCATCGAAGATGAGGATATGCGTCATGGGCGTAAAAGCCGCAGTCAAAAATTTGATGGCTACAAACGTCATGTTCTCAAAGACTTAGAATTACAAATGGTCAGGGCTGTTGGTGTCACCAGGGCAAACACACCAGAAGCATCTGTGTAGTATCTCTATTCATCCTGATGAGTCTCTACTTGTAGAATTACGGGAACGTCAAACTACTGAGAGTGGACGTGCAAAACTCCGTGAGCGCGTTAGTGTTGAACATACTTTAGCTCATATTTCTCAGTGGCAAGGAGCTCAAGCTCGCTACATTGGCTTACGTAAAAACCTTTTTGACCTCCGACGCATGGCTGTTGTCCACAATCTCCACGTTCTTGCCCGTATGTCCGAAACTCATGCTGGAGAAATTTCTCACCTTACTAATCCACAATCTGCTTAATTTGTCAATATCTTCTACTGGACTGCCTCTCTAGGCTGCGATCGCGCTTTGATAGCTCAGGACGTTCCCACACATCGCCAAATAGCACGTTGTCAGTGAGTTCAACCAACTTTGGGGCGATGTCGCCGATCGTTCTTTGAGCCGGCGTCGGTTGCACACTGACACCGGGAACGGAGCGTGCAGGCACAGAGGATGCCGACCGTTGCGCCTGAACTGGCGTACCGTACTGCTGGTCACTGACCTTTTCCATCCAGTCGGTGCTCTTACCGTCGGGCTGTTCCACAATGGCGATGTGTGTCATTGGCGTGTTTGGCGAGGCTCCGTGCCAGTGCTTTACACCCGGCGGAATCCGGACGACATCTCCTGTCCGGATCTCCTCGACCGGCCCCCCCCAGCGCTGCACCCGCCCGATGCCAGCTATCTGCCTTGCACGTGTTGCCTTGCTTAATGAGCTACGGAATGCAACCAGAGAACACATTTTTTGCGGCTCAACGACCGGTCATTTGCTCTAGCTTTTCGGGGTATCTAGCTCCTTGTACCGCGATCTTAGAGGCGGCATCATCGATGTCACGCAGATCGTCAGGCGTGAGTTCGACTGAGACTGCCCCGATGTTTTCGTCCAAGCGATGCAGCTTCGTGGTGCCTGGGATCGGCACGATCCACGACTTCTGGGCTAGCAGCCAGGCGATCGCAATCTGAGCAGGTGTCGCCTCTTTTCGTTCTGCAATGCTGCCGAGTAGATTAATTAGGGCCTGATTCGCCTTGAGAGCCTCGGTTGTGAAGCGAGGCAGGGTGCTGCGGAAGTCGGAACTGTCGAAGGTCGTGCTTTCGTCCATCTTGCCAGTGAGAAAGCCCTTACCCAGAGGGCTGTAGGGGACAAAGCCGATGCCGAGTTCCTCAAGGGTCGGTATCACTTCCTTTTCAGGAGTCCTCGTCCAGAGCGAGTATTCACTCTGGAGAGCAGTGACCGGCTGCACCGCGTGGGCGCGACGGATCGTTTGCACTCCTGCTTCCGAGAGTCCAAAGTGCTTCACCTTACCTGCCTGAATCAGTTCTTTCACCGCTCCTGCCACGTCTTCAATCGGCACATTCGGGTCAACCCGGTGCTGATAGAGCAGGTCGATTGTCTCAACCTTGAGTCGCTTGAGCGAGCCTTCCACGGCCTGCTTGATATGCTCCGGTCGGCTATTCAATCCGGGCGCACCCGTCATTCCACGGGGATCGGAATTAGGATTGATATCAAACCCGAATTTGGTGGCAATGACCACTTGCCCACGAAAGGGAGCGAGGGCTTCGCCCACCAGTTCTTCGTTTGTGAACGGGCCGTAGACCTCGGCGGTGTCAAAGAATGTCACGCCGCGATCGATGGCAGCCCGAAGCAGATCGGTCATTTCCTGTATGTCTTTAGGCGGACCATAGGAAAAGCTCATGCCCATACAGCCCAGCCCGATCGCTGAGACTTCTAAGTTGCTGTTCCCCAGTTTGCGCGTTTGCATTGTTTTTTTCCTTTGATGTAGATTTGATATTGTTTACCGTCGATCGTTTCCTCTCACTCGGTGTCGAATTCTTGTACACCGATCTCCCGGATTCTGAATTCTTCTATGTCGGTCAATAAAAGATACTTCCTGAGCAACGCTTCATCAAACTCGGCACGGCGATTCATTTTGCTCAGTAAATCTCGTCGTCGCTCCAGCACTTCCAGGTAAATCGATTGATAGTCTTTTAATGAGTTTTGCAAAGCAACGTTTGATTCTTCGAGTTGGCGATCGAAAAACTTCAGATTAATTTCGAGCTTGGAGAACAGATTATCCAGATGTTCGTTTCGCGCACGCTCGCCACTGTATTTTTCTTCTAGGAATTGAAGCGAAGCCTGCGCTAATTTCTTTTGAATAATCATCTCCTGCTTTTGCTCAGGAATGAGGGTGAACCTATCTCTGAGGTTTACTGTGCGGATCAGCCAAGGAAGCGTTAACCCTTGAAAAACTAGGGTGATGAGAATGACGATAAACGTGATGAAGAGAATTAGCTCACGGTAGGGAAATGGCTGTCCGGCTTGAGTGAGGAGCGGGATCGAAAGTGCGGATGCCAGCGATACCACACCGCGCATTCCCACCCAACCGAAAATCAGCGGGCCTCTCCATCCTGGATTCGGGTCTGACACCGTGATCAAGCGGCTCATGACTCTCATCAAAACAGAAGTTCCTAGTGTGCAAAGCAGCCTTGTTGCGATCAGCACGATCGCGATGATTAATCCATACCCAACGGCACTGCCTAAACTAATGTTTCCAAGCTGCCGGACGACAAACGGCAATTCCAGTCCGATGAGCAAAAAAATCAGCCCGTTTAAGACAAAGACCAGATTCGCCCATACATTTACGCTTTCAATCCGGCTTTGGTAACTCAGAAAACGATCGCGCTTGCTGGATAAGAGCAATCCACCACTAACGACCGCTAGCACGCCTGAACAGTGAAAGTGTTCAGCAGCATAATACATACAGTAAGGCGTAACTAGGGTTAAGACAATTTCGATGCTGGAGGTTGTAGGTAATAAACGATGAATGCCATAGAAAATCAATCCCACAACAAGACCGATCGCGATTCCCGTTAAAATCACGAAAACGAAGTTGACGGCTGCTGCTTGAAATTGAAACTGTCCAGTGAGAACTGCCGCCAACGCGAAACGAAACACAATCAGCGACGAGGCATCGTTAAGCAAGCTTTCGCCTTCAATCAGACTGACCAGGGATTTCGGCACGTTGACCCGCCGCATGATCGTCGTCGCAGAAACGGCATCAGGCGGTGAGATAATGCCACCCAACAGAAAGCCCATCGCTAGAGTAAAACCGGGAATGAGCGCACTGGAGACCACTGCAATTACGCATGACGTTAAGATGACGATCGGAAAAGCAAACCCGATGATTAGCCCTCGCCATTTCCAGAATTCTTTCCACGAGACTTGCCACGCCGCTTCATACAGCAAGGGTGGAAGAAAGATCAGGAAAACTAGCTCTGGGTTAATGGTGATATTTGAAAACGGAGCGATGAAACTCAGCGCGAGTCCGCCCAGTACAAGCACGATCGGATAAGCCAGTCGCAGCTTATTCGCAATCATGACCAATCCGAGAATGATCAAGATCAGGCAAATATATTGAATGAAGATGTCTTGCATGAAGCCGATGTTGAAGAGAGGAGTAACGTCATTAAGAGTTGGGTTTATTCACGACTTCATTCAAGCATTGCAAAGCATTCAGTGTTCGGGGATATCCCACCCACGGCAACAATTGTGTAATCAGATCCAGCAGGATGTCTTTGCCGTTTCCGACATTCAGGTTGCCTTGAATGTGCCCCTTTATCTGTGATTCAACCCCGCCCAGAGCAATGAGAATAGATAATGTGATCATCTCCCTGAAGCTTATATCTATGCCATTGCGGGTGTAATAATCGCCAAAGCAATTGCTAGACAGAAACCTTTGAATGTGTAGCTGGTCTTTGGGCGATCGCTCATACATTTGATCGATCGTTTCGCCGAATATGGCTTTTTGTACTGTCAGCCCTTTGTCGTAGCGGGTTTCCGGGCTGGTGGTCGATTGCCCTTCTAAAGGTAATTGAATGCCCCTGCTGGACATCACTTCATTAGTGGCATGGACGAAATCAAATGCTTTCGCCATACCCACGTAGGGTATCGACTGATACAGGATCTCCTTGATTTCAATCGGCGTTACTCCGACATTGAGCGCAGCGCCCACCATAACCCTGTATTCGCTTACTGCCTGGCTGCCGATGATAGACGCCAGAATCAGCATGACTCTTGTCTTTGTATCCAGCTTGCTCTCAGCAATTACTTCGTCGAAGGCGAAGTTGTCAAAGACTTCGATCAGTTCAGGGTCGGTTACTTTCAGGGTCGATTTGTGGTTTGGAAACAGTTCTTCATGGTTTTTATGTGCCGCTTCACTTATCCTTACAGAGTCCTGCTGCTGTGTATTTGTCATCCGCACCTCCTTATTGGGGTTAAAATTCTATGGTCAGCGATTTTGTCTATAATCCCGTGCGCTTTTCCAACTCTTCTGGATAGCGATCGCCTGACACTGGAATTTCCACCAATGCCGCGTCGATGCTCTTCAACTCCTCCTGCGTCAGTTCGATGTCTGCTGCCGCAACGTTTTCTTCCAGGCGGCTCAATTTGGTCGTGCCGGGAATGGGCACAATCCACGGTTTTTGCGCCAGTATCCAGGACAGGGCGATTTGCGCTGCTGTAGCTTTCTTCTGGTTCGCCACCTCTTTCAACAAATCCACCAAGGACTGGTTAGCGTCAAGAGCCTCCGGCGTAAACCGAGGAACGATGCTGCGGAAGTCGGATTTGTCGAATTTTGCGTCCTTAGTGATACTGCCCGTCAGGAAGCCTTTACCCAAAGGACTAAACGGCACAAA
This sequence comes from Nostoc sp., assembly GCF_036919495.1. GTDB lineage: Bacteria > Cyanobacteriota > Cyanobacteriia > Cyanobacteriales > Nostocaceae > Nostoc. The sequence goes on from NZ_JBALBZ010000202.1 coordinate 9,280, forward strand.
ACCGATTCCCAGTTCTTCCAGGGCAGGCAACAAGGTTTCTTCCGGCCGTCGCCACCACAGGGAGTACTCACTCTGAACGGCAGTTACTGGTTGGACTGCGTGTGCCCGACGCAGGGTCTGTACACCTGCTTCTGAAAGCCCCCAATGTTTGATTTTGCCTTCACCGATCAAGTCTTTGATGGTTCCGGCTACGTCTTCGATCGGCACTTGGGTATCTACGCGGTGCTGATAGTACAAATCGATCGCGTCGGTGTTTAATCGCTTCAGCGAACCTTCTACGGATTCCCTGATTCCTGATGAATGACTGTTCTGCACCTGCTTACCGTCCTGCAACTTGATGCCGAATTTCGTGGCAATGACAACGCGATCGCGGTAAGGTTTGAGCGCTTCGCCCAGCAATTCTTCATTGGTGAAGGGGCCATACATTTCGGCTGTATCAAAGAAGGTGACGCCACGCTCCACAGCAGCTTGGAGCAGGGAGATGCTTTCTTGCTTGCTGAGGGTATTGCTGTATGCATAGTTCAGCCCCATGCAGCCCAGCCCGATCGCCGAGACTTCTAAGTTGCTTTTTCCAAGTTTACGTTTTTGCATGATACTTCTCCTTTATTGGTTTGAAATCGGCTCAGTCATGGATCTTTCTGGTACCCAACGCTTTTACGATGGCGGGATCGCGATGGTCAAAGAAGGCGCTTTGCTTGCTATCCAACATCGCAACTGCATCCATATCGTCGGCGCTTAACTCGAAGTCGAAAACGTTGAAGTTTTCGGACATACGTTCCTTGCGAACCGACTTGGGAATCGCCGCCACATCGCGTTGCGTCAGCCAGCACAGGATGACCTGAGCCACCCTTTTGCCGTATTTTCCGGCGATGGACAGCAAAACGTCGTTGTGGAAGATGTAGTTTTTGCCGTTTCGAGATCGATGTTCCAGCCGGACTTGGATCCGATCGCAACCTTGTCTCGGAACGGCGCTACGCCTTCGCCGAGTATCCGTTCCACCTCATGAGGGCCGTAAGCCTCCGCCGCGTCGTAAAAGGTGATGCCACGATCAAAGGCTGTCTGAATGATGTTGAACGCGCCACGCCGCTCTTTTGGATGGCTTTGCCGACGGCTTCTTCGTTGCCGTAAGAAGCTGCCGTGTCAATCAGACGGTAGCCGATTTCAATCGCGTCCGAGACGCTTCTTTCGCACTCTTCGAGATCAGTCATTTGGAAAACACCGAATCCCAAAATGGGCATTTCCAACCCGTTGTTCAAGACAACTTTCTGCATAATTTCTCCTTTGAGCGGCACCTGCGGTAGCCGTGTGGAGCTGTTCATAGAGATCGAAGAGAGCAACCGAGTCGTCGGGGAAGTCGAAGCAACCACCGTCAGAGGCGGCGGCAACCCGATACACGAGGGAGTCCGGGCAAAAGCGCGAGTACGTGGCGTCGAATTGTTGGATTCGATTGAGAATGCACTGCTGCAAGCGACGGGTCAACGGCTTGTACGTTTCGATCTCCCATTGAGTTCCGATGGCCTCGAACGTGAACACGAACCTGCTGACGCCGTCCTCCGCTACGTAGGCCGTATAGTCACTGCTGATCCGTTTCGGCGCGTCGCCCATTGTGCCATGCGAGATTGACTCCTGCTTGTCCACCGCCGAACCGTAGCCAAAGCTCAGTCCTACACAGCCGACCCCGATCGCCGAAACTTCCAGATCACTGTTGCCAAATTTGCACTTCTGCATGATTACTCCTTTAAGGTTCCACCGCAGTTATGCAGATTTAAGGGATGCCATATCAATACAGAAGCGGTATTTCACATCAGACTTGAGCAGTCGCTCGTAGGCTTCGTTGACCTTCTGGATGGGGATGACTTCGACATCTGCGGTGATGTTATGCTTACCGCAAAAGTCGAGCATCTCCTGAGTTTCGGCGATGCCGCCGATATTAGAGCCGGAGAGACTGCGGCGACCCATGATCAGGCTGAATGCCGACACGTCCAAGGGCTTCTCAGGTGCGCCGACAAGGGTAATGTTGCCATCGAGGCGGAGCAGGTTGAGATAGGCGTTGATGTCGTGCTTGGCGGAGACGGTGTCGAGGATGAAATCGAAGCTGCCAGCATGCTTCTGCATTTCATCGGTGTTGCGGGAGACCACCACTTCGTCAGCACCGAGGCGGAGCGCGTCTTCTGTTTTATCGGGCGAGGTGGTGAAGACGACGACGTGGGCACCGAACGCACGGGCGAACTTCACACCCATGTGTCCCAGCCCGCCAAGACCGACCACGCCAACTTTCTTGCCCTTGGTGACACCCCAGTGGCGCAGGGGGGAGTAGGTTGTAATCCCGGCACAGAGGAGTGGCGCGACTCCAGGGAGATCGAGGTTGGTGGGAACGCGCAGAACGAAGCCTTCATCGACGACAATGCTATCGGAGTAGCCACCATAGGTGATACCTCCGAGGTGTTTGTCCGGGGAGTTGAAGGTGAGGGTCTGGTTCGAGCAGAACTGCTCAAGGCCAGCTTGGCAATGGGGGCAGGTCTTGTCCGAGTCCACCAGGCAGCCGACCGCGGCGAGGTCGCCGGGCTTGTACTTCGTAACTGCCGAGCCGACCTTGGTGACGCGGCCGACGATCTCATGACCTGGTACAATTGGGTAGACGGTGGACATGATACTGCTCCACTCGTTACGCACCGAATGGAGGTCGGAGTGGCAGATGCCGCAGAAGAGGATTTCAATCTGCACGTCGTGTTCAGTTGGATCGCGACGCTTGATCTTGGTGGAGGATAGCGGTGATGTTGCACTGGCTGCGGAATAAGCTTTCGTATTGTACATAATTAATATTGATGCTCCTATTTGTCTACTTTTGGCATCTGGTATTGTTCGTCGCTGACCTTTTCCATCCAGTCCACGGGCTTGCCGTCGAGCCATTCCTGAATGGCGATGTGCGTCATGGACGTGGTTGCTGTAGCACCGTGCCAATGCTTCTCACCCGGCGAGATCCAGATCGCGTCCCCCGGTCGAATTTGCTCGATCGAGCCGCCCCAGCGTTGTACTAGGCCACAGCCAGCCGTCACGATTAGGGTTTGTCCCAAGGGGTGGGTATGCCATGCTGTCCTAGCACCAGGCTCAAACGTGACACTGGCACCAGACGTGCGTGCTGGATCGTGTGCCTCAAACAGGGGGTCAACGCGGACAGTGCCGGTAAAATACTCAGCCGGTCCTTTGGCGGAAGGCTGTGAGCCACTTCTTTTGATGTCCATTTTCTTAATTCCTTCACTTGATGCCATTTTGGTGGCTAGCAGGCAAGTCTCTTGCCCAATCAAAACTGAGTTTTTTATTCAATAAAAATCTAAAGTGCTTACAAGAAGCCAAAATCATTTTTCATTGCTTTAGCTTCATCTTAGGCATTTTGGAGGACAAACAATAAAACAATCGTCTAAGATTGTTGTACAATCCTGCAAACTTAGAAATGAACGCTGCCAAAACGAGTGAAAAGTCCGATATCAATTTTATGAACGACCCGCAGGCAAAGCGCGAGGCAGACAGAGCGCAAGCCCACAGAGATGAACTGACTGAGCGGATTGCACAGGCTATTCGTCAGGATGGGACAATTGAGCCGCATAAAGGATTGCACTTCAACCGCTCCTCCTCGCCTTCGGAACCCTGTCATAGTGTCTCTATCCCTGCCTTTTGTGTGATTGCTCAGGGCAGCAAAGAAGTTTTTCTGGGCAGCGATCGCTATCAGTACGACCCGATGCGTTATCTGCTTGCTACGGTCGAACTGCCAATTGTTAGCCAAATTCTGGAAGCGTCCAAGGCGCAACCGTACTTTAGCGTTCGCCTCGATCTTGACCCCACCCTCGTTGGCTCAGTGATGGTCGAGGCAGGGTATCCCTCATCGCGCAGCCGTGCTGATGTGAAAGCGATCGACGTAAGTCCGTTGAATGCAAATCTGTTGGACGCTGTGGTGCGGCTTGTCAGGCTTCTAGATTCCCCTGCTGAAGCGAATGTTCTCGCACCACTGATTAAGCGGGAAATCATTTACCGACTCTTGATGGGAGAGCAAGGTAATCGGCTCCGTCATATTGCAGTTCTGGGTGGCTACACCTACCACATCGCCAGAGCCGTCGAGCGACTTCGTAAAGACTTTAACGAACCGATCAAGATTGAAAACATCGCACGAGAGCTGGGAATGAGTGTTTCGGGCTTTCACCATCACTTCAAGTCTGTCACTGCAATGAGTCCCTTGCAGTTCCAGAAGCAATTGCGGCTCCAGGAGGCTCGCCGTCTGATGCTGGGGGAAAGCCTTGACGCTAGCAGTGCTGCATATCGAGTGGGGTACGACGATGCCTCGCACTTCAACCGGGAGTACAAGCGGCTCTTTGGTGCACCACCGATGCGCCATGTGGAGCGGCTGCGAGAAGCTGCTAGGGAAACTGCTAGTTCAATATGATCTCCTAAAGATGCCCTAATTTGCCAGAAATCGTTAAAACATTGTGGAGACATATCTGTGTAGCGCACCGTATGCTGAATGTTTTTGTGTTTTTTTCACAACGCGGCATTAATTATAGTTGCAGGCTTATGTCATATTTCATTGAAAAATTTTGTTTATCGCTATCTGGGGTTTGATTTTGTCCACAAGCATCATCAAGTTGTTTTCTTAATTCATCTCTAATAGCTTGAATTTTAGAGTAAAACTCTGTCTCTGAAATAAAATTGACATAAGTTTTTGCGCGATCGCACCCTAATTGAGGTTGGGCTAGTTGAACAATGATACCAGTGAGTGCATCAACATCAGCTGGCTTTGTGATGTGCCTTTGAAATTTTGCCTGAAGTGCTTTAAGCTGGTGGAGTGGGAGCAATGCGATTTTGTGAGGTGCTTAAAATTCAGGTGCTAAATCACCTATTTAGGGGTGCGATCGCAGTGAAATAACTGTTTTTATTGAGAATCTAGCTCTTTAACTGAGAATTAAAGTCTGATCTAACAAAATCGCATTGCTCCCGGTGGAGTTCTGCGGCATAGGCTATCTGTTGCCGTAGGTTGCCCTGACGTATGTTACCCAACATCCACAATTCTCAAACATAGTGCGATCGCCGAATAGCCCGTCGTAGACATCGCTCTCTCACTTTTCGGCAACAGCTAGCGGGAGCATCCTTCGTTTGAGAATTGCGATCGCCCATCTTTCATAGACAAAGATTGAGTAGACAGATCAACCGTGGTTGGGCGATCGCTTGAATGGGGAATTCTAGTTTAGAATATCGATAACAAATAATTAGCGCCGGAATGCGGAGAATGGCTATGGTTTACCCTAAACTTAGCGGCGAAGAAATTACTCGACGGGGCAAAAAACATTATGAAAATCTCCGTACTCAAATTGAGACAGCAGAAAATATTGGCAAAATTATTTCAATTAATGTTGAAACCGGTGACTATGAAATTGGGGATGATTTGTTAATAACGAGTCGTCGATTACAAGCTAAACAATCGGATGCGCCAATTTGGGCGGCACGGATTGGGTTTAATGCTGTCTATGCCATTGGTGGGACATTAATTAGGACAGAGTAGTAAGTGATACACGGTACTGTGGTCGGGCTACAAGCTCGAATGAGTGTAATACTTCGTCCTCCAGGACGGTCAACCCCTTCGGGGAATTCAAAATTATGAATTCAAAATTCAAAATTAAGACAGAGCATAAATAAATTTAGGGACTTGAGAAAAGGACACCTTTTCCTCGCACTACGTGTCTCGTAAAAAATCTTTTTCCTTCTCAATAAACGAATAATGGTGCTTGAAACCTAAATTTATTAATTCAAAATTATTTCTTAAATTTTGAATTTTGAATTTTGAATTCGGAGCGAAGCGACGTGACCCTGCCAATTGCGGTCGTTAATGAGCTTCAACTCCCCTATGTGGCTCGAATTGATGCCAACCTTGCCGATGATTCCAGTATTGCAGCCTTTGCTTATCGTGTAACAGTTGTGTGGAATGGTATAGAGCGTGAGGTTATAGTTCTAGGAATAGGTCGTCGTCCATTGATTGGAACTGCCCTGCTTGAAGATTTTCATCTCGGCATAGACTTTTGTGACGGTGGTACAGTACTGATTGATGAGATTTTGTAGATTTTATTTAATTGGTTTACAAAATAAATCCTCAAATAATATTATTATTTTAAATTGGAAAAGACTTGTGGATGATTATAAGGCAGGAAATGGCAACGATAAGATTATGATCTATAGCCGTCATGCAGAGCTTATTAAAGGGGAACGAAAGGTCAATCTATTGAAAAATTTCAATTTTAAAAAATAGAGATTTTTATTTTTATGCAGTATCTTTCTTAACTCCAGAAACAATTGCAGACTTAACCCACAGCCAAGTTCTAAACTGCGTTAGGAGAGTAGCAACAATCACCATTAATGCTTCCGAGCGTGACAGTTGACAGCACTAGCTTGATTTTTTTAGCCTGAGTAGCGATGCCTGCGGCGAGCTTCGCTAACGCCTTTTCAATCAAATCAGTACGCCAAACTGGTATTAATGGAAACTCAAACAACTTGGCATACTTGACAATATGTTTGTAAATCTTCAGGCGCTTATCTAGATTGGTGGCGACAAACACCAGAATTGTGAATTCAGGCACTTGAACAAGCTGCTGCAAAGTTGACAACTCAGTATCACCCCACTGCTTGAGGTGGCAATTTTCCACAATCACCAGTTTTTTACCACCAGTGAAGGAACGAGTGCGAGCTACGCTGATGGCTCGGTCAAGGTGATCGGCTGGAAATCGGTGATAGCAAAGTGTGAGCCATTGAGCATCAATCTCTGCTTTATATTGGTTTAGCTGTTCCTGAATAGCGTGTTGATCGTCACCTGTGAGCAATACAATCATGCTTTTACCCTCCCATTACGGCTCTTGTTGGCAGTTTTAATTAACACAGTCATTGGTTGTTGACTTTGGGTAGCTCGTTGCAGCATTTTAGCGATCGCCTCTTTACTACTCTCAAACTTATTCAGGTAAGCTGGTGTAACCTCTAAAATTGCCTTGTCACCTTGCAATTTAACAAGATGAGCATGAGCCAACAGCTTTTGATTGCTGGGTTTAGCTATATCCATCACCTGCTGCCAAATTTGAGCCAGTTTAGTAGTCTGGGGTGCAACTGTTGGTAACAATTTGTCATCTACAGGTTTAGCTGTCACCTTGTTTGTGGTGTATACTCCAACTGTCGGTAGCAACTTGCCGTCATGCACAGGTTTAGCAGTTAGCATCTTGGTTGCACAGACAGGCAAGAAACTGGGTATCAGGTTCAGTAAGCAAACTTCTAGCCATACAGCAGTATTTACTGTGTACCGAAGATAGTTTTCTGCTTTTTGTAACTCTGTTAGGGACAAATTCAGCGTCTCGAAATTCCAGTGATTTGCTAAAACCTTGAGTTGAGCATAGCTAACACAACCAGTTAGCAGGGATTGCTCTTTGGGTGCAGACTTGATAATCAGTAAGTCTCGGTATGTTTGCAGTAAGTTAGAGAGAATCAATTTGGGCGTTTTACCAGAGTCCACTAAAAGTCTTGCTACTTGCAGCAAGTTAAAGGTGTTGTTGGTGGATATTGCCTGTAAAATTGACATTAATTCTGTTTCTGTAACACCACCAGCAATTTCCATGACATGATTGGCAGTGATATCTTCATCTAAAAGACTCACCTGACCCAGTAATTGCAGTGCATCCCGCAATCCACCATCGCCCAGGCGTGCGATCGCTGTTAGTGCCTCATCATCAATAGATCAGAAGCTAATGCGATCGCTTACTTGAACTTCCGTATCTTTTATAACTTGAGTATTAGTAGTTTCGTAATACTCAGTCAATATCTTCTTGATAGCATTGCGGTATTGTTCTAGCTTATCCATTGCCGAATTTCCTCCTTTTCTGTATTTACAACTATTAACAGCAGGTGATTTTCATTGATGACTGCTTGTACAGATTTACGTTGAAAAAAGTTCTCATAGACAACATCATCAACAGCTAAATAAAGCTTATATTCCGGCTCTGTAAGTTGAATGAGTTTCCGATAGACTATGTATTGTCCCAGCGCCGAAATTGACGCATAGACATTTGCAGTTCTGGATTTGGTCTATCTCCATAAGGAACCAACATGGCAGGATGATCTGATTGTTGCAAGTGCATTTTGATAGCGGAACTAGGAATTGCTTTGGCTGCTTTTACTAAATACTTGAGGTTAAACTGAATATTCAATGACATTTCTGATGGTAGATGAGCAGCAATAACCTGATCGCCTTTGCCAAACTCCCGTTCAATTGATAGTCGTAGCTGCTGCAAACTTCCATCAAATTGTAAGTAAATACCTTTCTCTTTTTTATCTGTTAACACAGCTAACCGTTCCAGTGCTTTGACTAAGAATGCTTTTTCTAGGATTACTTCTCGGTCAAAGCTAAATCTTGCCAATAGCTGTTCGCAGTCAGGGTAAGTTCCTTCCAAACATTGACATCTGAGGATAATATCTTGCCAAGCAAAACCCAAGCGATTACTTTGAGCATCATACAACAGATTAATGAATTCGACAGAATCATCCAAGTTCCGCGCTAGTTCCTTGAGGACTCGACCGGGAATAGGAAATTGGATTATCTCTTCAGATTCTACTTGTTTGCCGGGTTTTCTACCAATTCCTTGAGTTGAAAGTTCAGTGGTTGCGACTTGATGCCCATCAGTACCAATAAACTTTAACTTCTCCTGTGTAAGCTGGATATGAACTCCGGTCAAGATATATTTATTTTCATCAGTGCTTACAGCATAAATTAGACCTTTCAAACCTAATTTATTTTTGCTGTAATTGATACCAAGTATCAAAGACTATTGTAGATATTTTTATAAATAATCGTCAAATGACTTGCTAGTAATCTTTTTGAGATATCTCATCAAGATTAATTATCATGTAAAATAATATGCTTGCTGTCAAGAAAATCACTTGTACTTAGATTTGATTTTTAGCGATGGCTACACCCGCCGTTGGCGTACCACTTGTCTACGGCACGCTCCACGAACGTGGAAGCAAGCTAGCAAGAGCGTGTCGCAGACAAACCTCTCCAAGAGTTGGCATTGCACCTTGTTTACCCCGACCTGACAAAATTGCATTGCTCCCCTCACTAGACAGCAGTCGTCACACGCCCTATTATAAACGAGACGATCGGTTATCTTGTCTGGAGAATTATGAGTCCGTCAGGAGAGTCTCGATGAATGGAGCCGAAGCTAAAGGGGCCTTTGGAGAAACACTTGCGTCTTATTACCATCAGAGTGATAGCGAAACTGCGACCCTGGCTTGGTCACAGCAAAGTACGTTCGCTATTACACGACTCCACTCGGACGTTGGGCTGCCTGGCACCTCGAACCCTATTCCTGAAGAACCCGCAATTCACGTATCCGTTGCGATCAAGCCCGTTCCCTTACACAGCTATGAACTTTGTATAGACGACCGCGAGATTGCGGTTCCATACATACCTGCGTACCGGACAAGCATTATCGATCTGCAATCGAAACCTGTGTGCTTCGTTGATTGCGGTTTCGACTATGTTCACTACCACGTACCTCGAGAGGGTCTCGACGAAATCGCACGAGATCACAACATCCAGCCGATTGGAAGCTATAAATTTGTGATTTGTGAGGATGATCTGGTCATCGCACAGATGACCAAGAACGTTCTGCCATTCATTGGGTCGCAAGATTGGCCTAGTTCCCTCGCTCTCGATCAGTTCAGTCTGATCTTCGGTGCACATCTGCTCCAGAAGTACGGCGGGTTGTCTCGTCTACCAGAAGTCTCGCCGCGAGGGCTTGCCCCATGGCAAAAGCGTCGGGCCACCGAACTTTTGCTAGAACACCTTGATGGGAATGTCCATCTCGCTAGAGTTGCTCAGGAATGCCAAATGTCTGTGAGTCATTTCGCACGGTCGTTCAAAGTGAGCTTTGGTGTTTCGGCTCACCGTTGGCTCATCGAACGCCGCATTGATCGTTCCAAGGAACTTCTCATCCAGACTCGCACTCCTTTAATCGATGTCGCGCTGCAATCGGGTTTCTCCGATCAAGCTGCATTCACCCGAACCTTCCATCAGGTTGTGGGCGACAGTCCTGGACGTTGGAGGCGAGAACACGTTGGTCGCTGAAGTTCACTGTCCGGCAAAACAGCTAATCAACAAAGACGCAAAAGAGAAATTTCTGGGCTTCACATCTCTGTGAAGCCTTGTCTGTGCGCGATCGTGTACGTAATCCTGCTTGTAGCAGATTTGCCAACAACATCGACTGCTACTCATATCAAGTCCGGTTAATCACTTATAAGGGAGATGCTGAAAACCCCTGAGAAACAGCAACGTAGTTGCGTATTTCGTACTTCAGGCAGGGGATGAAAGCTAGCAGCACCGTTTACG
>NZ_JBALBZ010000203.1:0-3357 GCF_036919495.1 Nostoc sp.
CAATGTGTTTCAGTATGTTGCTCATATTTCTATGTCAAAAAAGCTCTCTGATGTTCTTTTACCACAGAACGTTACTATTTTGGAGATGTCTAATGATTGAAGCTTAGATTCATCTATTCACTCAAATAGAAATATTTGGTGAATACCATGCTGTGCCATTGCAGATATCCTTATAAAACTAGTCAAACCATTTGCTTTCTTCAGTTACACCTAAATTATTGAGGATATGAAGTTGAATTTCTATCTACCTTTTAAGCCTTCAGGTAAAATGATCATTCCACTGTCAATCGTTGGTATCCTAGCAATTGGGATTTTGGAGATTGAACAGGTTTTTCTGACTCAACCACCTAAAGCTAAGACGATAACAGCAAATGCTCAAAGTCAAAGAAATCAGGTTAGGTCAGTTACAGCACTAGGTCGCCTCGAACCTCAAGGAGAAGTGATTACAGTTGGGGGTAATGTTGGAGAACGGATTGGGCAGTTACTAGTCAAAGAAGGTCAACAAGTAAAGTTAGGCAATGCCTTAGCCTATTTAGATAGTTATCAAGAACGATTAGCAGAAAAAAATGCTGCGGCTAGCCAGCTTGAAGAAGCTCGTACCCGCTTAAAAGCAGAAAGTATGTTTGGTACCGCTCAAATTCAAGAAGCTGAATCTCGAATTAAACAGATAAAAACTCCTCAATTGTCAGAAATTGCTGCTCAAAAATCAACAATAGCAGGAATAGCTGTAGATTTAAAAGCTAAAGAAAAAGATTTAGAACGCTTCTATTTTTTGCAAAAAGAAGGAGCAATTTCTCAACAATCATTAGATGATAAAGCATTAGCAGTTAGTAGCAAACAAAATGAACTAAATAGTGCAAAAGCTACATTAGCTAAGTTAGAAAAATCACGAAATACCTCTCTCCAAAATGCACAGGCACAAGTTAAATCAGCAGAAGCAAATTTAAAGCTAGCAGAAAGTAAAGTTCAGTTAGCATCAGCCGATAGTAATCTTAAGCTAGCGATCGCTCGTTTAGAACGTACAATAATTCGGACACCGATATCTGGTCAAATTCTCAAAGTTTTTGCTCATTCGGGAGAAGCGATTTCTGACCAAGGTATTATGCGAATTGGTAACACCCAACAGATGTATGTCGTTGCAGAAGTTTATGAGACAGATGTTAGCAAGGTGAAGGTTAATCAAAAAGCGCTCATTTCTAGTAGTGCTTTTCCTAAAACAATAGAGGGTGTAGTTGAGCAAGTTGGTCTAGAAGTTGGTAAAAAAGATGTTTTAAATACTGACCCAGTAGCCAAAATTGATGCCAGAGTAGTTGAAGTCAAAATACGTTTAAAAGATAGCCATCTTATTGCAGGTCTTACCAATTTAGAAGTCAATGTAGTAATCAAGCCTTAATATAATTTATTCACTATGAACTTTCCAATGACTGTAGCTTGGCTACAACTTACTCATAAAAAACCTCGGTTAATAATTGCCCTAGCAGGTATTGCTTTTGCTGTAATTCTGATGTTTATGCAACTAGGGTTTAGTGATGGGCTATATGACAGTAATGTACGTCTACATACCAAGTTTAAAGGTGATATTTTTTTAATTAGTCCTAGAACTGTTGCCTTGAATACTTTGAAAGCATTTTCTCAAAGACGTTTATACCAAGCGCAAAGTTTTGATGGTGTAAAATCTGTTAGTTCTATATATATAGATTTTGCTTTTTGGGCTAACCCACAAAACCATACTAATCGCCAAATTTTTACTATAGGAATTAATCCTGATGAAGATGTTTTAGATTTACCTGAAGTACAAGAGAATATAGACAAAATCAAGATTCCAGATGTTGTTTTATTCGACCGCGATTCCCGCTCGGAATTTGGAACAATAGCTGCTGACTTCGATCAAGGAAAAACAATCACTACAGAAATAAATAATCGGCGAATTACTATAGGAGCTTTATTTAAGTTAGGAACATCATTTGCTGCAAATGGCACTTTAGTTACAAGTGATTTAAATTTTTTGCGGATATTTAGCAATCAACGTCAAAAGGGTCTAATTGATATTGGAGTGATTCGATTAAAACCAGGAGTAAATACTAAAAATTTAGTAGAAGATATGAGGAGGGAATTACCTCCAGACGTCAACGTTCTATCTAAAGAAGAATTTATTCAGCTAGAAAAAGAATATTGGAGAAGTAGTACAGCAATTGGATTTATTTTTACGGTGGGTACAATTATGGGATTCATGGTTGGAGCCGTAATAGTATATCAAATTCTATATTCAGATGTATCCGAACACTTAGGAGAATACGCCACATTAAAAGCGATGGGATATAAAAGTACATTCTTATTTACTATTGTATTTCATGAAGCTATTATTCTGTCAGTTTTAGGATATATTCCAGGTTTTGCATTATGCCTGGGATTGTATGACATGACACGCAATGCTACTCTTTTGCCAATTTTTATGAATTTTAGTAGAGCATCAACTGTGATCAGTTTAACAATGTTTATGTGTGCTATCTCTGGAGCGATCGCAATGCGTAAAGTACAATCCGCAGACCCAGCTGATATATTTTGATTAAATTTCTAACTACTATGGAAAAATATCCTATTATATCAATTCAAAATCTTAACCACTATTTCGGTCAAGGAGCATTAAGTAAACAGATTTTGTTTGACATTAATCTCCAAATTAACCCAGGTGAAATAATTATTTTGATGGGTCAATCTGGGTCAGGTAAAACAACCTTGTTAACCCTAATAGGTGGCTTAAGGTCTATTCAAAGTGGTAGTTTAAAAGTTTTCGGTCAGGAACTCCGTAAAGCGAATAATCAGCAAATTATTGATATTCGCCGAAATACTGGATATATTTTCCAGGCTCACAACTTGCTACGATTTATGACTGTATCTCAAAATGTTCAAATGTCAACTGAACTGCACAGCAATTTTTCTAAACAAGAAGCTTCTGCTAAATCTAAAGCTATGTTAGAAGCAGTTGGTTTAAGTCATAAATTAAATTACTATCCTGACGATCTTTCTGGTGGTCAAAAACAAAGAGTTGCTGTAGCTCGTGCTTTGGTAAGTCATCCTAAATTAGTCTTAGCTGACGAACCGACTGCTGCTTTAGATAGTAAATCAGGGCGAGATGTTGTAGAATTAATGCAGAAACTAGCTAAGGAACAAGCTTGTACAATTTTGATGGTAACTCACGACAATCGTATTCTTGATATTGCCGATCGCATTATTCAGATGGAAGATGGCCGTCTAGTTAATAAGGTTCTTCAGTACTTGTTATGCCAAACTATTAAGATATAGGCATCAAACAATGTCAAAAAATGTGTCAATAATCTGCTAAAAGTACTATAAAGA
>NZ_JBALBZ010000204.1:0-12156 GCF_036919495.1 Nostoc sp.
GCCAAAACTGCTGCAAGAAGTCACTTACGATTTCTCCAAATTGATTAATTTTTATCGCTTTTTAATGTGAAGAAATATTTCGCCAACAGTGTCAGGGAAGCTGACATCTTGTGCCATTGCTACTAGCGAGACTTTTTATGCTAATTTACTTTTATTATTAACTCCAGTAGCTTGACCGACAAACTATAGTTTTAAAGAGTAATGTCTTGGTAACTACTCAATTGCTTATCCTGATTACAGTTTTTTTGATAGCAAGCGTCATCAGTGTTATCACGGGTAGCACTTCATTAATTACTGTACCAGTGATGCTTCAGTTTGGGATTGAACCGCGTACCGCCCTGGCTACTAATATGCTGGCATTAACTTTGATGAGTGTTGGTGGTACATTACCTTTTATTGGGAAAGGAGTAATTGACCGCCGTCGCTTACCACTATTGATAGTTCTAACCCTGGTTGCATCAATTGTCGGAGCATTACTTGTTTTGGTTGTGCCGTCAAGGTCAATGCCACTTATTATCTCTATCTCGATGATTGTAGTTACGGTGCTATCAATTGCGAACAGGAAAGCCGGACTAGTTCCAGCAGAGGCAATACCTTCACGGATAGCAGAAATTGCAGGCTATGTAGTCACCTTCATTCTTGGTATTTACGGTGGCTTTTTCAGTGGCGGTTATGTAACTTTACTTACAGCAGCCTACGTAATTTTATTTCGCATGACATTTGTTCAAGCAATAGCTACGACTAAGCTTATTAATATATTTTCTTCGTTGGTTGCCACTTTAATATTTATGATACAAGGCATTATTGATTACAAGTTGGGTATGATTCTTGGTCTTACAATGTTTGTAGGTGGAATCATTGGCGGACGTATCACCCTCAGCTTGAGTACTATCTGGCTACAACGTATTTATCTTACAGTTGTGAGTATTCTTACAATTGTAACACTACGTAAATCTCTACAGCCTAATCAGTCAACTAGTACTGTTGGTGAATTAACACCTTTTGTTTAAAGGGACTTGGCATAAAGTGACAACTTCTCTAGCTTTAGTCCGGATTGGAAAACTCTTGCCTCATCCCTAGTCGTTCACTTTAGTCGCCAATCTTTAATATTCCAGGTGCGATCGTCCCAAGGAGTTGAATCTATACCAGTGAGTCTGTTACTAACTCCATTAACATTGGCGCGAGAAATTAGAGGAATCACAGCTTGTTCTTTAATTAACAAATCGTTCATTTGAATAATTAATTGTCGGCGTTTTTGTGGATCTAATTCTGTATTAGATTGTTGCCAAAGCTTGTCATATTCAGGGTTACAGTAACGAGAACTATTTGGTTTCGACCAATTATTTTTCTTCTGAGGAATCTCATTACAAGTCCAAGCTTTCAGATAAGTACCTGGATCTGGGTTACTATTACCACTACTAAACATTTGTAAATCAGCCTGAAAGCGAGCCATAGTATCTGCGTTAGCAGGGTCACTAGAAAAGAAAATACTTGAATCAATACTTTTTAGTTCTACCCCTACACCAATAGAAGTTAGCGATTGTTTAATAATTTCCTGAGTTTTCTGGCGGACTGGGTTGACTGAACTTTGAAACAAAACCTTAAGTTCTAGACCATTTTTATCCCGAATGCTGTTGCCGTTAGTATCTTTCCATCCAGCTTCATCTAACAAAGCATTGGCTTTTTTCAAATCAAATTCATATTTCGTATTAGTTGAATTATAAATATCTGGCGCTACTAAAATATTTGTTACAGAACGACCAGTTTGACCATATAACTGTTGATTAATCGTGTCACGGTCAATAGCATAGTTAAAAGCCTGACGCACTTTCAAATCTTTAAAAAAAGGATGGGGGAACTCTATGCTGGAGCGTTCACCGTCTTTGGTTTGTTTATTAGGGTCAGTCTCATTAATCGCAATTCGTTCTAAAAAAGATCCGAAGCTGATATCTAATCGGGAGCAACGCGATTTTGTGAGGTTGGGTGAAAAAGGTGCGATCGCTAAAACTTACATTTGTGTATGAGGTAATTTTATTTGCAATTAATACACGTAATTACACGAAAAATCATCTTGATGAGATATCTCAAAAAGATTGCTAGTAAATCATTTGACGATTATTTCCAAATATATCTGCAATAATTCTTTAAGACTTGGTATCAATTATGGCAGAAAATCAATTGGGTACAGAATTGAAGTATAAAATTTATCAGCCAGTTTGGGGTTTGATAAACGAATTAAAGATAGCATCAGAAAAATTATCCCAACTTTTAGCTATCCATTGACAACGGAGATGCAGCATAATTTCTGCGTTATCTTGAAGCCAAAACTTACTATTACCTTTCATACGCAAATTAACGACTTGACGAATCAAACTTTCAACCGCACCACTACCAAGAGGTAATTTTCGGGATGCAACTTCGTTATATCTTAAAAGCCTGCGTCGGTAAGCTTTTAAAATATAATTTCGCTCTCGTACCAAAATTTTGAGGCGCTCTCCGTTCGCCTCAGAAATAAATTCACCCATGTTTCTCATTAAATCTAGTGCCTGACCTGTTTTTAAAGTTTTTCGAGCTTTTTGAAACCATTGTTGACGCTCATTGTTTGTGCTAAAAGCAGCATCAGCGAAGTCTTGTAAATGTGATGCTGCGTGAAAAAAGTCTAATAATTGATAAGTTTCAGGTGGGCATTTTAATTTTTTAAGTAAAGGAGGAATATGTATCCAGATCCATTCTGCTCCATCTGCAATTAATAAAACCTGTTTCGCCTGACTAATACCTAAATTAACCAAGTACATCTCTAATATCTGCAAAAACCCTTGATATCCTTTATAAGTTCCATCATTGGTAATTGGAATCTCTCCATTCTTGATTTTTTCACCTTGCTCATTCACTACATAAATTGTTAATAGTTTTGGCTCAATCCATTCTCCTGTAAAGCCTACACGATTAGTTTTAACCTTACGCCTACCTTTCTTATTAATCCGAATCCGTGTACGACCGCCATCTACAGCAATAACAACACGCTGGTCTTTAAGAATGTTACGAATCGGTAAACTACCAAGCTCTAAACTTGTTAGTTTTGATTCACGTAAATTTATACCAATTTTACCAAAGTAATATGTTAGCCGTTCTATGCGTTTTAAGCTGATATTTATGCCCCAATCAATTAATGTTGTCCGTGCTGCCTCAAAGGAGCCAGCAATTGCACCATATCGGGCAATAGTCGATAAAACTTCAGGGGTTAAACCTTCGGACATTCCTAAATATCTTAAGAATGGGCAGAATCCAACATGAGTAGATTTTTTATTTTTATTTGGTTGAGTGTGGCGTTCAACTACATACGGTAGCTTTAAAGTTACTGCGACATTACCAACTGTTAATATTTGCCGTTCTTTACAACCGTGCTTTCGCGTTTTATTGTGCCACCATCCCTGAGTTTCCTGCATTGTTTTGTGCAAAAATTCTTGAGATTTAGACAAGTCATGAAGCAACAAAGCAATACATTCCCCTGCTAAAATTAATGCCGATTCCCTAATTTCTTTTTCACGTAATTTGAAAGTTTGTCCATTCCATTCTGGAATATTCGTTAATTCTAAAATTTTCGTAACTTTTTCTTGAAAGTGTTCTAACGATTTGCTTAAATCAAAAGTACAATATATATTATTTTTCATGGTAAGCATTCCCTGTTTTTGTTTTGATCTCAGATATCAAAACCTTTACTCCAAAGGGAATCCTACCTTTTTTTTATCCTAAAATCATCTACAAGTTAACGCAGCATTAATACTCGGTCTGACGTGATAACTATTCTAAGTACGCCTACATAGGTTTTTAGCGATCGCACCTTTTTTGCTCAACCTCACCAAATCGCGTTGCTCCCGGTGAGAGGTTAAGACAAAATCATTTTTGTCAATTAGTAATCATGCTGAAAGGTGGGTAAAATACTGAGTATAAGATTAACTTTTATACTGAATTCTGAGGCAAAAACGAATGATGCTTTTAAATATGAGGTGATCGCACGCTCAAAAACTCTGTTGATTAGCCCCATTTTTATCAGAATTTTAAGTACTATTGCTTATTGACAAAAGTAAAATTATCTTAACCTCTCACTGATGGGGGATGATTGACCCGTTGGAACCAACAAACGGTAATGACCAAGCTGGGTTAGGCTCCTGAAAATTGATTTTAACAGTATAGTCATCCACGGGTTCAACGCTTTTGACAGCTTGATAATTAGCAGCAGTGGTTGCACCGACAGATGAATTACTCACAAATTGGTAGGTAAACACCACATCCGCAGCCGTAAAAGGTTTACCATCAGACCATTTAACTTCTTTTTTGAGTTTCCAAGTTACTGATTTACCATCTTTAGCTACTCCACCGTTCTCTAAAGAGGGGATTTCTGCTGCGAGAAAAGGGACTAATTTACCATCTTTATCGAAGCTGGCTAGAGGTTCATAAGTAATTCGACTAGCTTCAAAGTCTTTGCTACCTTGAGCTAGATGGGGATTAAGAATAGTTGGTGCTTGCCAATAGAGAAGCTTTAAAGTATCGCTTGCTGCTGTTGGATTAGACGCGCTGGGAGTAGAGGTGGTTAAAGACTGAGAATTTGGGGAAGAACAAGCAGTTAACAACAAAATGCCCAGCAACGACTGAGCAAAAATCTGACCCCCATTGAATTTATTGAATATGCACATTTGGATTGTTTCTAGGGATTTAAGCTAAAGGGTCAAATTTACCGCTAACAAGCAACCAAATACTGTAGCGTGTTTCTGACGATTTTCCGGATTTAAACTACGATAATTTGGTCGCCAAACCGTACTTCCTTAAAATAAAAATCCCATAGATGTGGAAGAAAGGCAATAGCTGTCAGGAAAAGGACATATTAGCTATTGAGCATTAGTTATCCTCTTTTTCACCCAGTGTTATATCTTCTGACACAGCCTCTTTATTTTCGTTTAGCTAGTTTGCGATCGCTAAATCAAGCCTTATTTCTGATACTATCCGGTATAATTTCCGCATACTGCTCAGAAGTCAGAGTTGCTTCCCGGACATCGACTTGTTTTGGCACAATTTTTAATTGGTACAAAAGATCGGCAACCTGTTGTTGATCTCCCAGCACTTGCTCATTAATAGGTTGCATATCGTACTTTCGTCGAGACAACATTGTTTCCATCGTTGGCACATCAACCTTTAACTTCGGAGCAAGGATTTCAGCCGCAGCTCGCCTGTTTTGATTTGCCCACTCTCCAACTTGATAATACTCTTCTAGAATTGCTTTGAAGAGTTCAAGGTTATTACTAGCAAATTCTCTGGCAGCTAAGTAGAAAGAGCCTGGTGTTTTAATTCCCTGAGCATCCCGCAACACTCGGATCGTTCCCTCTTGTTGAAGCTTGATCAGTGTGGGGTCGATCGCTACATAGGCATCAACAGTTTTGTTTAAAAATGCTGATTGTCCATCAGCAACAGTCAAATTCACACCTTGAACATCGTTAAACTTCAGCCCAACTTCTTCCAGCGCTTTCGCCAAAAAATAGGTCAGAGCAGTTCCTCTGGCATAGGCAACCTTTTTGCCTTTAAGATCCGCCACCGTTTTAATGGGAGAATCCTTTGACACAATAATCCCATAACTTTCCCCCGTACCTGCCGGGATATTCACTAGGTAAACCAAATTGTTACCAGCAGCCTGAGCAAAGATAGGCGGCGTTTCCCCGACTTGTCCCCCATCAAGGCTACCCACGCTTAAGGCTTCCAGCAGGGGTGGCCCGGAGATAAATTTCGACCAGCTAACATCTACTCCCAAAGGAGCTAAACGCTTTTCGATTACACCTTTTTCTCTTGTTAGATCGCCAAATGATGTGAAGCCAAGCCGAATAAGTTTAGGCTTGCTATTATTGCTACCGCTATTACTGCCAATAGTGTTGTTATTGTTACTTATCGTATTCTTGTTTCCACTACCAGCATTTGCTCCACAGCCTACCAATGTAGCGAAAGAGGCGAACCCATACAAGGTATAAAGCAAATCTCGCCTGGAAATTAATCGTTTCCTGACATAAGGTTTAATCATGGTTGTTAATCCTGTAGTGTTGACCGTTGACTGTTAACTGTCAACAATCAACGACCTCATTTCGTTCTATATTCTTAGATTGTTAAACCTTTAGAAAGGACGACTACCCCGAAGGCTAACCCGTTTGAGAATACGAGTGGCATTGGCATCAAATTCAGGGCGGTAGTGAGCCGTTGCTTGGTTATCCCAATAAAGTAGGTCGCCCTTGCTCCATTGGTGACGATAGGCAAATCGGGGTTGTTTGATATGCTCTTGCAACTTTGCAACTAGTTTTGCCCCTTCTACATGGTCATAATCCACGATGTCTACATCGCTAGCTGCATTGAAAAAGAGGATCTTTTTGCCTGTATCTGGATGTGTGCGAACCAGAGGATGAATTGCTACTCGTTCGCCTGGTTCTGGAGTGCGACCAGCTGCATATTTAGGCTGACCATACTCATCCCGATCGCTATTACCATAGGGATTAAAGTAACGAGCTTGCAAGCCAGCAATTTGCTGTTTGGTAGCATCATCTAGCTCGTCGTAAGCCTGAGCTAAATTTACCCAATAGGTATTAGGGCCATTCTCAGGTACTTCTACTGCATATAAGAAAGAACCGCTAGATGGTACAGGCAGCCAGTAGTGATCGATGTGAGGTAAAAGTTCCTGATAGTTCGGTCGAATATTGACTGAACTTTCTTCAGAAGCAGCATTTGCGAGAGTGAGAACTAGGGGCGGCAGGTATTCTTCTGTTTCTCCTTTGCGGATATAAGCAGGTTGTTGAAGAATATCGCCAAAGTAATTGGCAAAGGCTAACAACTAATCGTCAGTTAATATTTGGTTTTTGAAGATGAGAAGATGGCGCGATCGCCATGCCTGTTTGAGTTGTAGAATTACCTCTGGTTCCACAGAATTAACATCGAATCCGGTAATCACTGCACCAAGAGCCGCTTCGGTGGGTGTAATCTCAATCCGGCTTGCCGTGAGTGTCATAATTGGATCTCCTTAGATTTAGATTTAGGGGTATACATCAGTCATGCAAAATCACCCTCGTTGCTTTACAAGGGGTTCATGTCTGCGTTCATAAGTACTGAGTAGTTTTTAATTTACTCAGCACTCATGACTTATAACTCAGCTTTACGAAAGGACTGGTTGTGCTTCCTTAGACTCAGCTTTCTGCTTGAAGACGCTTGGTACTTCAGCGCTGAAAGCTTCACCTTGAACCACTTCTGAACGGAAACCATCAACCCCGACTGGAACATCGCCTGTGATGGTGGTGCGATAGAGGAGACGTTCGACATCCAAATGATCCAAATCTTGAGGAGCCAAATGCACGGTGGCGCGGTTGTCCCAGAAGGCGATATCACCGTTGTTCCAACGGAAGCGGGTGGTGTAGGCAGGTTTGGTGACTTGCTTAAAGAACAACTCTAGCAACAGTCTGCTCTCTTCTGGTGACACATCAACAATGCGGGAGACGAAGCCAGGGTTGACGAACAAGGCACGCTCACCAGTTTCAGGATGAACTCTGACGACTGGGTGAATAGAAACTAGGGGATTGACAGCAATGCGCTCGTCGAATTTGTTATTGCGCGGTTGATAACCGCCTCCATTAAAGCGATGTTCCGCTTTTAATGTATCAGCTAGCGATCGCAGGGGTGCTGAGAGTCCCTCATAAGCGGCAACGAGATTACTCCACTGGGTATCACCACCGAAACTAGGGACATTAACTGCGCGTAAAATTGACGCTGCTGGTGGGTTAATCGCTGCCGTTACATCAGTGTGCCAAGGGCCGCCAGTACGAAAACCATATTGCTTTTCATAGAGTCTACGGTCTACAGGTTTGATCTGGGGGAATCCCGAAACTGGTTCAGGCTCTCCCAAGGGATGGGCGAAAGTAACTTCACCAAAACGAGATGTGAACTCGACCTGGGCAGCATGATCGATGTTCTGACCACGAAAGAACACAACTTTCCACTTCAATAGCGCTTTGCGAATTTCTTGGACTTGATCCTCAGAAAGAGAGCGAGAAAGGTCTACGCCGCCGATTTCTGCACCGATGAAACCAGCTACCTGTTTAACTTCTATATGTTTATAGCCCATTAAGATTCTCCAGAGTTTGATCTATCGGGAGGTGTTCACACTCGCCTATTTCCTTGGGAATTTTGCCGATACTCTGATAGCAACATTCCAATGCTGGGAGTATAACTGAAATCATCATACAGTATTCCGATAGATTTGTCGTAGTATGTAGTTGCTAAATATAGCGCTTCTCTGTTGAGTGCAATACAGACCTAACCCCCAGCCCCTTCTCTTATAGGGAAGGGGAGTAAGATTCAAAACCTCTCTCCTTTTAGGAGAGAGGTTTGGAGAGAGGTCAAACTGTATTGCTTCCATTCGAGAACCGCTATAGTAACTTCCTACGTTTTTGCAGACCAATCCTCTTCTATAGCGATCCGATGTCAATGTGCAAAAGCCCTAGCTCAGACAGATCAGCGATGCCTGGGTAGTAAACTACGCGATTATTTGATAATTCTTAGTTAATCTAATTATTAGTAAACCATGATAAGATTTTCCTCATGAAAATTTGGCATAGACAACTAGGGGAAAGCATCAGTAATATCACGTACCACCATTTACCCGCCTTGCGCTGGCGTAACTTTCGCCTGTTTTTCGGGGGACAGTTACTATCAATGTCTGGAACAGTTATGACCCAGCAGTTAACTATTCCTTGGCTGGTATACGATTTGACTCAATCAGCTTGGTTGTTGGGAATTGCCGGGTTTGTGCAATTTTTACCTACGTTATTAGTGATTCCCTTTTCCGGCGTATTGTCCGATCGCTGGAGTCGTCGTGACTTGTTAATGCTGGTGCAGATAGTGGGAATTAGCGTTTCCTTGGCATTAACGATTCTTACCTTTACAAATTGGATTACGTTTCCCATCCTATTGGTATTGAGTGTTCTCAATGGTTTGCTCAAGGGATTAGATATGCCCGTGCGCCATACAATCGTCACCGAAACTGTAGACGATCGCGCTGATTGGGGTAATGCGATCGCCTTGAATTCAGTAATGTTAAGTTCCTCTTCGGTATTGGGGCCGGCTATGGGCGGGATTTTGATTGCTACACTAGGGGTAAAATATTGTTTTCTTTACGATACCCTCAGCTATATTCCTGCCATCTTTACCCTGCTAGCGATGCGGCTGAAAGTCAGACCCACGTTGACCCTAACGAGCTTGAGCGATACTTTACATAAATTGCGGGAGGGCTTTGAATATGTCTCCAAATTCCAGCCGATTAGAGCAATTTTATTAATACTGGCATTACAAGGTTTAGTCGGGATGTCTCATGTCGCGCTCATGCCCATCTTCGCGGCTAAGATTTTAAATGGGGATGCAACTACGATGGCTCACCTCAGCACCTCAGCGCCTATTGGCTCGTTGTTTGCTTGTTTGTATCTGAGTGTTAGGCGAGGGATTGCGGGCTTAGAACGTTTGATTGTAGTCGCTCAAGTCTTGATTGGAATAAGTGTGATTTCCTTCTCACTATCGCGTCAAGTTGGATTATCCATAATCATACTGGTGTTTACAGGCTGCTTTTCTATCCTCCTGATTAGCCAGTAGTAATATGATTATCCAAACCCTAGTTGCCGAGGATAAGCGGGGACGGGTGATGAGTTTTTATGCCCTAGCAATGGTGGGTATGATGCCCTTTGGGAATCTGTTAGCCGGAACTTTGGCACAGAATTTTGGTGCGACTAATGCCTTGATCGTCTGTGGCAGTCTAAATATCTTAGGTGCGCTATGGTTCTCTGCACAATTGCCAGTAGTGAGGGGTTGGATTGATCGCTAAACAAGTCGCTTCTCTTTGTACAACAAAGCAGATATTTGGAAAACAAGCATCTTCCACCACACCTTAAAGTGTAGTGGAAGACGATCAATTACATCAAGTTGGTAGAATAAAGTTGCACCTATAGCTGATAGCTGATTTTTTCATCCCAAGGAGCAGATTTGCTAATTTGCTCCCATATAGGACTATACAAGGCTTCATGTAGTTCGCGTGCTAGTACCACCAAACCTGCATAACCAGCGTAAGCATGGTGACGTTCATGGTTAATGTCTAAAAAAGGGATTCCCGTTTTGAGTGCTGTATATTTATTGCCAGCCCCAGTAATCAATACATCAGCTTTTGTTTGGTGTAATACCTTTAATAAAGCCTGGGGAGTTGTATCAGACAAAAGCATTGCATCTGCACCAAGATATTGTTTAATTTTAGCTTTCTCCTCTTCTGTTGTTTTGCCATCTGTAGCTGCAATAACTTCCATTCCCAAATCTTGGGCTGCTAAAATAAGCGACCAACTTTTCACACCACCAGTAGAAAGAATAATCCGTTTACCTTTTAAATCAGCAAGGTAAGGAGCTAGAGCAATATCTAGAGCAGCATTTTCTTGGGAAATTAACTTTTCTGTACGTTCTTGCAGTTCAGAGGCAATAACACTATCTCCCAAGGATATGCTTAATTTTGCCGCAACATTTCGCAAGCAATCGTTTAAGTTGGTCGCACCATAGAACGATTTTTCAATATAAGGAATTCCATAGCGTTCCGCCATAGTTTGCGCCATCTGTATAGCTACATTTGAGCAAAGTACTACATTTAATTTGGCACGATGAGCATAGCAAACTTCTTGATAACGAGCATCTCCTGTAATTTTAGAAAGAACGCGAATTCCCATTTTTTGGAATAATGGTAAGATATTCCACGTTTCACCGGCAACATTATAGTCACCAACAATATTAATATCGAATGGTGTAGTAAATTCCGGTTCGGCTGTACCAATAACAGCATTCAATAAAGTTTCATTACCGATGCGATTCCCTAAATTTTTACTACCAAGAAATCCAGGCGCATTTACATAGATAACTGGAAGATTAATTTGTTGTGCAGCTAGTTTACAAACACTATCAATATCATCACCAATCAAAGCAGACAAACAAGTAGCGTAAACGAAAATAGCAGCAGGATGATAGCGTTGAGCAACAGCCACAATCGCTTTGTACAGTTTCTTTTCTCCACCAAAAACGATATTACCTTCACTAAAATCAGTAGTAAAAGCAGTTTGGTATAATTGTGAGCCTGATGATAGGCTGCCATGAGTTGCCCAAGGATTGTGAGTACAAGAAACAGCACCATGTACTAAATGAACAGCATCAGTAATAGCTCCGACAGAAACCATCGCTCCATCAAAAGGGCAATTTCCTTGGGTTGCACCTGGTTGTGGTGGTTTTGTGCAAGTGAGTTTTTTCTGACCAGTAAATTTTTTCTGGTTAGATTTGCAAGGTGTTTCACTAAGTAGTTCGTTAATTGCGACTTGAGTATTTTTCATGCTTTTCCTCGTGCTAAAAATAAATACAAAACAGCCAAAACTGAGGAGTTAGGAGTATTATTTTCTCTCTATCTCCTATTTATTTTTGCTACTTACCACTTCCTAGTCTCCACTCGTTTTTATAGATGGTAGTAGACAAAATTTATTGCGATTGATTGCAGAAAAATTACAAAAAACAGCAATTGATGCACTAGCATTTCAGATAAAACAAGCAACTCCTCTGATGCATCCTGTATTTTTAGAAATACCTGTTATAGCAGTCCTTAATTGTATGAGGTACACCTTCGCCTCTAGCCCCTCACTGCAACCAGATGTAACTCACTCAGACGATAAACACTATAATTCTTTGGCTAATGTTAGTCTATCTAAATATTAGTATAGCTAATAATATGTGAGATCAAGTATTTTTTTGAGATTTTTAGAATATAAATTATTAGATAATTAAGCAGGATAAATTATATACATATTTTCTATGTACCTTATGTTCTGTTTTATAATCCAATTAAGTAATTTATTTTTTACTAATAGTATTTCAGGTATTTTATTTAAATAAAATAAAAATTTATACAGGTAATTATAGCCTTAATTATTTGAAAATACTCTAAATCTATGGCTAAACAGAACTATATTAAGTAAGAAATTTTGGTTCTTCCGCTAGTTTTATGGAGAATCAATACTAAAATGCCAGTTTAATAAACTGCGTAATCTAAAATTGCTAAAGTTACGAAAGCCA
>NZ_JBALBZ010000205.1:0-6322 GCF_036919495.1 Nostoc sp.
AAATTTACCCTTTGATGACGAAACCCCGGCACGAATTACGCAAGCAATTGCAAAGTGCTTAACCACAAGTGTTTTGGCTTTTCTTAGTGCCATTCATCAAACACCCTCTTTTACTTGCACTGTTAACGCTCTCCATTATCTGTGTTGGTACGAGTTCTGGCTCTGCACTACTGACAGAGGGAGCAGGGCAAACAGACAACCAAAAGTCGCCATCAATCATCTTCTTCCTGCCCAAGGAACACCCTCAGCCTGGAGTCGCCTGGGAAGTCACCACCACTTCTGGTGATGCAGAAATAGCACTGGCACGACATCTAGCGAACATAGGTGCAAAAGAATACGTTGCTTGGTGGTGTCCCCACTGTCACGAACAAAAGTTGCTCTTTGGTAAAGAAGCCTACCAGATTATCAGTGACAGCATCAAGGTGGAGTGTGACAAGAGAGGTTTAAACGCTCATCCAGATTGGTGCAAAGCTGCGAAAGTTCCTGGCTTTCCCACTTGGGTCATCAACGGGCAGCAATATAGCGGCGTACAGAACCTCAAGGACTTAGCGAAAGCTTCTGGTTACAAGGGAGACAAAAATTTTCGCTACATCCAAAGCAAATAAAGAGTGTATTTGCTTTTTTAAGCCAAGGCAGAGTATTTGCAGGTTAAATATTGGCCGTTCTCACAACTGTCAGTCATCGACCTTAGTACAGCAAAGCATTAATTCGTAGCGAATTTCTCCATCATCTGGGCTACTGTATATGACCATTTGAAGTTTTGTTGCAAAAAATTACTTTTCTCAGTTCCTAGCAACGCTGTCAATAATAATATAAGCAACTGCTTTCAATGAAGAACGATGTAAGATTGCGTTTCCTGTGTTCCCGATTTAGCTGAGTTTCCATAATTTCTATGAGTGACAAAAAATACGTTGCTGGCATGACTTGCATTGCCAAACTAAAGCACCAATATTTCTTACACATTTGTAGTGCATTAGCTTACAAGCAAAGGCAGTATCCGCGATCGCAACGGGAGCAATGCGATTTTGTTAGATCGGACTTTAATTCTCAGTTACAAACCTAGATTCTCAATAAAAACAGTTGTTTGGCTGTGATCGCACCCCTAAATATGTGATTTAGCACCGGAATTTTAAGCACCTCACAAAATCGCATTGCTCCCGATCACAACCTACAGATACCGCATACTGCTCCCCTTCAACACTTATACTAACGCTTGAATACGTAACAAGCGCCATACAGACTTAGTTGGTGGGCTGCTTGTGCTTAAAAATATCACTGATGACTAATAATTACTATTGACAGTAACTTTCAAGCATAGAAGTAGAATTATAGACATGCTAGAGAATAATGCAGCCAGATTTGCTTTAAAAACTGAGCTTTTATTACGTATAGATAAATTGGGACTACAGCAAAGCCTATTTCCAACCTCTGACGAACTTATTGATCAACTTATACAACAGTTGGAGGGCATAAGTCCTATTCCGCAACCACTTCAGCCTAACTATCTTCCTTCTCTACTAGGTAACTGGCAATTAGTGTATGCATCTAGTGGGACAATCGTCACACGCCAGATTGCATCAATTCCAGATTTTTTGGGTGTAATCAAAATTAAACGCGTGTGGCAAACATTGGCTAGTGACAGTAATACCAGAAAAATCTCAGCCTCTAATAGCGCCCAGCTTGAATTACCCATTTTAGGCGAGTGGCAGTTACAAGCTAATGGACATTGGAAATGGGGTACGGATACGGATGAGAAAACTGCCACAGTGTCCTTTAATTCATTTTCCATACAAGGGACAAAACCCTTTGCGTTGTCTAATTGGAGTTTTCCTGAGTTAAAAATACCAGTATTAGAATTCCTACAGAAAGAAGCTTTATGGATAACCTCCTACTTAGATCAAGAAATTAGGGTAGGACGAGGTGCAACAAATAATTTATTTGTATTTCGTCGTGATGTAACACCGTCAACTTAGTTACAAAAGAGAAGTTTTGCTCACTGGAGTTAATTAAAAGCTCAGATGAAAAAAAAATCAAATATTTCTCTTATTTTTTGTCAGCATTTAGCTTCCCTATTTTATGTGTTATTCTCCTCATCGGCGATGGCACAGATTGTTCCAGATAATACATTACCTGTCAATTCTATAGTTACGCCACAAGGCAATACCAGCAATATTACTGGAGGAACGCAAGCAGGAAACAACTTATTTCACAGCTTCGAGCAATTTTCTCTATCCACAGGTAGCACCGCTTACTTTAATAATGCCTCAAATGTTCAAAACATTATTAGTCGAGTAACTGGTTTATCTATCTCTAACATTGATGGTTTACTGAAAGCTAACGGCAGTGCTAACCTGTTTCTAATTAATCCTAATGGGATTATTCTTGGCCCCAATGCTGTCCTAAATATCGGTGGTTCGTTCTTAGGTAGCACTGCTAACAGGATTAACTTTGCTGATGGCAGCCAATTCAGCGCAAAAGCTCCACAAAATCAACCCTTGTTAACAGTAAGCGTACCTATTGGCTTAGGATTTGATGGTAATCCAGGCGTAATTCAAGCTCAAGGTACAGGACACAATCTGACTCTCAATGGCCCATTCTCACCATTTATTAGAACCACTAGCTCAAATGGCTTACGTGTAAAGCCAGAGAACACTTTAGCTTTAGTGGGTGGTGACGTAACTTTAGAGGGAGGAAAGCTTGAGGCAAGTGAAGGGCGAATTGAGTTAGGTAGTGTTGACAAAGGAATAGTACACATTAATCCAGCTTATAATGGTTGGAATTTGAGTTATGAAGATGCCGTTAGCTTCAAAAATATTCAACTATCTCAACAGTCAATAGCAGATGTTAGTGGCTTTGGTAGTGGTTCTATTCAAGCACAAGCTGCTGATGTGGAGCTAGGAAGTGGCTCAATATTTTTAATTCAAAACCAAGGGAATAAATTATCAGGTGACATTATTGTAAATGCCTCTGAAGAATTGAGAATAATAGGAACTTCTCGGAATGGAACAATCCCTACTAGCTTGGTTAATGAAACTTTAGTAGGAGATGGAGGAAAAATCGAAATTTCAACTAAAAATCTAATTCTTCAGGATGGAGCAGCAATAGCTGCTAAAACTTATGGTGTAGGTAGGGGGGGCGATGTCTTCGTGAATGCTTCCGAATTTACTCAAGTTGCTGACGGTTCCTCTTCCATTCTTCAACTACCTAGTAATATCATTACTTCAACCTTTGGCTCTGGAAATAGTGGCAATCTTACTCTGGTTACGAAAAATTTATCTATAGAAGGTGGTGGAGAAATCCTCACTTCAACTTTTGGGACTGGCAAAGGTGGTAACTTAACAGTTAATACTCCTGAATCTATTCAAGTCATTGGTTACTTATCGGGAGCTTCACAGCTTTCTAGTACTCTTCTTACTAGAGCTTCTGGCTCTGGGAATGCTGGTAATCTAGTTCTTTCAACAGGAATTTTAAGTGCCAAAAATGGGGGTATTATTGGTTCTTTAGCTCTGGGAAGTGGCTCTGGAGGGGATGTAACTGTAAATTCTAATAACTCTGTAGAACTTGTTGGAGTAGTACCAAATGTCTTTACCCCAAGCTCTTTGGTTACTGCAACTTATAGCAGTGGTAATAGTGGTAAATTAATAGTTAATACAAAAAAGTTAACAATTAGGGATGGCGGAATAATTAATACTTCTACTCGCTCAACTGGGAAAGCTGATAGCCTTATCATTAATGCTTCTGATTCTATCGATGTAATAGGTAGAGTTCCAGGCGCTGTAAATCCCAGTCTTATCAATTCATCTGTTGTTGATTCCAATAAAACTTTTCAAGAGCTATATCTGCTGCCTTCAGATTTGAGAGGGGATTCAGGAAGTATAACGATTAATACTAACAAGTTAAATATTGCAGATGGCGCATTAATTAGTGTCAAGAATGATGGTGATGGCAATGCTGGTATAATTAATATTAACGCTGATACAATCAACATTTCAAATAACGGAGGTCTTGCCGCTACTACTGCTGTTGGTCAAGGTGGAAATATTGCTGTTAACTCAAAATATGTTCAACTAAACAATGCCAGTATTTCTGCGACTGCTGGACAACAAGGTACTAATGGTGACGGCGGTAACATCATCATCAACACAAATATCCTAGTTGCAATAAAAAATAGCAGCATCACAGCGAATGCTTTTGAAGGACAAGGCGGTAATATCAGAATCAACACCAAAGGAATATTCCTTTCTCCTGATAGCAAAATTACAGCTAGTTCACGGTTCGGATTGAATGGTACGATTCAGATCAACACCTTATTTACTAATCCTGTGCAGGCTAAAGCAGAACCAGCAGCGATTCGTGCAACTCCTGAGATTGTATCGGTTTGTCAGGGACGATCGGGGGCAGTAACTAGGAGTAAATTGGTCATTACTGGTACTAACGGTCTTCCAACTAGTTCTAACGACCTGCCAGCTAGCTATTTGAGTTGGCAGAGTAACTTGGTTTCAGGTGAAGCTATTAATAATTCAGAGGAACCAAAGTCATACTCAAGCGAAGAACCAACACAAATCATAGAAGCCCAAGCCTTGATACAAGATTCTGATGGGAATTTTATTTTGACGGTAAAACAACCCAATACTGTCGTTCCTAATGCTTCGTTGTCTGCCAGCCCGTGTTCTCAAGAATCTCATGTATCAAGAATATTACCAATGACGAAAACGACTCAGAAGAATGATTAGACTCCGACATTGGTTCAAGTACTTGTTGCTAGTCATTTTCGGGTTGTCTATAGTTGTGAGCCAACCATTTCTTATCTCCGCTCAAACTATAAATAAAGAAGCACAACAACAGAAAGAGGCGAATTTACTGACCCAAAGAGGTCAAAAGCAATTGGATATCGGCCAAGCAGAGAAGGCTTTTGAAACTTGGCAAAAAGCTACGAAAATTTATCAAAAACTCCACTATGAAGATGGTATTACCGGGAGTTTAATCAACCAGAATCTTGCTCTACAAGCGCTGGGCTTACATTATCGGGCTTGTAATACGCTATTGTCAGCTTTGAAGTTAGACGCAAATGCTTCTCTTTGCGCCACTACGCCACAGCAACCTACTGATAAGATGGAAAAACTGCTGACGGCAACCATTAATAAGCAAATTCTTTCACCCGTAAACTTACTCGGATTGCACAACTTGGGAGAAGTCTTGCGTCGGTTGGGCAAGCTTGATGAATCAAAAAAAGTCTTGTCAGAAATATTATCTGCTGCTAAGTGGATACCTTCTATTGACACTAGCGGGATTCTGCTTTCATTAGGTAGTACTAGCCAGGATATTTACAAGCAAGCACGAAATCAATATTTAGAAATAGAAGAACCCGTTTTTCAGAAAGAATTTGTCAATTTGATTCAAAAACAGGCACTTGACTCACTTAACATTTATCAACAATTGATTGACAGCTTAAATACTCCAAAGGAAGTACAATTGCAAGCTCAATTACATCACCTGAGCTTAATGTTAGACTTTGAGCAATGGTTAGCAGTAGAGTCAAAATTAGGTAATAAAAAATTAGCCTCCCTTCGTACTAGAATTATTCAACAGATACAGCCTGCTGTAGATTGGCTTTTAAAAAATCATTCGACATTTTCTCAATTACCAGCCAGCTATTCTGTTTATGCCAAGCTGAACTTTTCTAAAAGTCTGAATAAAATTCCAGACCAACAGTTCCATTCACTAGCTATTGAATATGCTGAATCTGCTTTAAAAACAGCTAAAATTACTAATAGTCAGAGATTACAGTCAGAGAGTTTTGGCACTTTAGGTGAATTAAAACTAGAGCAATCACAACCAGATTTTGAAGAAGCTTTGGGATTGGCTCAATCAGTTCACGCATGGGATCTTGCCTATCAATGGCAGCAGCAATTAGGAATTTTGTACAAGGAGCAGGGAAAATATAAAGAAGCTCTACAAGCATATAGTGCAGCAATTGAAAATGTCACTTTAGTTCGCAACAATCTTTCGTCAATTAATACAGATTTACAGTTCTCATTCCATGAGAAAGTGGAGCCTTTATATCGTGAATATATGAGATTGCTCCTAACAGATTCTAACCCAAATTTGTCAGAAATAATTAAGACTAATGAAAGGCTGCAAATAGCAGAACTAGAAAATTATCTTCAATGTCGCAAGCTTAATCTGGTAGCTTTCAATGAAATTCAAAACTTAGATGCTAGCACAACAATTGGGAGCATCCCATTTTTGCAGAAATACTGATTCATGAGTGTAGTATGGGGAGAACACAATACTTACTTAAACCATAGGCATGACCCCCGAA